>JAIBBQ010000326.1 GCA_019694595.1 Myxococcaceae bacterium
CGGTCGCTCGGGCTGTCGGGCGGCGAGGGCTGCCGCGTGCGGATCACCCGCATCGAGGAACTCCCGGCGCTTGCCGGGGCCTGTCAGGGCGCGTCGAGCAGCGCGGGTCCGACGGCCTGCGAGGTGGTGACGCGCGCCGTCACGGAGTTGCCACTCCGGTGAGACAGGGCTGCGCAGGGGCCCCCTTGCCCGTGTTGAGGGTGGGGTAAGGGCTCTGCACACACCATGAACTCCCCCGTCCGTGCGTACACCGAGTGGGACCTCCTCGAAGAGGTCATCGTCGGCATCATCGACGACGCGATGGTCCCCGAATGGCACGTGAGCCTCGCGGCCACCATGCCCACCGCGCAGCACGCGTTCTACAAGCGCGAAGGCGGCAAGCCGTTCCCGGCGGATCAGGTCGCCAAGGCGCGCGCGGAGCTCGAGGGGCTGGTGAAGCTGCTCGAGGCCGAAGGCGTGAAGGTGCGGCGCCCCGACCGGCAGCCCTTCGCCAAGCCCATCGCCACCCCGCACTTCACCCAGCCCGCGGGCCTGTACGCGGCGATGCCGCGCGACGTGCTGCTGGTGGTGGGCGAGGAGATCATCGAGTCGCCCATGGCGTGGCGCTCGCGCTACTTCGAGCCGCTCGCCTACCGCCGTCTGCTCAAGGAGTACTTCCACGGCGGCGCCACGTGGACGGCCGCGCCCAAGCCGGAGCTGAGCGACGCGCTCTACGACCGCGACTGGCAGGACCCCGGCGACGACGGCGAGTTCCGCTCGGTCATCACCGAGTACGAGCCCACCTTCGACGCGGCCGACTTCTTCCGCTGCGGGCGCGACATCTTCGGGCAGCGCAGCAACGTGACCAACGCCTTCGGCATCGAGTGGCTCCGTCGCCACCTGGGCTCGGAGTACCGCCTGCACGTGGTGGACGTCGCCGACAGCCACCCCATGCACATCGACGCCAGCCTGCTGCCGCTGGCGCCGGGCAAGCTCCTGGTCAACCGCGAGCGCGTCCCCGTCATCCCCAAGCAGTTCAAGGGGTGGGACGTGTTCACCACGCCGGAGCCGGCGATCCCGCTGAGCCACCCGCTCTACATGACGAGCCGGTGGATCAACATGAACGTGCTCAGCCTCGACGAGAAGCGCGTGGTGGTGGAAGCCGGCGACGAGCCGATGATCCGCGCGCTCAAGAGCTGGGGCTTCACGCCGCTGCCGTGCCCCTTCCGGTGGTTCAACTCCTTCGGCGGCTCGTTCCACTGTGCCACCGCCGACGTTCGCCGCCGGGGCGAGCTGAAGAGCTACTGCGCCTGACGGGCGTCCTGGTCCGCCGTGGTGTCTCCGTCCCTCGAGCTGCCGCTGTCCCACGCGCAGCGGCGCATCTGGCTGCTCGAGCAGGTGTACCCGGCGAGCGCGCTGGGCAACCTGAGCGGGCTGCTGCACGTCGACGGCCCGGTCGATGCCGAGCGCCTCGCGGCGGCGGTCGACGGCTTCGTGCGCGAGACGCCGTCGGCGCGCCTCCAGCTCGTGCCCGGCCCCGGTCTGCCGCGGCAGTTCGTCGCCGGCGTTCCCCGCGAGCGCACGCCGGTGCTCGACTTCGGCCGCGCCGCGGATCCGCTCGGCGAGGCGAGGGCCTGGGCTGCCACCCAGGCGCGCACCCCGCGCCCGACGCTCGAAGGGCCGCTCGCCGACTTCGCGGTGCTCTCGCTGGGCGGCGGGCGCGCGCTGCTCTACGCGAAGGTCCACCACCTCATCGCCGACGCGGCCTCGCTGGCGCTCTTCTCGCGCTCGGTGAACCAGCGGTACCAGGGCGAGCCGGTGGACGTCAGCGGCGACTTCGCTGCCGCCCTCGCCGAGGAACAGGCCTACCTCGCGAGCGACAAGGCCACCGCGGACCGCGACGCCTGGGTGGAGACGCTCGCGCGGTGCCAGCCCAGCTTCCGCACCCGCCCCGGCGGGAGCCCGCGTGCGGTGCGCCACTCCTTCGAGCTCGGCGCCGCCGAGTGGGCCGCGCTGTCCGCCCGGCTGCGCGCGCGGGGCACCACCTTCAACCGCTTCCTCGCCGCCGCCGCCGCCGGAGCGCTCCACGCGCTCACCGGCCAGCCGCAGGTGACCGTGGGCGCCTACACCCACGGCCGGTGGACGCGGCCGTCGCTGCGCACCTTCGGCATGTTCGTCGGCACGCTGCCGGTGCCCATCGCGGTGCCGGCGCAGGGCGGCCTCGACGCACTGCTGGACGAGACCGGGCGGGCGCTCCAGCGCGGCCTGCGCGCCTCCCGCTACCCCTTCGACCTCGCGCTCGACCAGGCTGGCCGCCGCGGAGAGCTGGTCTACGACAGCCTGGTCTCCTTCCAGAGCGAAGGGCACCACCCCACGTTCGCCGGGCACCCCGCGCACATCGAGTGGCTCTTCTCGGGCGCGGAGACGCACCCGCTCGTCATCCACGCCGCCGACCGCGCGCAGCACGGCACGCTGAGCGTGGAGGTCGACCTGCGGCTCGATGCCTTCCCCGACGGCGCGCCGGCTGCGCTCGCCGAGGGGCTCGAGCAGTGGGTGCGGGGAGCCGCCGCCGCCGTGGGGACCGGCGCCGGGCTGCGCACCCTGAGCGTGGTGGGCCCGAAGGATCGCGCCCGGCAAGACGCGCGCAACGCCACGACGGCGCCGGTACCGGCGAGCGCGCTCGAGCGTGCGGTGGCGAGTCTGCGGGCCCGCGGTGCGCAGGTGGTGCTGCACGACGCGCGCGGCACCTGCACCGGAGACGAGCTGCTCGCCCTGGCGGGCGGCGTGGCGCAGGCGCTGGGCGACGTGGGCTCAGGCGACGTGGTGGCGCTGGCGCTGCCGCGCGGGCGGGGCCTGGTCGCCGCCATGCTGGCCGTCGGTGCCCGCGGGGCCACCTACCTGCCCACCGACGGCGCCTGGCCCCCGGAGCGGCTGCGCGGGGTGCTCGCCGACTCGGGCGCCAAGCGCGTGGTGCACGACGGGCAGCAGTGGCCCGCGCTGCGTGAGCACGCGCTGCCGGTGGTCGACGTGGCCTCGGTGTCGCCCGCCCCGCTGCGGCCCGTGCCGCTGCCGGCGGACGCCGCCGCCTACCTCATCTACACCTCGGGCACGTCCGGCCGGCCGAAGGGCGTGCGGGTCGGCGTGGGTGCCCTGGCCAACTTCGTGGGCGCGATGGAAGCCGCGCTGCCCTGGGCGAGCGCGCGCACCATCCTCGGCGTCACCTCCCCGTCGTTCGACATCTTCGCGCTCGAGACCTGGCTGCCCCTGGCCACCGGAGTGAAGGTCTGCTTCACCGACGGCGACTCCGCGGCGCTGGACGGCCTCGCGCAGGTGCTCGCGCGCACGCCGTGCGACGTGGTGCAGCTGACGCCGTCGCGGCTCCAGCTGTTCCTCCAGCACCCCGGCGTGCGCGCCGCGCTGGCGCCGGTCCGGCTGCTGCTGGTGGGCGGCGAGGCGCTGCCCGATGCGCTGCGCGCCGAGGCGAGGGCGGCGCTCCCCGGCGCTCGGCTCTTCAATCTCTACGGTCCGACGGAGACCACCGTCTGGTCCACCACCGCGGAGCTCACCCACGCCTCTCGCGTGCACGTGGGGCTGCCCATCGCCAACACCACCGTCGCGCTGGTGAGCCCGTCGGGGTTCGAGCTCCCGTCGGGGCTACCGGGAGAGCTCTGGCTCGGCGGCGCCGGCGTGGCGCTCGGGTACCACGCGCGCGCCGAGCTGACCGCGGAGCGCTTCGTGCCGCACCCGCGGCTCGGCCGCATGTACCGCACCGGCGACCTCGCGCGCTGGGCGAGCGACGGCGTGCTGGAGCACCTCGGCCGCCTCGACGCGCAGGTGAAGATCGCCGGGCACCGGGTGGAGCTGCAGGAACTCGAGGCGCTGCTCCTGGAATGCGCCGGCGTCCGCCAGGCGGTGGTGGTGGTGGCGCGCGGCCCCAAGGGCGACCCGGTGCTGATGGCCCACGTGGTGGGCGAGGCGTCGAGCGCGGACCTGGAGCGCTCGCTGCGCCAGCACCTGCCGGCGGCGCTGATGCCCCGCGCCATCGAGCGCCACGCCCACCTGCCGGTGCTGCCGAGCGGGAAGGTCGACCGCACCGCGCTCGCCGCGCGCGCACTCCCGGCGAGCGGAGGGAGCGGCTCGAGCCTGCCTCCGAGCGCAGGCCCGGTGCTGGAGGCCTGGACGCAGGTGCTCGGCGCCGCGTCCGACCCCGACGAGAGCTTCTTCGCGCTGGGCGGCACCTCGGTGCTCGCCGTGCAGCTCGCTGCCGCGGTCGAGGCGCGGACGGCGCGGCGGCTCGACCTGGGCGCCTTCTTCGCCGAACCGACGCTCCGCGCCCTCGTCGACCAGCTCGCCCGGGCCCCCGCGGTGTCCGCGCGCGCGCCGTCGCGGCCCTCCGGCCCCAGCCTGGAGCAGCAGCGCATCGCGCTCGCGCTGGAGCTCGCCGGGCCGCAGCTCGCTCCGCGCGACTACCACCTGAGCGGCGTGGTGGCGGTGCATGGTCCGCTCGACCTGGCTGCGCTGGAGCGCGCACTGGTGACGCTCGCCGAGCGCCACGAGGCGCTGCGCACTGCGCTGGTGCGAGAAGGCGGGGCGCTGACCCTGGTGGCCAGGCCCGCGCAGGTCCCGCTGCGAAGGCACCAGGGCGCCGCCACGCCCGAGGCGCTCCTCGACGTGCTGGTGGCTCCGATGGCGCTGGAGCAGGGCGCCTTCCTGCGCGCGGCCGTGCAGCAGGTGGAGCCTGCGCTGCACTGGCTGGCGGTCGACGTGCACCACGCGGCCGCCGATGCGCGGTCGCTGGAGCTGCTGCTTCAGGAACTCGCCCGGCTGCTCGCCGGAGAGGCGCTGCCGGCCCCGGCGCCCTTCTTCTCCCTCGCCCAGGACGAGGACACCCGGCCGGTGGCCGAGGCCTTCTGGCGCGACGAGCTCACCCGGCACCCGGAGGCGTACTCCGCGGCCCGCGAGGCGTCGCCCGGCCCCGTGGGGCTCCACACCGAGCGGCTCGACGCGGCCGAGGTGACGGCGCTCGGCGAAGCGGCTGCGCAGCTCGGCGTCACCACGGTGGACCTGGCGCTCTCGGCGCTCGCCTTCGCCCTCGAGCCGTGGGACGGGCGGCCGGAGCGCGCCGCGCTGCTCACCGTCGCCGGCCGCTCCTCGGAGGCTGCCTGGCGCGCCGTGGGGCCCTTCGCCCGGGCGGTCCCGGTGCGGCTGCCCGCGGGCGGCGGGCTGACCGCGACGGCGCAGGCGCGCGAGGTGAGCCGCCGCG
>JAIBBQ010000086.1 GCA_019694595.1 Myxococcaceae bacterium
CCGAGGCGCCGTTGCAGAAGCTGCGGCGCAGCCACGAGCTCGCACCGGCCATCGGGCGGGTGAGGCGCCTCGCGAGCCGGTCGAGCGCGGCGCTGATCCAGGCCGGCAGCGCGGCGCCGGTGTCCCGGGAGAATTCCAGCAGGGCGTGAAAGACGCCCGCCTGGCCGCGCGCGAAGCCGAGGTTCCGCAGGCGGGTCCAGTGCGACTGGCCCGGGCGAGGCGGGGCGAGCAGCCGTCGTCCGAGCGTCCGGGCCAGGGTCTGCGCGCGGGGCGAGCCGGTGTGTTTCGCCAGGCTCCGAGCGGCGTGGAAGTAGCCGGCGGTGCCGAGCAGGAACTCGGCGGGGCGGTCGGCGCGCGCACTGGCGCAGCGCTCGAAGGTCTCGAGCTCACGGGTGAAGGCGCGGGGCTCCGCGAGGTCGAAGGCGACGAGCGCCCGCACCAGGCGGAGCCCGTCGGGGCCGGTGGCCAGGGAACGCTCGCGCATGGCCAGGGTCGAGGCGTAGTGAGGGGTGACGTAGCCGTCGGCGGTCAGCCCGGCCCGGGCGACCGCGTCCAGCCAGCGGCGGGCCTCGGTCAGGTGTGCGGCAGGGGAGGGGGCGCCCTGGGCCGCCCGCCAGTTGACGTAGGCGATGCCGGCGGCGCCGAAGGTGAGGCTGGCGTAGGGCGGGTGCTGCGAGGCGCGGACGTCGTCGTAGCTCAGCCGCCGTGCTTCCTTCAGGTAGAGGCGCGCTGCTTCGGCGAGGACGTTGGTGGACATCGTCGGCGCTCTCCGGGGTTCGACGGTCCAGAACGTGAGCCAGGTGTCGGTGCGGCTGACACCTGGCTCTCGCTCGTGACTGGCAACGTCTTAGCTGCTGACGTGGCAGCGGACGCCGGCCTTCACGCCGCTCTTCACCACCAGCGAGCGGACGACGTTCTTCTTCAGATCGATCTTCTTCATGGTGTGTCTGCCTTTGTTCGTGCGACAATGGGACAGCATTCAAAGCCAATCATTCGACTGATTGACTGAGTCCAGACCGTCTGGACACGCCCCAGCTATCCCACGCGTTTCTTTTTTCCGTCAACGCTGCCACCCGAGAATCTGATCTGCCACGTGGCGTGCGACGCGGTGCCACCTGCCACGTGGCATGCCACCGGTGCAGCGCGCAGCTCGACGCGGCGCGGCGGCGGGCGTCGCGGAGGGGTCAGCGCTTGAACTGCTCGGACTGCAACCCGTAGCGCTTGAGCCAGCGCTGCACCTGGGTGCGGGCCTTGCCCATCGCCCGCGCGACCTCGCTGACGTTGCCGCCGTGCGCCTGGAGCAGCCGGGTCAGCTCGTCGCGGCGCGCGTCGTCGTCGGCCGACGCCTCGGGCCGCGGCGCGGCGACGCGCTGGGGCGTGAGCTGGGGCACCTGGGCGACGTCGATGAGCCCGTCGACCGCGGCGACCTGGGCGAGCGAGAGCACCTGCACCAGCTCGCGCAGGTTGCGTGGCCAGGCGTGCTCGACGAGCGCGCGGGCTGCCGGGAGCGTGAAGCGCCACTGGCGAGGACCCTCGCCCTTCCTGGGCCGCAGCAGCGCGGCGATGAGCAGGCCGAGGTCGCAGCGCCGCGAGGCCAGCGGCGGTACCCGGGCGGTGAAGCCCGAGAGGCGGGCGAAGAGGTCTTCGCGCAGCACGTGCTCGGCCACCTTCGCCTCGAGGTCCTGGTGCGACGTCGCCAGGATCCGGGCGCTCCGGGCGGCCTCGCGGCCCGACTCGTGCGCCCGCAGGTGCTCGAGCAACGCGAGCTGGAGCGCGGGCGCCAGCTCGGACAGCTCGCCGAGGAGCAGGGTGCCGCGGGCGGCGTCTTCCAGCCCCTGGGCGAGCTGCTGCGCGGTGAGGCTCATGCACGAGAGCGACACCAGCGGCCCGGTTCGCCCCGAGCGCTGGTGGGCGAGCCGCGCGAGCGTCTGCAGGCCCGCGCCGCTCGGGCCCTGCAGGACCATGGGGAATGGCTGCTTGGCGGCATGGCCAAACAGAGACAGGTGGGTCGCGAAGGTCGACGAGAACGTCGTCGGCCCGCCGTCGAGCAGCGCGGCTGCGTCGTCCTCGGTGGTGTCGAGCGCGAACGGGCCCACGGGCTGGGTGTCGAAGAGGAAGAGCGTGGTGCCCGCTTCCACCAGGTCGCCGGGGTGGAGGAGCGCGCGGCGCAGCTTGGCGCCGTTCACCGTCGAGCCGTTCTTGGAACCCTGGTCCTCGATGATCCAGCGGCCGTGGCTGAGGCTCAGCCTGGCGTGCGACGACGACATCGCCGCGTCGGGCACCAGGAGCTCGAGCGTGGTGCCCTGGCGCACCGCGGACCTCTCCGGCCCGCGCCCCAGCGTCACCTGCTGCAGCGCCGTCAGGCGGTGCCTGGTGGAGCCTGCAGTGGGCCGACCGCACTCCAGGAGCACGATGAGCACTGCGTCGCTCTGGGTGCCCTGCTGGCGAGGCCCCGAAGGGTCGGCGTCGATGGTGCGGGTGTGCGTCATGGCCGTCAGCGGCCCGAGCGCTGCCGCAGCGCTCGAGGCGAGAACACCGACCCTGCCAGAAATGAACGACCCGGACGAGCGCTCTCGCCGCGGCCCGTCACGGGGGCGGGGCGTCGTGGCGGCGCGCGGCGGGGGAACCCCGGCGGCGCACCAGGGCGACCACGAAGAGGATGAGCGGCAGGCCAGGGGCGCCCGCACAGCCTTCGCACCCGCCGGCCGACTTCGGCATCAGCCGCGTGGCGCGCAGCGAGGCGCGCACGCTCTGTCCTTCGGCGCTCTCGGCCACGGCCTCGAAGGTGGTGGTGCCTTCGGGGAGCGGGAGCGTCACCAGGAAGCCGTTGCCCATGAGCTGGGCGGGGGTGCCGTTGACGGCGACCGAGCTCACCTCGAGGCCGTCGACCACGCCCGAGATGGTGAGCTCGCTGGCGTCGAAGGGCCCTTCGCTCGTCGGCTCGATGAAGCGGATCGAAGGGGTCGGCGACTCGCCCGGCGTAAGGCCGACGTCGACCGTGGTGCGCTCGTCGGCGGACACTTCCACCACCAGGTCGCGCGGGGTGTAGCCCTGGTGCTCGACGTGGAGGCGCTTGACCCCCGGCGCCGAGGCGACCAGCTCGTAGTGGCCTTCGGAGTCGCTCGTCGTCTGGCCGAGCGAGGTCCCGGTGTCGGGGTCGAACAGCTCGAGCGCTGCGCCCGAGAGAATGGACGCGGCGTCGTCGAAGCGGTGCACGTCACCGCCGAATCCGGCGCGGAAGGTGCCAGCCCAGGTCGCGGAGCCTTCCTGGCCCAGGGCATCGCGCGCGGTGACCACCACGGTGTTGGCGCCCGGGGTGAGCGTGACCTCGGCCGAGAACTCGCCGAGCTGCACCGGGACCTCGGTGACCGCGCCGCCGTTGACCAGCACCTTCACGCTGGTCAGCGTGGTGGTGTCGTCGACCGCGGTGCCGCTCACCACCACGCGCGCGAGGTCGGAGACGTCGTCGGGTCCTGGCCCGAGGATCACCAGCTGCGGCGGCTCGTCGGCGGTGGAAGGGTGCAGCGCGATGGGGAGCGTGGTCGTCGCTCCCGCGGTGACCGTGACGGTTCCAGAGGCCGACGCGAAGCCGGCCCGGGACACCGACCACCGCACCGCGCCCGCCGGGAGCACGGTCTGGAACGCGCCCGCGGCGTCGGTGGACAGCATCTGGCTCCCCACCAGCACCAGGGTGCCGGGGAGCGGCTTCATCGCGCCCGACGCGTCGACCACCGTGCCCCGCACGGTCCCGGTGGTGGCCACCGGGGTCAGCGCGAGCGACGCCGAGACGGTGCTGCCGAGCACCACGGTGCGGAGCGCCTTGGCGGTGACGAAGCCCGTCTTGGCCGCGGTGACGGTGACGCTCCCGGGGGGCAGCTCGAAGGAGAACGTCCCGGCGGTGCCGGTGGTGACGCTCTTGCCGCCCGCGGTGACCACCACCCCGCTCAGCGCCTTGGTGGTGCCCTGCTGGGTCACCGTGCCGGTCAGCTTCCCCGTGGTGGGGCAGCCGTGCCTGGCGAAGCCGGTGGTCGGCGACCTCGCCATCGCCGACGCCGTCGCAGGCCCCCAGCTGCCGTCTTCGGCGAGCCGGCCGGTGCTGTGGTTCTTGTTCCACAGCTTCTGGAACGCCAGCACCGACACCGACGAGACGTTGCGCGACGCGAGGTGGTTGAAGTGCACCACGTCGGAGCTGCCCAGCCACGACCAGCCCTGGGCGCCGAGCGCCGAGCGCCACGCGGAGTAGTACGGCGTGTCGATGGCGCGGCCGCTCTGGTGGTTCGAGGTGCCGGGCACCGCCGCGAGCTGGATGCCGCACTGGCCGGCCTGCCACCACTTGTAGAGCAGGTACTGCTGCGCGAGCGTGCGGTAGGCCGAGCTGATGGTGATGCGCTCGCCTCGCGCGACGGTGGCGTCCTTGAGGTCCTTCGCCGCGTCGGCCGCGAGCCAGGGAATGACCGCCGAGTACAGCGTGACGTGCGAGCCGGTGAAGTTCACCAGCAGCCGCGGCTTGATGCAGTTGAGCTCCTCGATGAGCTGGTCGTTGAGCGCGCTCGCGATGGTGGTGTTGCAGCCGCCGACGCTCGCCAGCGCCAGCCCCGAGCGGACCTGCGCGATGGTGACGCCGTCGTCCTCGTCTCCGGGGAGCGATGGGCCGCACGAGACCAGCGCGGTGGCGGCGACGAGCAGAAGGACACGCATGGGCGTTGCTCCCGGCGAGATGTCGAGAAATCCCGCGAGGCATTTCACGATGTCTCGAATTGCGTCAATGCTGCTACATCGAGAACGGCGTTCGACACACCGTCTGTCTGTGAATTGCCACCTGCCGCGTGGCATGCCACGGCGGCAGGGGCAGGGGGCGGACCCTACGGGGCGGTCTCGGGAAGCCCGCCGCCCTCGCCGATGAGCGGCACGAAGCGCACCGGCATCAGCGGCTCGGAGCGCAGGCCCCCGGCGCGCTCGCGGGTGATGCGCACCAGGGTCTGGGGGGCGCCTTCCGGCCCCAGGGGCATCACCAGCCGGCCCCCGACGGCGAGCTGGCCGAGGAGCGCCGGAGGGAGCTTCGGCCCGCCCGCGGCCACCGCGATGGCGTCGTAGGGGGCGTGCTCGGGCCAGCCGAGCGTCCCGTCGCCGCAGCGCACCTGCACGTTGGCGAAGCCCAGGCGCGCCAGGCGGGCCCGCGCCGAGCTGGCGAGCGCGGGCAGGCGTTCCACCGAGAAGACCTCGCGCGCGAGTGTGCCGAGGATCGCCGCGGCGTACCCGGACCCGGTGCCGACCTCGAGGACCCGCTCGGGGCCGCGAAGCTGCAGCGCCTCGGCGGTCACCGCCACCACGTAAGGCTGGGAAATGGTCTGCCCTTCGATGAGCGGGAGCGGACCGTCGTCGAAGGCGCGGTCCATCAGCTCCTCGGGAACGAAGGCTTCCCGCGGCACGGTCCGGAAGGCGCCGAGCACCCTGGTGTCCCGGATGCCCCGCTGCGCGAGCTGGGTGCGCACCATCGTCGACCGCGCGGGCTCGAATCCGGACATGACGTGGGTCACCGCAAGATGCAGGCCGCGGAGCAGGCCCGCCGCAGCAAGGAAAGCGCGCCAACCCGGCGCGAACGCGCGCACCCGACGCAGGGATTGCGCGGAACTCGCGGGCTCAGGCCTGCGGCTGGGGCGGCGCTGCGGGCAGCGGCTTCTCGCCCTGCACGAAGGCGAGCGACGGCCAGCGGCACTTCTCTCGCACCAGCACCGCGAGCGGGGTGATGCCCAGGAAGTGACCCAGCAGCACCGCCGCGCCCAGCTTGCTCACCAGGCCGAACACCGGCGGCCACAGGGCCACCGCGGTGCCGGCGCTCGCCCACGCCAGGTCGAGCGCGATGAGCCCCAGCACCAGCGTCCGCCGGGAGCGCAGCCAGGACAGCGGCTCCACCAGCGAGGCGAGCTCGGTGCGCAGCGTCGCGCCCTCGCGCGTGCCGGCGAGGAACACGGTGGTGCCCGGCGACAGCTCGGTGCGCACCACGCGGAGCGCGCCCTTGGGGCCGGCGGACGCCTTGAGGAGCGACGGGTCGACCGGCTGCGCCTGCTGGGCGCCCAGCTCGGGCCACACCTCGGCGCCCGGCGCCGGCACCACCTCGAGCGGCTCGGTGCCTGCGGTGACCGGGCCGCCGGTGAGCGACCACCGGTGGGCGCGGTCGAAGAGCGCGAAGGCCGGCTTCGGGACCTCGAACTGGCGCACCCGCTGCTCGACCTCGTGGAACCCGAGCGTCTTCTCGCCCACGGTGGCCTGAAGCACGCGGCCGCGCAGCGCCTTCGCCCTGGCGCCCAGCGCGCGGAAGTCGATGAGCAGGTCGAGCATCACCATGAGCGCGGTCGCCCAGGACACCGCGAGGACCGCGAGGCCCATGACTTCCGAGGTCAGCATCAGACGCCCGCGCTCGCGACTTCGGCCTCGTCGCGCCGCACCTCGCGCGAGGCGAGCTCCACCGTGGGCGCCCGGGTCTCCGCTTCGCCCACGTCGACCATGCCCGGCCGGCTGAAGCGCAGCAGGTACGTCTTCGCCAGGTAGACGAGCAGGCTCTTCTCCATCAGCGCCGGGTGAATGCGCGGGGCGCATTCCTTCTGGTGCGCCGCGGGGAGCTGGCTGAAGTGCAGGCCGGCGCGGTTGTGGTGAATCGTGTGGTACCCGGCGTTGACCGAGAACCAGTTGAGGAGCCGGCCGGAGAAGTTGCGGGAGTGGTTCCACTCGCTCGCGGTGTTGCAGCCGTCGTGCTGGATGATGTTGACCCGCAGGAACCAGCGCGCGCCCCAGAGCTGCGGCACCAGCACGAAGAAGAGCGTGGTCCAGAAGTCGTAGGCCAAGAGGCAGCCGGTGAAGCCGAAGGCCACGATGGACTCCAGCGTCGCCTGGCGCCGGTAGTCGGCCTTGCCGGTGAGCCGCTGCCACCGGTTGATGTGCGAGAAGGTGATGGGCCCCACGATGTTGGGGAAGTGGAGCAGGTTGAGCAGGTTCCACCGGAAGCGGGCGTGGTGCGGGTCGGCCCAGTCGGGCTGGCCGTCGTCGTCGAAGTGGTGGTGCACCAGGTTGTGCGAGGGGATGACCGACGAGACGGGGAAGAGCGCGCAGAACGAGAGCACCAGTCGGAACAGGCGGTTGAGCCGCCGGTCCTCGAAGAGCCCGAGGTGCATCACGTTGTGGTTCACCGTCATGGCGAAGAAGCTGAACATGCAGGCCGCCGCCAGCAGCGCCGGGTGCCTCGCCTCCGGCACCGCGAACAGCAGCACCAGCATGGTGAGGTAGGCCCCCACCACGAAGAGCTGCCGCCAGTCGCTCGCGTGCCGCAGGAGCTTCATCTGACCGGCCCTCTACACAGGGTCAGGCGTCGCCCTCAAGCGCGCCGCTAACGGCCCCGGGCTCGACTTTCAACCGAAAGGATCCCTAGAAGGCCCGCGCTTCGTACGAAGAGGGGGCACCCCACATGAAGGTCCTGACCGCTCACCCCATCAACCAGTTCAAGAAGAACCGCCGCTTCTACCTGCAGTACGACGGTTTCTATCTGCTGGTGTTCGCCGCGGTGCTCGCGGTGTTCCAGCTGACCGGCTTCCACAGCCTGATCGGCGAGCCGCAGTGGTACTGGGCGGCGCTCTTCCCCGTGGTGTGGTTCTGCCTCGCGTGGGCGCACCTGCTCATCCACAACTGCACCCACGGCAACCTGCCCAAGAGCATCAACCGCATCGCGGGCGAGATCCTCGGGCTCATCGTCATCGTGCGCTTCGCCAGCTGGGACATCGTCCACATGCGGCACCACAAGTACTCCGACGACCGCGTGAAGGACCCGCACCCCAACTTCCCCAGCTTCTGGAAGACGGTCGTCTACACGGTGGTGAACGTCGAGCAGCAGCTCCAGCAGCAGTACTACGACACCTGGGGCGACACGCCGGAGCACCGCGCCTTCGAGCGCCGCCGCGCGTGGGTGAGCTACGGCACCAACATCGTGCTCATCGCCAGCTGGGTGTGGCTGCTCGGGCCCTGGTTCTTCGCGCTGGTCTTCGGGCCGGCGAACCTGCTCGCGGGCCTCTTCGTGCTGCACTTCAACTGGTCGACCCACAACGGCGAGCGCGCCGCGGGCATCGAGGAGATGCACCCGGTCAACCTGAACCAGGGCTACTACGCCGTGGGCAACAAGCTGTTCTGCGGCATCTACGCGCACGGCACGCACCACGCGAAGCCGTTCCTCTTCAACCCCGCGAAGCACACCTCGTTCGAGAGCGCGACCGCGAGCCGCGAGGGCTGGGAACAGCTCGCGTAGCGGCCGAGGCCGTCAGAACAGGTACGAGTACGACAGGGCCCCGAGCGGCGCGCCGATGCCGCCGGCGGTCCAGAACGGGAGGCTCGCCCACAGCGAGAGCTCGTGCTGGTCGGTCGCACCGAAGCGCACGTCGACCAGCGTGAGGCTCGGGCCACCGCCGTAGGTGAGGATCTGCCCCACGAAGCCCCCCTGGTAGACGCCGAGGCCCACGCCGAAGTGCTCCGCGAGGCTCAGCCGGAACTGCAGGTCGAGGCCGGCGACGAACAGCGGCTCGAGGCGGGAACCGCTGATGAGGTTCGTCAGCTGCACGCCGAGCGTCGGCGTCGCGCGCAGAGCGAAGCGGCCGAAGCAATACTCGAGCGGCAGCTGCAGCAGGACCGCCGTGGCGATGGACAGTCGGGAAGAGCGCCCGTTCGGGCCGGGCAGGGTGAGCGTGCCGATGCCCAGCCCGGGCCGGAAGCCGCGCCGAGCCTCGAGCCACGGGCGCTCGACTTCGCCGGAGCGTGCCGCCGGGGCCGCGGCGGCAGTCGAGGCACGGGGCGCGCCGACCTGGGCGAAGTCCTCCACGTCGGAGAAGTCGATGACCTCGGTCCCGCTGCTCGTCTTGAGCAGGTAGCCGCGCTGCAGCTCGTTCAGCACCTTGCCGACGTGCTGCTTGCCGTCGCGCGTGGTGATGACCACCTCGCCGGGCTCGGCAGCCCCGGCGACGGTCGACCAGCAGACGACGATGGCGCCCAGCGCGGGCAGGACGAGGCGGTGCATGAGGCGTTCTCCTGACATGGACGAAGGACTCCCGTCGAGGGGATTGGCCCTTCGCTCGGCCTTCCGTCACGGCGGCTTCGCTACTCGAAGCGCAGCGCGGTGATGGGGTCCATGCGCGCGGCCTTCTGGGCCGGGTAGAGCCCGAAGCCCACGCCGACCAGGCCGCTGAAGAGCGTGGCGACCAGCGCGATGTCCGCGCGCATCACCACCGTCCACCCCATCTTGTCGCTCAGGAGCTGGGCGATGCCGGTGCCCAGCGCGACGCCCACCAGGCCGCCCACCAGCGCGAGCGCGAGCGACTCGGCGAGGAACTGGGCCATGATCTGCAGCGGCGTGGCGCCGATGGCCATGCGGATGCCGATCTCCCGCGTCCGCTCGGTCACGCTCACCAGCATGATGTTCATGATGCCGATGCCGCCGACGAGCAGGCTCACCGCGGCGATGGACGCGAGCAAGGCGCTCAGCGTGTCCGCGCCCTGCTGCTGGGCGTTGGCGGTCTCCTGGAGGTTTCGAATCGAGAAGTCGTCCTCGGCCCTCGCGCCCAGCCGGTGGCGGTCGCGCAACAGGTCGGTCAGCTGTCGCTGCGCCTTGCCCGTCTCTCCGGACGAGCGCACCGAGACGAAGATGACCCCGGGAATGAAGTTGCCCAGGCTCGGCTGCAGCCGCTCGCGGAAGGTGGACAGCGGCACCAGCGCCACGTCGTCGTAGTCCTGTCCGTTGGGGCTCTGGCCCTTCTTCTCCAGCACCCCGATGACCTGGAAGGGCACGCCCTTGATGCGCACCAGCTGGCCGAGCGGGTCGCCGCCCCCGAAGAGCTTCTCGGCCGCGGTCTGGCCCAGGAGCACCACCTTGGCGCGGGAGTCGTTGTCGCTCGGGGTGAGCACCGCGCCGCTCGAGGCCTTCCACCTTCGAATCTGCAGGTAGTCGGGCGTGGTGCCCTGCACCGTGGTCATCCAGTTCTGGTCTTCGCTCTGGAGCTGCGCGTTGAGGCGCAGCACCGGCGCGGCGAGCGACACCGACGAGACTTCCTGCTGCATGGCCTTCAAGTCGTCGAAGGTCAGCGTGGGCTGGCTGCCGAAGCCGCCGCGCGCGCCGCCCGAGGTGTTGGAGCCGCTCATCACGATGAGCAGGTTGGTGCCCATCGCGGCGAAGGTCTCTTCCACCTCGCGCTTGGCGCCTTCGCCGATGGCGACCATGGCGATGACCGCCGCCACGCCGATGATGATGCCCAGCGCGGTGAGGAAGCTGCGCAGCGTGTTGCGCAGGAGCGCGCGCACCGCGACGCGGATGATCTGCAGCGGGCTCATGCCGCCTCCGCGCCCGCCCGCTTGGGCCGCTGCCTGGTGTCGGACGTGACCAGCCCGTCCTTCATCACCAGCACGCGCTGGGCGTACGCCGCGATGTCCGGCTCGTGGGTCACCATCACCACGGTGATGCCCTGGTCACCCAGGCCCTGCAGCAGCGCCATCACCTCGAGGCTGGTGGCGCTGTCGAGTGCCCCGGTGGGCTCGTCGGCGAGCAGGAGCTGGGGCCGGTTCACCAGCGCGCGGGCGATGGCCACCCGCTGCTGCTGGCCACCCGAGAGCTGGGCCGGGTGGTGGTCGAGCCGTGTGCCCAGCCCCACCTTGGTGAGCGCCTCTTCCGCGCGGGTCCGGCGCTCGGCGCTGGCGACGCCGGCGTAGACCAGCGGCAGCTCCACGTTCTCGGTGGCGCTGGTGCGGGCGAGCAGGTTGAAGCTCTGGAAGACGAAGCCGAGCAGGGTGTTGCGCGTGCGCGCGAGCTCGGCGCGCGAGAGGTTCGAGACGTCGCGCCCGTCGAGCAGGTACCGGCCCGCGCTCGGCCGGTCGAGGCAGCCGATGATGTTCATCAGCGTGCTCTTGCCCGAGCCCGACGCGCCCATGATGGCCACGAAGTCGCCCTTCTCGACGGTGAGCGAGACGCCCTTGAGCGCGGGCACGTCGACGTCGCCCATGCGGTAGACCTTGGTGATGCCCTGGAGCTCGAGCAGGGCGGGCATCAGAACACCCGGCGCATGCCGCCCATGTTGCCGCCGCCCTGCGGCTTGCCGCCGCTGGAGGACGCGCCGTCGCCCTGCTTGTCGACGATGACCAGGTCACCTTCCTGCAGCTCGCCCGAGGTGACCTCGCTCGAGGTCCCGTCGGACAGGCCGAGCTGCACGTGCACGCGCACCGGCAGCCCGTCGCGCAGCACGTAGACCGCCTTCTGGCCGGGCACCCAGCCTCCGGTGCCGCCGTCGGGCCGGCCGCGCGGTCCGCCCGCGCGCGCGCCGTCGGGCTTGCCGGCCGGAGCGTCGTCGAGCTTGAAGCGCAGCGCCGCGTTGGGCACCCGCAGCACCTCGTCGGCCTTGGCGGTGACGAAGGTCACGTTGGCGGTCATGCCGGGCCGCAGGAGCAGCTCGGGGTTCGCCACGTCGATGACCGCGTCGTAGGTGACGACGTTGGAGACCACCTGGGGTGCGAAGCGGATCTGCCGGATGCGGCCGTCGAAGGCGCGCCCGGGGAAGGCGTCGACGGTGAAGGTGGCGGCGAGCCCTTCCTTGAGCTTGCCCACGTCGGCCTCGGCGATGGAGGTGTCGACCTGCATCGAGGTGAGGCTCTCGGCGATGGTGAAGAGCGTGGGGGCCTGCAGCGAGGCGGCGACCGTCTGGCCCACGTCGACCGCGCGGGAGATGACGGTGCCGTCGATGGGCGAGCGCACCGTGGCATACGTCAGGTTGACGTCGGCCTGGTGCCGCTGCGCGCGCGCCTGGGCGAGCGAGCCTTCGGCGGCGGTGACCGAGGCGACGGCCATGTCGCGGGCGGCGAGCGCGGTGTCGACCTCGGCCTGGGCGATGAGGTTCTGCTTCGAGAGCTGCTGGCTGCGCGCGAGCTGCCGCTCGGCGTCGGCGGCCTGGGCCTTGGCGCGCGCGAGGTTGCCCAGCGCCGCCTGCTCGTTGGCCTTGGCCTGCGCGGTGGCCGCCTCGAGCAGCGACGGGTCGAGCTCGGCGAGCACCTGGTTCTTCTTCACCGTGGAGTTGAAGTCGGCGTGGAGCGACGCGATGCGGCCGGACACCTGGGCGCCGACCTGCACCGTCACCAGCGCCGACAGCGTTCCGGTCGCGGTGACCCGGCTCTGCAGGGGGCCCTTGTCGACGGTGGCGGTGACGAACTGGGGCGCCTTGGGGGCCTTGCCCTTGAGGAAGAAGACGGCTCCGACCGCGACTGCGGCCAGCACCACCACCAGCCATCCGATGCGCGCGCGCGTCATGGGGTCCTCCTTCGGTGAAACCCCGAACCTCTCGTTTGGTCAAGCGGTTGCCGCACTGCTGACGCGGCACGTCGAAGCCTCGAAACGCGCAGGTGACGGATCTTCAGGCCTTGGACTCACTCCTTTCGGGGCTCCGGGCGCACCATGCCCCCCATGGGGAGCGTGTTGCTGGCGGTCAGCGCAGTGCTGCTGCACTCGGTGGAGACGCCGCACCCGGGGCTCACCCTGGTGCGCCAGCCGGGCTCGGCGATGGTCATCGGCAACCTCTGCTCGCCGGGCGTGCAGGTGCGCGCCACCAAGTACGGCGAGCGCAAGGGCACGCCGCAGGAATGGGCGCAGGCGGTGGGGGCGAAGGCCGCCATCAACGCCGACTTCTTCGACTTCCCCGGGTGGACGCTGGTGAACGGCCGCGCACGCGGCGCCGGCGAGGACTGGCCGGCCGACAAGCAGTACTTCGAGTCGCGCAGCTACTGGCAGTTCGGGCTCTTCAACGCCGACCTGCAGCAGAACGCCGCGGTGCCGCCCGCGGGCTCGCCGTGGACCACCGACATCGTCGGGGGACACAACATCCTCATCCGCGACGGGCAGTCGCTCGGGCCCACCTTCGACGGCGACGCGGTCATCACCACCGCGCACCGGCGCACCGCCATCGGCCTGTCGAAGGACCGGCGCACCGTCTTCCTCTTCGCCACCGACCACGTCATCGACGGCAACGGCATGGTGAACGAGCTGCGCGCGCTGGCGGCCGAGGCGGGCGCCCCGGCCATCGACATCGCCACCAACATGGACGGCGGAGGCAGCTCGCAGCTCTACGTCGAAGGCTTCGGGCAGGTCATCACCTCGGGCCGGCAGGTGAACAACCACCTGGGCCTCTTCGCCTCGGGCTCGGGCCTCGCGCCCAACTGCAACAACATTCCCCCGCGGGGCTCGCTCGACGCGGTGAGCTGCGACGGCGCCGCTGGCTGGGCGCAGGACCAGAACGTCGACAAGCAGGCCATCGACGTGCACGTGTACTGGGGCGGGCCGGCCGGCAGCGGCGCGCCGGGCAAGGCCATTCGCGCGGGGGACAGCCGCAGCGACCTCTGCACCGCGCTGGGCAGCTGCGAGCACGCCTTCACCATGGCGCCGCCCTTGAGCCTCTTCGACGGTGCGCCGCATGAGGTGCACGCCTACGCCATCGACTCCGAGCTGCACGGGCCGAACCCGGAGCTCGGCGGGAGCCCCAGGACGCTCACCTGCGCGCGTCCGCCCCCTGACGGCGTGCTGCGCCACGTGGTGGACCCGGCCGCCTACGCCGCGTTCAAGTTCGACGCCTTCTTCGACCTGCAGGTGCTCGCCGACGGAGCGCTCGCCGCGCGCGCCGAGTGGTCGCCGTTCCCCACCACCGTGCAGCTGGTGCGCGAGACGGGGCAGGGCAAGGTCTTCCTCGTCGACGGGCCGCAGGTGCGCTGGGTGCAGAACCCCGAGTCCGCCGCTGCGTGGCACTTCGACCTCGGCACGGTGAAGGAAGTCTCGAAGGCCGAGATGGCGCAGTGGACCGAGGGGCCCCCGCTGCGGCTGCGGCCCTGGCTGGTGCGCGGCAGCGGCCCGGCGGTCTACGTGGTGGACGACGCCGCGGGCCCGAGCCCGGAACGGCCCTTCCTCCCGGCTTCGCCGCCGCCGTCGATGGCGCACGCGGTGCTCGCGAAGCTCCTGCCGCCCGGCATCCCCAGCGGCCCCGAGCCCGACCCCACGCCGATGACCCCGTCGGACAGCGAGCCGATGTCCGGTGGCTGCGCGGCCGCGCCGTCGGCGCTCCTGCTCGCGCTCGCCGTGCTCCCGCTGCGCCGCCGCAGGTAGAGTCCCGCCGCATGGCGACCGCCGAGAAGGACTGCAAGGCCCCCGGCGTGGTGGCGCCGGTCATCGACCGGAACAAGTGCGAGGGCAAAGAGGACTGCGTGAAGGTCTGCCCGTACGGCGTCTTCGAGATGGGGACCTTGAGCGCACAGGAGCGCTCGGGCCTCTCGCTCATCGGGAAGCTGAAGGCCTGGGGCCACGGCTACCGGCAGGCGTACGTGGTGAAGCCCGCCGAGTGCCACGCCTGCGGGCTGTGCGTGACGGCGTGCCCGGAGAAGGCCATCACCCTGGCCAAGGTCGCGCGCTGATCAGCGCAGCGCTTCGCCCCAGCCGTCGCGGGTGTCGAGCGCCGCGGGCTTGATGTCCCCCTGCTTGAGCCCGAGCTGCATGAGGTGGGCGACGTACTTGCGCCAGCCGTCGTGCACCGGCACCGCGGCCACCGCCTCGAGCTGCCCGAGCCCGCGCGCGTCGCGGTACTGGGGGTTGCGGTGCAAGGCACCTTCGAGCACGCGCGCCGCGGCCTGCGCGGCCTCGGGGCTCGCCTCGATGAACAGCCGGTAGCGCGCCGGGGGCCCGGCCTCGGGGACCACCAGGCGGAACGGCACCGCGATGGTCTGGAGCGCGCGCTCCACCTCGGCGGCGGTCACCTTCTCGCCCACCAGGTCGGCGGTCTTGTCGAGGCGGCCTTCGAAGCGCAGCACCGGCAGCGCGCCATGGTGGCCGAGGCAGCGCAAGGCGTCGTGCAGCTGGTAGCGGGCGAAGCCGTTCCCCGTGGTGAGGAGCACCGAGTAGACGCCGCCCTCGCGCAGCGCGCCCACCTCGAGCGGCGTGGCGGCGGGCGACTCCACGTCGACGAACTCCAGCACGTGGCCGCTCGCCGCGGCGACGCCGCCCACGCCGTCGATGGGGAGCGAGATCATCCCTTCGGTGGCCACCACGCCCTTGGGCTGGATGGGGGTGGTGGTGACGAAGCGCTGGAGCCCGGGGAGTTGCAGCCGCGCGGACGCGTCGGCCCAGCAGGAGATGACGCGCAGCCGCGGCCAGAGCGCCTCCACGGTGAGCCGCCCGTGGCGCGCGAGGCCCTGCTCGAGCTCGGCCCGGCGCGCGGGGGGCTGGCCCGCGAGCAGCTCGGGGAGCTGCGCTTCCAGCGCCTCGAGCAACACGGTGAAGAAGCTCGGGCTCCACACCGAGACGAAGCCCAGGTCCTTCGCGGCGAGCAACGCCTGCAGCGTGCGCGCGCGCCAGCGGTCGGGCGTGCGCTCCTTCGACACGTCGTGGGGCACCGCCATCACCTGCTGGGTCGCCCAGCGGGCGGCCGCGCTCAGGTACTCGGTGTCGTCCTCGATGCCGATGCGCAGCCCGCCGTGGGTGCGGTCGTTGCGCGCCACCGCCTGCGAGAGCGACCAGTACTGCTGCAGGCCCCAGAGGCCGGGATGGGCGCGGGCGAGGTCCGCGAACCAGGCGCCCACGCCGAGGTGGAACTCGCGGATGAGCGAGCGCGTGTACGGGATGAGCTTGGGGCCCGCGGTGGAGCCGCTGGTGCGCTCGAAGTGCGTCACCTCGTCGGCGCTGAGCACGCCCTGTTCGCCGCCGGCGATGCGGTCGACGTCGGCGGCGACCGACTCCCACGAGCTGCGAGGGACCTTGGCCTGGAAGTCGCTGAAGCTGGTGAGGCCGGCGTACCCGTGGCGCCGGCCGGCGACGGTGCCGGCGTTCGCGGCGAGGAAGCGCTTGAGCAGCGCGTGCTGGGTGCGCTGGGGGGACCTCACCGCCTCGGCGAAGGCGCGCGCCTGCCAGCGGTGGCTCGCCAGGCTGACCGCGCCCAGGACCGAGCGGGCCAGGCCGCCGAGCATCAGCGGAAGATCCGCCGGAAGGCGGCCCGCACCATGTGCAGGTCGAACTTGGCGATGCCCAGCAGCTCGTCGCCCGCCGCGTGGTTGGGGTTCTTCTGCACGAAGAAGGCGATCTCCGGGTGCTGGAGCATCTCGGGCGTGATGGGCGCCACGTCTTCCTTGAGCTTCCCGCCGTGGTCGAAGATGACGAGGCCTCGATCGGCCTTGTAGGCGCTGCCGAACTTCTTGGTGGCGTAGGCGTGCATCAGCGCCTGCTCGAGCGGCGGCGTGGGCGCGTCGTACCTCGGCCAGTGGGAAGGGAAGAGGTGCGCGATCTTGAGGTACGTCTTGTACCCCTGGGTCATGTTGAACCAGTAGAGCGGCTCGAGCGGCGCGCGCAGCTTGGTGCGCACCATGAACTTCACGTACTCGAGGTCGAGCCCCTTCTGGCCCCAGTACGGCGCGTCGATGATGGAGTCGCCCCCGTGGAGCGCCCGGTAGGTCCGCCCGTCGATGGTGATGGGGTACGGCATGATGGTGGAGAAGCCCACCACCGCGCCGGTCTCGGAGTCGAAGACCAGGAAGGCGTGGCTCTTCTCGTCGAGGTCGGCGTCGAACACCTTCCGGTCGGTCTCGAAGTAGCGCTGGAAGAGCGCGAACATCTCGTCGCGCAGCGCAGGGGTGATGTCCTTCACCGCGCGCGTTTCGCTGCGGATCCGGTGGGCGAGGGGCCCCTTGGTTCGGCCGGCGGACGAGGACACGGCGATGGACTATAGGTTCAGCTCCACGCTCCGGGAGAACGTTGGTGGCCAAGCCCGTGTGGTACCCAGCCGCGACGTCGAAGGAGCTCGGGCGAGCGCCGCTGGGCATCGCCTTCCTCGGGCAACGCCTGGTGCTCTTCCGCGGCAAGGGCGGCGTGCCGAGCGCGCTGCTCGACCGCTGTCCGCACCGCGGCGTGTCGCTCTCGCTGGGCGAGGTGCGCGATGGCGACCTGGCGTGCCCGTACCATGGCTGGCGCTTCGGCACCGACGGGCGCTGCACGCTCATTCCCAGCGCGTCGAACGCGGAGCCCAAGCCCAAGTGCGCCGCCACCGCGTTCCCCTGCGTCGAGGCGCAGGGCACGGTGTGGGTCTCGTCGACCCAGGAACGGCCGGAGCAGGCGCCGTCGTGGCCGCGCGTGGGAGAGCCGGGCTACCGCGACGTCGAGCTGCTCAACCGCATCGAGTGCCCGCAGCTGCAGGTGGTGCAGAACTTCGTGGACTGCGCGCACACCGGCATCCTCCACCGGGGGCTCTTCCGCGGCGAGCCGTCGAAGGAGATCCGCGCCCACGTCGAGCTGACGCCCGAGGGCGTGGCGTCGGAGAACTTCGGCGAGACCAACCCCACCGGCCTGCTGGTGCGGCTGCTGCAGCGGGGCAACGGCGGCGTCCGGCACACCGACACCTTCCGCGCGCCGCACACCGTGGAGGTCAACTACTGGTGGGGCGAGCGCCACCTGGTCACCACGTCCATCTCCACGCCGGAGACCGCCACCACCACGCGGGTCTACACGCGCATCGCGATGAAGTTCGGGCTGCTCGACCCGCTCCTGCTCATCGCCATTCGCCCCTTCACCGCGCGCATCTTCCAGCAGGACAAGCGCATCCTCGAGGATCAGGCGCGGCAGCTCGCGCGCTACCCCGATGCCCCGCGCGCCTCGTCGGCGGCGGACCTGCCGTGCCTGTGGGTGGAAGAGGCGCACCGCGCGGCGACCGAGCCCGATGCCGCGCCGGTCAGCCCGCGGGTGAAGGACGTGCAGTACAAGCTCTGAGCGCCCCTTCTTCAGAGAATCGAGAGGTCGACGTACGCCGGCACGCTCGCAGGCGCTTCCACCAGCGCCTTCCCGCCGTGCGCGAAGCTCAACAGCCGGGTGCGCAGTGACGTGGCGAGCCCCGGCGCCTTCAGCACCTCGCCCTGCGCCAGACCTTCCGTCACCACGTTCATCACCTGACCGCCGAGCGCGTGGGCCTCGTGCGCGAGCTGGGCGAGGGACGCTGTGTCGAGCCGCTCGCGCACGGTGAAGGCGAGCTCCACCGAGTGAATGACCTCGCCCGAGCCGGGAAACGGCTGCGCCTTGGTGAGTGCGCGGGCGCCGTTCCACAACAGCCGCACCGCGCGCAGCGCTGGAGACAGCCCGTGCAGACGGATCTGCCGCGCGCGCGACGGGTTCCACAGCGCGGTGACGAACGCCCCGTCGCGCGTGGAGCGGAAGAACTTCATCTCCGGAAAGGTCGCCCGCATCGCGGTCATCACGCCCGCCTCGGGCGCGGGGGCGAAGAGGCGGTGCGCGAGCGCCCGGGGAATCGCCTCCAGCTCGGCGTCGCTCGGCGTGAAGGCCTCGAGCGGCGGGGCGCTGGGCCGGGGGGGCCGGCGCCAGAGCATCACGCTCGCGGTGGTGAAGGTGCGCAGGAGCTTCGAGGTCTGCCCGTGGCGATCGGCAGTCATGAGCCCGTACATCTTGTCGTTGCCTTCGTTGACCAGCCCGAAGCCCAGGTACCAGCCGCGGCTCACGCCGTGCTCGCGGACGGCGTCGAAGAGCGCTCGCACCGCGCCTGTCCCACGGGCGGCCGGGTCGACGCGCAGGTCGCCGCCGAGCGCGATGAGCCCGGGAACGAGGCGGGTGCCGTTCCACAGCTGGCGGCGCTCCACCCTGCCGCGCGCGAAGCCGATCAGCGCGCCGTCCTTCTTCAGCAGCACGTCGACGTGGTGGCCGCCGAGGTTCAGGTAGGCGAGCGCGCGGTCCGGCGCGCGCTGGATGGCGACCTTCATCGCTCCGCCCATCGAGACCTGGTCGAGGAGTTCACACACCGCGGGCCACTGACCGCGGTCTTCCTCGAACACCTGGACCTCGAAGCCCACTTTCACTTCCCTTCGCCCGTGGGATGCGTTGATTTCCGAAACGCGATGGCGCCCACCGTAGTCGAACTCCTCGAGCGTCAGGCGACCCGACGGCCGGACGCGGCGGCCTACGTGTTCCACCCCGACGACGGGGGGCCGCCGGTGCAGCGCACCTGGCGCGAGCTCCTCGGGCGTGCGCGGGCCATCGGCGCGGCGCTCGAGGCCCGCACGCCCCGGCCGACCCGGGCCCTGCTCCAGTACGCGCCCGGGCTCGAGTACCTCGACGCGCTCTTCGGCTGTGCTTGCGCCGGCGTCACCGTGATGCCCGCCTCGCCACCCGACCCGATGCGGCTCGCGCGCAGCCTGCCCCGGCTCAAGGCGGTGCTCGAGGTGGCGCAGAGCTCGCTGGTGCTCACCACCCAGCCGCTGATGGACCTGCTCCAGCTGGTGCCGGAAGCGCAGGTGCTGTCCGGTTTCGACTTCATGGCCACCGACGTGGTGGACGATGCCGCGGCGGCGCGGTGGCAGGCCCCCGCGCGCGACCACGAGCGGCTGGCGATGATCCAGTTCACCTCGGGCACCACCGCGACCCCGCGCGGGGTGGCGCTGCGCGAGCAGGACCTGGTGGGCAACGTCGAGCGCTACCTCGAGCACCTGAAGCTCCCCGAAGGCTGCGTGGGGATGATCTGGCTCCCGCTGTTCCACGACATGGGGCTCATCGGCGGCATCTTCACCGCGCTCGCGCTGGGCATGACGCTGCACACGCTCTCGCCGGTGGCCTTCCTGCGCACGCCGCGGCGGTGGCTCGAGGTGCTCACCGCCACCCGCGCCCGGTATACGGGCGGCCCCAACTTCGGGTACGAGCTCGCGGTGCGCAAGACCACGCCGGAAGAGCGCGCGCGGTTCGACCTCTCGGCGCTGGAGATCGCCGCCACCGGCGCCGAGCCGGTGCGCTCCAGCACCCTGGTGCGCTTCGGCGACGCCTTCGCAGCCTGCGGCTTCCGGCGGCGCGCCTTCATGGCCTGCTACGGCCTCGCGGAGGCCACGCTCTTCGCCGCCGGCAGCCCGCGCGACACCCACCCCACGGTGCTCTCCGTCGACGCCGGCGCGCTGCTGAGGGGCGAGCGGGCCGCGCCGGTCCCTGGCGCGCCGGTGCGCGAGCTCGTCGGTCGCGGCGCGGCCGCTGCGGCGCTCGAGCGCGCCATCGTGCACCCCGAGACGCTGGCGCGGGTTCCGCCGGGCGCCCTGGGGGAAATCTGGCTGCGCGGCCCCGGTGTCGGGGTGCGGTACCTCGGCGACGACGGCCTCTCCGCGCGCACCTTCGGCGCGCGCACCTCCGATGGCGACGGACCGTTCCTGCGCACCGGCGACCAGGGCTTCGAGCTCGACGGCGAGCTCTTCATCACCGGCCGGCTCAAGGACCTCGTCATCGTGCGCGGGGTGAACGTCTACCCGTCCGACGTGGAGGCCGCGGTCGACGGCGCCGACCCGGCGGTGCGGCCAGGCAGCTCCGCCGCCTTTGCGCTCGAAGGGCCCCTGGGCGAGCGGCTCGCGGTGGTGCTGGAGGTGGCGGAGTCCACGCAGGACTTCCCGCGGGTCGCTTCCGCGGTGCGCGGCCACCTGCAGCAGGAGCTCGGCCTGGCCGCCGAGGTGGTGTGCCTGCTTCCGCCGCGCGCGATCCTCAAGACCTCGAGCGGCAAGGTGCAGCGCGGCGGCACGCGGGCGGCGCTGCTCGCGGGCGAGCTGCAGGTGCTCCACCGCTGGGAAGGCGCCACGCCGTCGGAAGCCGTGAGCCAGGCGCGCGATGCGGGCTCGGTCTTCTCCTTCCTCGTCGGCTGGGTGGCGAAGTTCACCGGGCGCGACGCCAAGCTGCTCGCGGGCGACCAGACGCTGTCCTCGCTCGGGCTCGACTCCCTCGCCGCGGCGACGCTGCTGTGGGACCTCGAGCACTGGCTCCAGGCGACGGTGCCCATCACCATCGCGGTGGGTGACCCGACGCTCGACGAGCTGTGCGCGCGCGTGGCGAAGCTCCCCGGAGGCCCGAGTTGAGCGACATCGACGCCACGCGGATGTACCAGCCGCTCACCGACGAGGAGGACAAGGCGCGGACCAACGTCCACTACCTCCTGCCGGCGCGCTTCTTCGAGGTCCTCACCGGCGGCGCCTGGCACACCTACTCGGCGAACGTCTGGCAGGCCTTCGAGCGCGCCGATCCGGCGGACCCGCAGCAGCAGACCGCGGCGCAGGCCGCCAAGCTCGACCGCTTCGCGCAGCTGCTGGAGCTGAAGCCCGGCGCCCGGGTGCTCGACGTCGGCGCGGGGTGGGGCGGTCCACTCATCTACCTGTGCACCCGCTACGGGGTGAAGGGCCACGGCCTGATGCTGTCGGAAGAGCAGCTGCGCTACGCGCGGGCGTGGGCGGAGCGCGCCGGGGCCGACTGCACCTTCGAGGTGAAGCACTGGAACCAGTTCGAGGCCGCGCCGGGGTCCTTCGACGCGGTGATGACCGACGAGGTCATCGTGCACTTCTTCCGGCTGGGAGACTTCTTCGGCAAGGCCTTCGGCTGGCTGCGCGACGAAGGGCTGATGGTGAACAAGGAGCTGCACTTCGTGCACCCCGCGCTCGGCCACACCCTGCTGCCCGCGGTGCAGCGGGTGAACGCGCTCTATGGCGGCACGGCGAACTACCGCTCGCTCGGCGACGAGCTGAAGCTGGCCAACGACGCGGGCTTCGCGGTGGAGCAGGTGGTGGAGCTGCCGCCGCGCGACTACCACCTGAGCGCGGAGGCCTGGCGCCGCAACCTGCGCGCCCACGAGGCCGAGCTCACCGCGCTGGTGGGCGCGGAGCGCTACCGCGAGTACGTGCTCTACGTGTCGATGGTGTCGCTCACCCACGCCGAAGGCGTGAAGCACCGCCAGCAGGTGCTGCACTTCGTGCAGTGCCGCAAGTGGTCGGCGGCCGCGCGCAAGCCCTGGAGCTTCGGTCCTGGCCTCTGAGTCCTTCGCGCTGGTGGAGCAGTTCCCGGTGGGGCCGCTCGGCTGCACCTGCGCGGTGCTGGCGTGCCCGGAGACCAGGCAGGCGGTGGTGGTCGACCCGGGCGACGATGCCGGGCGCATCCTCGAGGTGGTGAAGGCCAACGGGCTCACCGTGGTGGCGGCGCTGGTCACCCACGGGCACGTCGACCACTTCGCCGCCGCCGCGCCGGTGAAGGCCGCGACCGGCTGCCGGGTGCACCTCCATGCGAGCGACCTCCCGCTCTACCGGGCGTTCCAGTGGCAGGCTGCGGCGCTGGGCATCGTGTGCCCGTCGGTGCCCGCCGTCGATGCGGGACTCGCCGACGGCGAGCGCGTCGGCTTCGGCGCCGCGTCGGTCTCGGTGCTCCACACGCCGGGCCACACGCCGGGCTCGGTGTGCCTGCGCGGGCACGACGGCTCCGGCGAGCTGCTGTTCTCGGGCGACACGCTGTTCCGCCGTGGCGTCGGGCGCACCGACCTGCCCGGGGGCGACCCGCTGGCGCTGCGGCGCTCGCTGCTCGAGCGGCTCGCGGTGCTGCCGGGCGACCTGCGCGTCATCCCGGGCCACGGCCCGGCCACCACCATCGGCGACGAGCTTCCCGCGCGGTAGAAAGGACGCCCGATGCTGCCGTCGCTCGAGAGCTGGTACCTGGTGTGCGCGGCGAGCGAGCTGCGGCCCGGCCAGGTGCGCGCGGTGGACGACCTCGAGCCGGCGCTCCTGGTGTACCGCACCCGCTCCGGTCAGCTGCGCGCCAGCGCGCGCTTCTGTCCGCACCTGGGAACCGACCTCACCAAGGGCAGCGTCGACGGCGACGGACTGACCTGCCCGATGCACGCGTGGAAGTTCGACGGGAGCGGGGCGTGCGTCGAGGCGCCCGGCTACGCGCAGCCCAAGCGGCGGCTCGCGCAGTACCCGGTGCTGGAGCGCTACGGCGCCATCTTCGTCGCCACCTCGCCCGAGGTGCGCTTCGAGCCCGCGTTCGTGGACCTGCCGGAGTCGCAGGCGGTCAGCCGGCTGGGGGCGCCCTTCGACGTGGGCTGTGCGTGGCACGTCGCGGCCGCCAACAGCTACGACATCCGGCACTTCGCGACCATTCACCGCCGCTCGTTCCACAGCGAGCCCGAGCTGTCGCTGGCGAGCCCGTCGCAGCTCCAGATTCGGATTCACGCCGGGGCGACCGGCGACGGTCTGCGGGAACGGGTCATCCGGAGCTGGGGCAAGAACTCGGTGCAGATCCGCATCACCAACCACGGCGGCACGCTGCTCACCGTGGAGTCCCGGGTGCGCAGCATGGCGCTCCACGTGCTGGTGTCGCTCTACCCGTTGGCGTCCGGAACGCGGGTGCGCACGCTGTTCGCGATTCCTCGCAGTGGGCCGCTCGACGCGCTGAAGCTGCGCTGGTCGATGGGCCGCTCGCTGTCCTTCATCGCCCAGGACCTGGCGGTGCTCGACGGGGCGCGGCTCGACCCGGAGCACGTGGTGCCGGAAGACGAGCACCTGCGCCGCTTCTACGCCTGGCTCCCCAGGCGCGCCGCTCCGGCCTTGCCTCCCGGCGCGGCCTGAACGACGGTGCGGCGCATGCGCGCCGTCGCCCTCTTCAAGTACCTGCCCATCGAGCACCCCGAGTCCCTGGTCGACGTGGAGCTGCCTGCGCCCACCCCCGGCCCCAGGGACCTGCGGGTGCAGGTCAAGGCCATCGCCGTCAACCCGGTGGACGTGAAGCAGCGCGCGCCGAAGGACAAGGTGGAGACTTCGCCCCGCGTGCTGGGGTGGGACGTGGCCGGCGTCGTCGAGTCGGTGGGCGCGGAGGTGAAGCGCTTCAAGGTCGGCGACGAGGTCTTCTACGCCGGCTCCATCGTGCGCCCGGGGTGCGCCAGCGAGCTGCACCTCGTCGACGAGCGCATCGTGGGCAAGAAGCCCGGCACGCTGTCCTTCGCCCAGGCGGCCGCGCTGCCGCTCACCTCGCTCACCGCGTGGGAGCTGCTCTTCGAGCGCCTGGAGGTCGCCCGCGACGCTTCCGACGTGCTGCTCGTGGTCGGCGCGGCCGGGGGCGTGGGCTCGATTCTCGTGCAGCTCGCGCGCCGGCGCACCGCGCTCACCATCGTGGGCACCGCGTCGCGCCCGCAGACGGTGCAGTGGGTGAAGGACCTCGGCGCCCACCACGTCATCGACCACGGCCTGCCGCTCGCCACCCAGCTCAAGGCGCTCTTCCCGAACGGCGCGCGGTACGCGGTGGGGCTCACCCAGACCGACCGCCACTTCGTCGACCTCGCCGAGCTGATGGCGCCCGAAGGCAAGCTGGGCCTCATCGACGACCCCAAGCAGCCGCTCGACGTGATGCTGCTCAAGCGCAAGAGCGTCTCGCTCCACTGGGAGTTGATGTTCACCCGCTCGCTCTACGAGACGAAGTCGCTCGAGCAGCAGGGCCGCATCCTCGACGAGGTCTCGGCGCTGGTGGACCAGGGCGTGCTGCGCACCACGCTGAACGAGGACCTGGGGCCCATCACCGCCGCCACGCTCAAGCGCGCGCACGCGCTCATCGAGACCGGGCACGCGCGCGGCAAGCTGGTGCTCAGCGGCTTCTGACGGTCAGTCCTTGCCTCGGGAGCTCAGCTGGTGCCGCCGCAGCAGCCGGTAGAACTGGGTGCGCGAGAGCTTCGATTCCTCGATGGCCGCCGCCATGGTGCTGTGCCGCGCGATGAGCGCGACCAGGTAGTCCTTCTCGAAGGCGCCCAGCAGCCGCTCCCGCGCGGCCTCGAACGCGCCGGCGGTGGCGCTGGCCGGCAGCTCCGCGGCGCGCGGGCCTTCACCGAGCGCCACCGCGCGCTCCACCGCGTTGCGCAGCTCGCGCACGTTCCCCGGCCAGCGGTCGCACTGGAAGGCGGCCAGCGTGCTGGGCGAGAGCGTCACGTCGACTCCGGTGAGCGCGCGGGCGAAGTGCGCCGCGAGCAGCGGAATGTCCTCGATGCGCTCGCGCAGCGGCGGCAGCTGCACCGTGGCCACCGCGAGCCGGAAGAGGAGGTCGCTGCGGAAGGTGCCGTCGCGCACCGCTGCGTCGAGCGACGCGTGCGAGGACGCCAGCACCCGGCCTTCGAACTTGCGGGGCGTGCCTTCGCCGACCCGCTGGTAGGTGCGGCTCTCGAGCAGGCGCAGCAGCTTGGGCTGCAGCGCGGCGCCGAGCTCGCCCACCTCGTCGAGGAAGAGCGTGCCGCCCTTCACCGAGGCGAGGAGCCCGTCGCGCGCTTCCACCGCGCCGGTGAAGGCGCCGCGCGCGTGGCCGAAGAGCGTGGTCTCCAGCGTCTCCGCGTTGGCCGCCGCGCAGTCGAAGACCACGAAGGGCGCCGCCGCACGAGGCGAGAGCGCGTGGATGGTCCGGGCGACCGCTTCCTTGCCGGTGCCCGTCTCGCCCTGGAGGAGCGCGGTGGTGTCGGTGGGCCCGAGCTTCTCCAGGGTGGCGAAGAGCTCGCGCATCTTCGTCGAGCGGCCGAGCAGCCCGTGGAGCACTTCCTTCTCGCTCAGCGGGCGCGGCGTCTCGACGGGCGACAGCCGCAGCGTGGTGCGGCCCACCCGCAGCGTGCCACCCACGGGCACCCGGCCCTGCGAGAGCTTGGCTTCCAGGTAGAAGGTTCCGTTGCGGCTCCCGAGGTCGCGCACCATCACCGCGCCGGGCAGCAGCTCGAGCGTCGCGTGGCGCCGGGAGACGGCGGAGTCCTCGAGCCGCAGCTCGCACAGCGCGTCGGTGCCCACGGCCACGGTGCCCGCGGCCAGGAAGGTGCGCACGCCGGCGCCAGGGCCGTCGATGGCCTCGACCAGCACCGGCGCGAGGTCGCGCGGGCCGTCGCCGGAGCCGAGGTCCTCGGTGCCCGCGGCGCGGGTCGGCAGCCGGGTGGTCATCGCAGGTCCACCTTCACGAGCGTGGGGGCGCCCGGGCGAATGGTGACCTTGCGGGTCACCCGCTTGCCGAGCTGAGGGTTGGAGAGGACCAGGGTGGCCGGGCCGGAAGGGGCAGGGTGCGAGTCGATGGGGGTATCGCCGATCTTCTTGCCGTCGAGGAACACGGACGCCCAGGGAATCGCGTCCACGGTGAGGTACCCCGGAGCGCGGCGCGGCGCGCGCGACGGGGCCGGCGCTTCCGCGACGGGGGCCGTCGGCGTGGCCGCGGCGGGCGTGGG
>JAIBBQ010000087.1 GCA_019694595.1 Myxococcaceae bacterium
GTCGGCGGCGGCTCCGCGGGCGGTGGCTCCGCTGCCGGCGGCTCGGCCGGCGGCGGCTCGGCGGGAGGTGGCTCAGCGGGCGGCGGCTCTGCCGACGCTGGACCGATGGTCCCGTTGATCGGCAGCGTGCTGACCTGCGGCCGGAACGGAATCGTCGGCGGGCTCGGGCCCGGCAACGAGCTGAACCGCCACAACTTCGGCGCGTCCGAGTTTCCCGATGCCCTCTGCAACGACGGCACCGCCGCCTTCTTCTACTTCCGCCCCGCCTCCCAGCCGGCGAGCCGCAACCGCTGGGTCATCCAGCTGCAGGGGGGCGGAAACTGCGGCTCCGGCCAGGAGTGCGCCGAGCGCTGGTGCTCGGTGAACACCAACTTCGGGTGGCAGGGTATGTCCGCCAACCCCGCGCCCCCGCAGATCAACGCCGACGGCATCCTCGCGCGCCGGGTCGACAACCCGCTGGGCTCCTGGAACCACGTCTTCGTGAAGTACTGCTCCTCCGACGACTGGACCGGCACCCGCCGCGACGTGGTCGTCGACACGGTGGACCCGCTCGACGGCGGCGCCCGGCAGTTCCGCATGCACGCGCTGGGCTCGCGCATCGTCGACGCCGTGCTCACCAAGCTCCGCGCGGATGCGGGCAGCACGCTCGTCTACGCCGCCCCCGACGGCGGCCTGACGCCGATGCCCGACCTCGACAACGCAGACATCGTGTTCCTCGCAGGCGCTTCTGCAGGCGGCGCCGGCACCATCTCCAACCTCGATCGCGTCCGCAGCGTGCTGCGCACCCACAACACCTCGTGCCAGGGCGCGGGCTGCCCCCTCGTCGTCCGAGGCATCATCGACTCCATCTTCGCGCCCACGCTGGAGACCCTCGACTTCAGCACCTCGACCCTCTGCGACGCGGGCCTCTGCTCCTACCCCGTGTTCCGCCAGTGGTACGGCGCCGCAGGGCCGTCGCTCCTCTGGGGCGAGCAGTTCGACGAGAGCTGCGTCAGCTGGCACCAGCAGCACACGCCCGATGCCGGGTACTTCTGCAACGACTTCGGCCACGTCGTGCGCAACCACGTCACCACCCCGTTCCTGGTCCGTCAGGGACTGACCGACGTGTTGCTCAGCCAGACCATCCTCGACCTCCGCTTCACCGTGCCGGGAAAGGGCGTGATGACGCTGCCTCTCTACGCCGGACTGGTGCACGACCAGCTCATCGGGCTCCAGACGCTCCAGACCACCGCCGAGGAAGGCGCGCTCATTCCGTTCGAGCCCGCCGCCTTCGGCCCCACCTGCGCCAAGCACGAGACGCTGTCCGACTCGCCGAACACCTTCCTGGTCACCATCGACGCCGGCGTCCCGGTGCAGATGTTCGACGTGGCCATCAACTGGACGCTCGACGCCGGTCGCATCAACGTCGTCGCCGGCTCGCCCTCCGAGAACTTCTGCCCCTGACCATGCGCCTCGCCTTCGTCTCCGCGGTCGCTCTCGCCACCGGCTGCGCCCACTACGCCATCGAGCTCGACCCCTCCATGGGGCAAGCCGAGGTGCCCGCGGGCAAGGTCGACGTCAACGCGGTGGCCGACGACGACGTGCCCTGGAGCGTCTACGGCACCGGCCAGCCCCCGTGCCAGACGCCCTGCCCCCTGCGCCTCGACGCGACGCGAGGGCTGACCTTCGAGTCGCCGCGCGGGTTCACGGTGAGCCTCTCGACGCTCGGCGAAGCGGCGATCCGCACGCGGCGCGCCCTCGTCGTGGCCCAGCCCCCGAGCGAGGCCAAGCGGGTCAACGGCATCGTGTTCACCTCGCTCGGCGGCATGGGGCTCGTCGCGGGCATCGCCCTGAGCGCCGTGGGCTGCAGCAACGTGCAGGCGCGCGGCGGAATCTGCACCGCCGGCCTCATCACCGGCGGCGTCACCGGGCTCCTCACCGCTGCGGCCATCTTCCTGCTCCTCGACTCGGGCCCCCAGGCCGACGTGGTGCCCATCGCCCTCGAGGCGCGATGAGGGGCCTCGTCCCGCTCGCGCTCGCGCTCGCCGCCTGCACCGTGCGCTCGGCCTCGGACGCCGGGTGCCAGGCGCCGCTCTTCGGGCGGCCAGGGGCGCAGACCGGGCTCACCGCCGCCGAGTGCCAGCCCGCCTGCCTCTGTGGGACCACCCCCTTCGTGCCCGCCCGGTTCGACGCTGCCCGGCTCGCGCTGCTGCGCGAGTGGCGGCTCGAGGTCCCCTACGCCGAGGTCACCGAGGATCCGTATGCCAAGGACGCCGGGCCTTCGGCCGGCGTGTGCGGGATGGTGCCCACCGACGTCGCGGCCCGGAGGTACCGGCTCGAGACCTTCGCCGATGTCACCGCGGTCTCCGCCGCCGGCGGCGTGCTCACCCACCACGGCGCGTGCGGGGTGTGCTCCACGCTCGATGACCTCGCGCTCTACGCCGAGGCGCCCGATCTCGGCGCCCCCGTGCGCCAGTGCGGCATCGACACCTTCAGTCAGGGCTTCGAGGCCAATGTGCGCTGCCTGCAGGCGCTCGGCTTCACCCGCCCCTGCGCGCAGATCTGGGCGTGGAACACCGCGCACACCAGATCGAAGTGCCTCGAGCCGTGCGTGCTCGAGGGAGACAAGCCGTACCATCTGAGCGATGGCGGACTGAACGCGTGCCTGGCGTGCGACGAGCGGGAGAGCGGGCCGGTGTTCAAGGCCGTCGCAGGGAGGACGCGGAGGAATACCGGGCTCGCGACCGCCATCTGCCGGCCGTGCGAGGAGACCAGGCCCGTCGCGCACGACTACCCCTGAGGGGATGCGCAGAGGGGAACGAGCACGTTCTGCGTCCCGCCAGGACGGGTTCGCGTTCGGGGTCGTTCACGGGGACGGGGCTTCGGATTTCGGCGGAGACGGGAAGGACGGAGACGGGGATCGGCTCAGCGCTGATGGCGAAGCGCTTCCAGCGCCAGGGACGTGCCCTTGCCCAGGAGGTGGCTGCCCACGTGGAGGACCTCGCGGGGGCCCCGAGTCGCCGCGACCTCCACCAGGGCGTGGGCGATGACCTTCACGTATTCCTTCGCCAGCACGTCGAAGCGCGCGTCGTGCGTCGAGAGGAGCCCCAGCGAGGTTCCTCGGCCTGCGACGTCGTTGCGCCAGTAACGGAGGAGCCCGCCACGGAGCGCCGCGGTGTCCGGCTGCTGGCCTGCGAGCGTCTCCGCCAGCAACGGGCCCAGGGCCACCCGCGTCTGCAGCGGGCCAGTGCGCTCCTCGCTGTAGACCTGCGATGCCGCCAGGACGTCGCCTTCGGTGTCCCGCAGCGACGACTCGAGCAGGAGCGCGTCCTTCGCGCAGAAGCTCACCCCCGTCGCCGTGATGGGGTGCACACAGCCGCCCGAATCGCCCACCAGGAACAGCCGCCCGAGCGCCGAGCGCTTCGGCGTCAGGCTCTGCACCACCGCGGACGAGGACGCACCGGGCAGGCCGTCGCGCACCTGATCGCGCAGCGACGACGGCAAGGCAGCGAGGTCTTCCGACGACGGCTGCGCGTCAGGCCCCACCGAGGTGAAGAGCACGCGCACCGCGTCGCGAGAGATTCGATAGGCCAGCACCGGCGACTTGCCCCCCAGGAACACGTGGCCACGACCTTCGTGCGGCAGGGGGCCCACGACCCGGACCCCGAGCATGCGCACCGGCTCACCCTTGGCCACCGTGATGCCCGCAGCGTCACGCAGCTTCGAGGTGCGGCCGTCGGCCGCCACCAGCACCGCACAGTCGAAGGCCTCGCCGCTTGCCGTCTCCACGTGCACGTGCGGACCGCGGAACCCTTGGGCACGAGAGACGCGATCGCTGCGCACCTCGACTCCCGGGAGCCGACCCACGTGATCGAGCATCGCCTGCGCGAGCCGCGCGTGCTCCAGCGCGATGCCCGTCGAGCGACAGCCCGGCGTCTCCGCATAGGACAGCAGCACCGGCTGACCTTCGGGCTCCGGGAGCACCGCGAAACCAGCCGAGGGGACGGCACCAGCTTCCAGCGCCACGTCGAGCAAACCCAGATCGAGCAGCGCCTGCGCCCCCGGCGCCTGGATCAACTCGCCCGCGAGCCGCCGGTGGTCCGCCAGGCCCGGCTCACAGACCAGCACCTTCATGCCCAGCCGACTCAGCGCCGCCGCCGCCGCACTGCCCGCGAAACTGCCCCCGGAGATCACCGCGTCGAAGCGTGCGCTCATGGGCTCACGCTTGTACCGCCCACGCCACGCACGCCCACGCGATGCTTTCGAATGCCGCGCGACAGCCGCACTCATCGGCGCGCAGGAACTGCAGCCAGCGACTCCCTCGCGAAGGAAATGCGCGGCACCGAGGGCTGACTCGGGGTGCTGCGCGCAAGAATGCGTCTTGCACGCCGCCCGCGCATGCACGGGTTCAAGACGATCATCGAGCCGTTTCGCATCAAGTCGGTGGAGCCGCTCACCCTCACCACGCGGGAAGAGCGCGAGGCGAGACTCGAAGACGCCGGCTTCAACCTCTTCAAGCTGCGCTCGCAGGACGTGCTCATCGACCTGCTCACCGACTCCGGCACCGGCGCGATGTCCGCCGAGCAGTGGGCCAGCCTCCAGCGCGGCGACGAGTCGTACGCGGGCTCGCCGTCGTTCTTCCGCTTCGAAGCGGCGGTGAAGGCGCTCTTCCCGTTCCGCCACGTCATCCCCACCCACCAGGGGCGCGCGGCGGAGAAGATCCTCTTCTCGGTGGTGGGCGGCCCCGGGAAGGTCGTGCCGTCGAACACCCTCTTCGACACCACCCGCGCCAACGTCGAATACTCCGGCGCCCGCGGCGTGGACCTCCTGCCGGCGGACGCCCGGGTGCCGTCGAAGCGGCTGCCGTTCAAGGGCAACCTCGACGTCGCCGCGCTGGAGCGGCTCATCGCCGAGGTCGGCGCCGCCCAGGTGCCCCTGGTGCTGGTGACCGTCACCAACAACTCCGGCGGCGGCCAGCCGGTGAGCCTCGCCAACCTCCACGCGGTGAGCGCGGTGTGCCGGCGCCACGGCATCCCCCTCTTCCTCGACGCCTGCCGCTTCGCCGAGAACGCCTGGTTCATCCGCGAGCGCGAGCCGGGCCAGCAGGACCGGTCGGTCACCGACATCGTGCGCGAGATGGCCTCGCTCGCCGACGGCATGACCATGTCCGCCAAGAAGGACGGGCTCGCCAACATCGGCGGCTGGCTGGCGCTCAACGACGAGCGCTGGGCCGAGCAGTGCCGCAACCTCCTCATCCTCACCGAAGGGTTTCCCACCTACGGCGGGCTGTCCGGCCGCGACCTCGACGCCATCGCCACCGGGCTCGGCGAGGTCGTGCAGCACGACTACCTGCGCTACCGCATCCGCTCCACCGAGTACCTGGGCGAGGCGCTCGAGCGCCGCGGCGTGCCCATCGTGCTCCCCGTCGGCGGGCACGCGGTGTACCTCGACGCCGCCGCGCTGCTGCCCCACGTGCCCGCGCTCCAGTACCCGGGCCAGGCACTGGCGGTGGAGCTGTACCGGGAAGGCGGCGTGCGCAGCTGCGAGATCGGCTCGGTGATGTTCGGCCTGCGCCCCGACGGCACCGAGGCGCCCGCGGCGATGGAGCTGGTCCGCCTCGCGATGCCCCGCCGCACGTACACCCAGAGCCACGTCGACTACGTGGTCGAGGTCGTCGAGCGCGTGGCGGCGCGCGCCAACGCAATCCAGGGGCTGCGCATCGCCGAGCAGCCGCGCGCCCTGCGGCACTTCACCGCCCGCTTCGCCCCGTGGCGCCAGAGCGCTGTGGCAGAGTGCGCCGCATGAACCACAGTCCCACCAAGGGCGACAGCCCCGAGGAACTCATCACCGCCCGCATCGAAGAGCTCGGCGACTGGCGCGGCAAGACGCTCGCCCGCGTGCGCGCCCTCATCAAGCAGGCCGACCCCAAGGTCGTCGAGGAATGGAAGTGGAACATCCCCGTGTGGTCGCACGGCGGCATCCTCTGCACCGGCGAGACGTACAAGAAGGCCGTGAAGCTCACCTTCGCCAAGGGCGCCGCCCTGAAGGATCCCAAGAAGCTCTTCAACTCGAGCCTCGAAGGGAACACCCGCCGGGCCATCGACCTCCCCGAAGGCGCCAAGCTCGACGAGGCCGCCTTCAAGGCGCTCATCAAGGCCGCGGTGGCCTTCAACGCCTCGAAGTCGGACGACTGAGCCGGCTCACGCCCGCGCGCGGGTCACCGCCAGCACCTCGACCGACTCGGTCTTGCCCTTGACCACCACCCGGTCGACGGCGCGGGTGACCAGGGTGGGCTCCAGCGTGCGCGCGACCGCCGCGGTCACCAGCACCGGCTCGCCGTACTGCTTGGTCAGGCCCTCGACACGCGAGGCCAGGTTCACGGTGTCCCCGAGCACCGTGCACGACAGCCGCTCGCCCGAGCCCACGGTGCCCAGCACCAGCGGGCCGGCGTGAATGCCGACCCCGATGCGAATCGGCGGCGCGCCCCGCTCCGCGCGCCGGGTGTTGACCGCCTGGAGCGCCTCGAGCCCGTCGAGCGCCGCGTTCACCGCCGCCGACGGAGCCTCGAAGAGCGCCATCACCGCGTCGCCGATGTACTTGTCGATGAAGCCCTGGTGACGGCGGATCGCCGGCTCCAGCGCCCCCAGGTACTCGTTGACCAGCGCCATCGTCTCCTCGGGGGAGCTCTTCTCGGTGAGCGTGGTGAAGTCCCGCACGTCGGCGAAGAGCACCGTCATCTCGCGCTGAATCCGGTCGCCCTGACGAACCTCGGGCAGCTCCTTCTTGCCCAGGAGCGCGAGGAACTCGAAGGGCACGAACCGCTGCCCGGCCGCGTGCAGCGCCGAGATGTGCTGGTTGCGCTCCCGGGCGTCCGCCGCGAGTGCGGCCCCGAAGCACAGCGCGTCGAAGGCGTACCCGAAGTGGATGTACGGGAAGTACCGGAGCGGCAGCTCCCCCAGCGCCGTGAGGAAGGTGAGGCCGACGCCCACGACCAGGGCCGCGTTGGCGATCACGAAGTACCTCGCCGCCGGCACGCCGTCTCGCATCCTCGCCAGGCCCACGACGGCGCCGAGCACCATCATCCCCAGGGCGTACGGCACCGTGACCTGGTTCTGGACGCGGTGGCCACCGAGCACCGCCGACGCCAGCCCGACGACCGGGAGGAGGAGCCCCACCACGACGATGAGCTTCGGCCACCGACGCCGCTGGTGCGCGAGCTCGAGCAGCTCCCACTGGAACAGCGAGTAGAAAAAGAGCGGAAGGTAGGCGACGTAGAAGACGCCGCGCGGGAGCGGCCCCACGCTCGCTGGCAGGAAGAGCTCGACGGTGCCGTCGACCAGCGACAGCCAGACCACCATCCCGAGCGTGTAGGCGAAGTAGTAGACGTATTGGATCTGCCGGACGAACGCGAAGATGAACGCCGCGGCGAGCGCCATGGCGAGCATCATCCCGGAGAGGACGCCCAGCAGCACCCCGGCCCGCGAATCGAACTCCTGGATCGCCTCGGAGGTCTGCAGCCGCGCCCCCAGGACGACCTCGTTCTCGCCCCCGCCGCGAAGCCAGAGGGTCCGTTCCTCACCCGGCGCCAGGACCACACGGAAGGTGGGGGAGCGACGCGTCAGCTCCCGGGACGACATCGGCTGCTGCTGCCCCTGCACCCGGAACGGCACCGGCCCTCGCGGGTCGTGGAGCTGGACCTCGTCGATGTTGGCGTTGTCGACCTCGAGCCAGCGCTCGAGCGGCCGGTCGCTGTCGTTCCGCAGCGTCACCCGCATCCACAAGGCGTCGCGCGTGAAGCCCAGGTTGGGCGGCCCGCGGCGGGTCCAGCGCTGGAAGCCGTCGGCCGCCGGGGCCGCGCTGACCTCCTCGAAGGAGCGCCGCCCTCCCGGGTCGACGAGCACGTCGGCCGCCTGCCAGAGCTCGACCGTGGGTTCCGAGCCGTCGAGGGCCACCGTGCTGAGGAGGAGCGCCAGGAGCAAGGTCGTCGAGCCTACCGACCCGACCCTTCGGGCGAAACCCGCTGCGTCGCCGCCGCCCCCACGGCCAGGGCCGCCCAACCCCTTTGAGATCACCCGCCTTCCGCGCGATAAGCGGTGCCCCATGACCATCACCGTCGGCAACGCCCCCGTCAGCTACGGCATCTACGGCCCCACCAACCAGCCCGTCGCCTGGTCGACCTTCCTCGATGGCCTGGTGGAAGCCGGCTACTCGGGCACCGAGCTCGGGCCGTACGGCTACTTCCCCACCGACCCCAAGGTGCTCGGCGCGGAGCTCGGCAAGCGCAAGCTCAAGCTGGGCAGCTCCTACGTGGGCCTGCCGCTGGAAGACGCCGGCAAGCGCGCCGCGTCGGTCGCCGAGTGCCTGCAGGTGGCGCGGCTGCTCGCCACCCAGGGCGTCACCGAGGTCATCGTGGCCGACGACGACCACGACGAGCGCATGGCGATCGCCGGCCGCGCCCCCCGCGACGGCAAGGCCTCGTGGAAGGACGCGGAGTGGAAGGAAGCCATCGAGACGCTCCACGCCATCGGCAAGGCGCTGCGCCAGGAACTCAAGATGAACGTGGTGGTGCACCACCACGTGGGCACCATGCTGGAGACGCCGGAAGAGATCGACCGGCTAATCACCTCCACCGACCCCGAGCTGGTGAACCTGCTGCTCGACACCGGTCACTACGTCTACGGCGGAGGCGACCCGCTCGAGGTGCTCAAGAAGCACCCCAAGCGCGTCACCTACGTGCACCTGAAGGACGTGAAGAAGGACGAACTCCACCACGTGCGCACCACGAACATCCACATGCGCGACGCGTGGAAGCGCGGCGTCTTCATCGAGCTCGGCAAGGGCGTGGTCGCCTTCCCCCAGCTCGTCGAGCAGCTCCGGAAGAACGGCTACTCCGGCTGGGCCATCGTCGAGCAGGACGTGGTCGCCGACGCCAACGGGAAGCTGAACCCCGACCCCACCATCGCCGCGCGCGCGAGCCGCCAGTACCTCAAGCAGCACGTCGGCATCTGACCTTCACCCTTCGAAAGATCGAGAGCACACCATGAGCCAGCGTCCCTTGCGCGTCGGCGTCGTCGGCTGCGGCGGCATCGCCCAGATGATGCACCTGCCGCACCTCCACGAGCGCCCCGACCTCTTCACGCTCGTCTCCGTCGCCGACGTCCGCCAGGACGCGGTCGACGCGGTGGCCGCCATCTACGGCGCCAAGCACAAGACCACCAACCCGCTGGAGACCATCAAGCACCCCGAGGTCGAGGCGGTGCTGCTGCTCGCCTCCGGCAGCCACGAGGCGCTCGCCAAGGCGGCCTACGAGCACAAGAAGCACCTCTTCGTGGAGAAGCCCTTCGGCTACGACGTGAAGGAGACCGAAGGCCTGCTCAAGGCGGCGAAGGCGAGCGGGGTCAAGACGCTCGTCGGGTACCACAAGCGCTTCGACCCTGCGTACCTGCGGGCGCGCGAGGCGGTGCGCTCGCTCAAGGACCTGCGCTTCGTCGAGGTCACCGTGCTGCACCCCGACGACGGCGCCTACCGCGTGCACCACGCGGTGCACCCCAACCCCGCCGCGCCGTACGTGATGACGCCCGAGGCCGAGGACATCAAGGGCACCCAGCAGGCGGTGAGCCCCGGCGGCAGCGCGTTCCACGCCATGAGCGAGGTGGTGGGCGGCGACGCCCCGCTGGACCACAAGGTGGCGGCGAAGATCCTCACCGAGAGCCTCATTCACGACATCAACGTGGTGCGCGGCGTGCTCGGCGAGCCGAAGAAGGTCGTCACCGCCCACACCTGGCACTCGGGCTTCGCACAGAACTCGCTCACCGACTTCGGCAACGGCGTGCACGCCACGCTGAACTGGGTGCTGGTGCCGGGCCTGCGCAACTACGAGGAAACGGTGCGCTTCATCGCCCCCATGGGCCGGGTCACCCTCACCTTCCCGTCGCCGTACCTGAAGAACATGCCCACGCCGCTGCGCATCGAGCGCATGGACGGCGGCGACCACGTCGTCGAGCAGCGCACCATCTCGTACGAGGAAGCGTTCCGCGGCGAGCTGCACGCCTTCCGCACGCTGGTGCTCGACGGCGGCAAGGCCGAGGTCACCCTCGACGACCCCATGGGCGACGCGCGGTGGATCCAGGCCATCGCCCGGGCCTTCAGGGGCGCGCCCCAGCAGGTCGCCTGATGCGGAGCCGCGCGGCGCTGGTCGTGCTCTCGGCGGTGGCGCTGGGGTGCCCGGCGAAGACCGAGCCGCCGGTGGACACGCTCAAGCGCTGCGAGGTGGACCTGAGCCGCGCCGACCTGTTCACCCAGGCCGGCAGCGGGGCCAAGGCGTTCAAGATCACCCAGGACGCGCAGCGACTCACCGGCCAGTTCGCGCAGGTGGTGGTGGGCGACTACGCGCTGGAGAACGACCGCATCCGCGCCGGGGTCACCGGCCCCATGCGGCTCATGTCGCACGTGCCCTTCGGCGGCACGCTGGTGGACGCCGACCTCAAGCGGCCCGACGGCGAGCCAGGGCGCGACCAGATGGGCCAGCTCGGCCTCATCTACAACTTCGGCCGCGCCATCGAGGTGAAGAAGGTCGAGGTGGTGCAGGACGGCAGCGCAGGCGGCCCGGCCATCGTCGCCGCCACCGGCGTCGACCAGCTCAACGACTTCATCGACGTGCAGGCCAACGTCGATCGGCTCAACCTGGGCCTCAAGCTCGCGCTCCAGCCCGACGTGGCGGTGCCGCTGCGCATGACGACGTACTTCGCGGTGTCCCCCGGCGAGTCCCGGGTGCGGCAGGTGACCGCCTTCTGCAACGACGGAGACAAGGACGTGGTCTCCACCTGGGGCGACATCACCGCCGGCGGCGGCACGATGGACTTCTTCAACCCCGGCGAGTGCAAGGGCGGCTTCGGCGAGCACGACTGCCTGGTCGACCCGTCGCCGTGGTTCGGCTGGCAAGGCGACGGCGTGGCGTACGGCTACCGCAGCTACCAGGTCGACTCACCCACCACGCCCGAGGTGGGCGCGATCCTCTACCTCTCGCACTCCGCGGCGCGGCTGTCGGGCATGAAGGACCTGGGCGACGTGCTCACGTGGGCCGACCCGATGGCGAAGGACCGCCCGGGCCGGGTGGTGATTCCCAAGGGCGGCTCGAAGCTCTTCGTGCGCGACTGGGCGGTGGGCAAGAGCCTCGCCGACGTGGGCGCCCAGTGGCTCGCGCTCGACGCGGCGCCGCAGGCCACGGTCACCGCCTCGGTGATGAGCAACGGCCAGCCGATGCCCCAGGCGCGCGTGCTGCTGTCGGACACCGCGAACCGCGCGGTGGCGCTCGCCTTCTCCGACGACCAGGGCAAGGCGTCGCTCACCGTCGCGCCGGGCACGTACCGTGCGTCGGCGGCGGTGCTCGGCCGGCAGGTGGCGGTCGCGGTGGAGCTCACCGCCGACGCGGGCACCACGCAGCCGGTGACGCTCGAGGTGGGCGCGGCGCGCACGCTGACGGTGAAGGTGAAGGACCCCTTCGGCGCGCCGCTTCCCGCCAAGGTGCAGGTGCGCTGCGACGGCGCCTGCCCGGTGAAGTGGTCGAGCTACGAGCGCTTCATGGAACAGGAGCCCCAGGCCGACGACCTCGCGCTGGTCGGCTACGTGCCGCCGCAGGGCAGCGCCACCTTCACCGTGCCGCCGGGCAGCTACCGGGTGTCGGTGACGCGCGGCCCGGAGTGGAGCGCCTTCCCCGACACCTTCCCCATGCTGGGCGCGCCGGTCGACCTGAGCGCGCAGGACGCCACGGTGGAAGCGACGCTCGCCCACGTGGTGGACACCACGGGGTGGATGAGCGCCGACCTCCACGTGCACGCGGTGAACAGCGCCGACGCGCAGCCCACCAACGAGATCCGGGTGCTCGCCTTCGCTGGTGAAGGCGTCGACGTGCTGGTGTCCACCGACCACGAGTGGGTCACCGACTACGCGCCCATCATCCAGAAGCTCGGGGCGCAGGGCGTGCTGGCGTCGGTCATCGGCTGCGAGGTCTCGCCCACCTGGGGCCACCACAACCTCTTCCCGCTGGTGCCCGACGGCACGGCGGGCGGCGGCGCGGTCGACTGGCCGGGCGGCGCCGACGCGCCGGCCTTGCGGCCGCCACAGCTCGACGAAGCGATGCGCACCCGCGGTGGCTCGAGCGCGCTCATCCAGATGAACCACCCCCGCGGCAACAACGGCATGTTGACCCAGATGAAGGTGGACACGCTGACCGGCGCTTCCCACACCGACCCGGGGCTCAACCGCATGGGCGCCGACCCCAAGGCCACCGCCGACGACACCAGGCTCTTCGGGAGCGACTTCGACGCGCTCGAAGTGGAGAACGGCTTCAACCCGTCGACCGAGATCCTGAACGACTGGTTCGTCTTCCTGAGCCGAGGCCTGGTGCGCACGGGCACCGCGGTGAGCGACACCCACAACGCGTTCAGCAGCCCTTCGGGGTACGGGCGCACCTTCGTGAAGCTGGGCGTGGACACCACGGACAAGTTCGACGGCGCGGCGATGACCGCGGCGCTCAAGGCGCGGCACGCGGTGGGCACCAACGGCCCCTTCCTCACCGTCACCGCGCAGAAGCTCGATGGCGCGAGCATGCCCACCGGCGCCACCGCCCAGGTGGGCGACACCGTGTCCATCGCCGCCAGCGACAAGGTGCGCCTCTTCGTCGACGTGCAGGGCCCGGAGTGGATGAAGTTCGACCGCATCGAGCTCTTCACCCACGCCGAAGGGCGCGAGGCGTGGAACGGCGACGGCAACGGCAAGTTCCCCACCGCGGCGCAGTCGAAGTCGCTCGACCCCATGGCGCTGCCGGTGGAAGCGGTGCCGGGGCTCAACGGTTTCTCGGCGCGCAAGGTGCACGTGACGCACACCTTCGACGTGCAGCCCGCGGCCGACGCGTGGTTCGTGGTGATGGTGCGCAGCACGAGCGCCGTGCCGGAGATGCAGGGCCTGGTGTTCCGCGGCGGCTGCAACACCACCAGCTGCAACCAGGGCTCGGCGCGCGCGGCCGCCTTCGCCAACCCCATCTTCGTCGACGCCGACGGCAGCGGCGCCTACGACACCTTCGCGCTCAAGCAGGGCCTCACGGTGCGCGCGCCGCCGCGGCCGGCCGCCCTGCCCCCGCGCGCCCTGCACGTGCCGCCCACGCTCGACGAGGCGCGCGCGGTGCTGCGCCAGCTCAAGCACCAGCCGGAGTGAACGATGCGCTACTCGAGTGAGAACCTGGTCGTGCGGTCGAAGCTCAAGCCCGGCGAGTTCGGCCTGGTGAACCAGGTGACACCGCAGAGCGCTGGCTGGGAGCACCTGTCGGCCGAGGTGCGCCGCCTGCGCGCGGGCGAGTCGTTCCAGTGGTCGAGCGGCGAGCACGAGGCGGTGCTGGTGGTGCTGGGTGGTCGCTGCGCGGTGAGCTCCAACCGCGGCGAGTGGAAGGACCTCGGCGCCCGGGCGACGGTGTTCGACGGGCTGCCGCACGCGCTGTACCTCCCGCGCCGCACCGAGCTGATGCTCACCGCGACCAGCGAGCGGGTGCAGGTGGCGTGGGCGTGGGCGAAGACCGACCGCGACGGCCAGGCGCGCCACATTCGCCCCGAGGACTGCGCCATCGAGGAGCGCGGCGGCGGCAACGCGAGCCGGCAGATCACCTCGGTGGTGCCGCCGGGCTTCGGCAACCACCGGCTGGTGGCGGTGGAGGTCTACACGCCGGGCGGAAACTGGAGCAGCTACCCGCCGCACAAGCACGACGTGCACCGCGAAGGGGCCGACGGGAAGCTCATCGAGGCCGACCTCGAGGAGCTGTACTTCTACCAGCAGCGCAAGCCCGACGGCTTCGCGTTCCAGCGCGTGTACACCGAGGACGGTGCGCTCGACGCCACGGTGACCGCGCGCCACGACGACTTCGTGCTGATCCCCTTCGGCCACCACCCGGTGAGCGCGCCGTGGGGCTACGACTGCTACTACCTGAACTTCCTCGCCGGCTCGGCGCAGTCGCTGGCGGCGGCGGACGACCCGGCCCACGCGTGGGTCAAGGGCACGTACCAGACGAAGGACCCCCGCATTCCGATGGTGAAGCGTTGAGGAGCGACCAGATGGGCACGCGACGGTTGACGGTGGCGCAGGCGACGATTTCGTTCCTCAAGAACCAGGTGGTGGAGCGCGACGGCGTGCAGCGCCCGTTCTTCGCCGGCTGCTTCGGCATCTTCGGCCACGGCAACCTCGCCGGGCTGGGCGAGGCGCTGCAGGAGAACCCGGACTTCCGCTACTACCAGTGCCGCAACGAGCAGGCGATGGTGCACACCGCGGCGGCCTACGCGCGGATGACGAACCGCCTGAGCACCTTCGTGTGCACGGCATCGACCGGCCCGGGTTCGACCAACATGGTGACCGGGGCCGCGGGCGCGACCATCAACCGGGTGCCGGTGCTCCTGTTGCCTGGCGACATCTTCGCGCGCCGCAACGTGGCGCCGGTGCTGCAGCAGCTCGAGTCGCCGCAGTCGCAGGACGTCTCGGTCAACGACTGCTTCAAGCCCGTCTCGCGCTACTGGGACCGCATCGCGCGGCCGGAGCAGCTGTTGACCTCGCTCCCCGAGGCGATGCGGGTGCTCACCTCGCCGGTGGAGACGGGCGCGGTGACGGTGTGCCTGCCGCAGGACGTGCAGGCCGAGGCCTTCGACTGGCCGGAGGCGTTCTTCTCCCGCCGCGTGTGGCTGGTGCCGCGCGCGCGGCCGGACACCGCGGTGCTGGCCAAGGCGGCGCAGCTCATCAAGGGCGCCAAGTGCCCGCTCATCGTGGCGGGTGGCGGGGCCACGTACTCGGAGGCGACCGAGCTGGTGGCGGCGCTCGCGAGCCGCACCGGCATCGCGGTGGGCGAGTCGCAGGCCGGCAAGGGCACGCTGAGCTTCGACCACCCGCAGTCGCTGGGCGCGCTGGGCTCCACCGGCACCCCGGGGGCGAACCGGATCGCCCGCGAGGCCGACGTGGTCATCGGCATCGGCACCCGGTACGGCGACTTCACCACCGCGTCGAAGACGGCGTTCCAGAACCCCGACGTGAAGTTCGTGAACCTGAACGTGGCGGAGTTCGACGCGCACAAGCACGCCGCGCTCCCGGTGACGGGCGATGCGCGGGCGAGCCTCGAGGGGCTCCTGCCGCTGCTCGATGGCTACCGGGTGGACTCGGCCTACGCGAAGAAGGTCGAGCAGTACCGCGCGGAGTGGAACGCGGAGACCGAGCGCCACTACGGGACCCGCCACGGCCCGCCGCTGAGCCAGGCGGAGGTCATCGGCCTGGTGAACGGCATCGCGCGGCCGCAGGACGTGGTGGTGTGCGCCGCGGGGAGCTTGCCGGGCGACCTCCACAAGCTGTGGCGCACGCGGCAGCCGAGCACGTACCACGTGGAGTACGGCTACTCGTGCATGGGCTACGAGATCGCCGGCGGCCTGGGCGTGAAGCTCGCCGCGCCCGAGCGCGAGGTCTACGTGATGGTGGGCGACGGCTCGTACCTGATGATGGCGCAGGAGATCGTCACCGCGGTGCAGGAGCAGGTGAAGCTGACCATCGTGCTCCTCGACAACCAGGGCTACTCGAGCATCGGCGGCCTGAGCCGCTCGCTGGGCAGCGCGGCGTTCGGCACCCAGTACCGGGCGCGCGGCGCCGACGGCCAGCTGTCGGGCGCGAAGCTGCCGGTCGACCTCGCCACCAACGCGGAGAGCCTGGGCGCCAAGGTGTACCGGGCGAAGACCCACGCGGAGTTCAAGCAGGCGCTGGAGAAGGCGCGGCAGGAGACGGTCACCACGGTGGTCTTCACCGAGACCGACGGCGAGCACCGCGTCGGCGGCTACGAGTCGTGGTGGGACGTGCCGGTGTCCGAGGTGAGCCAGCTGCCGGCGGTGCAGGACGCGCGCAAGAAGTACGAGGCGAACCGGAAGAAGGAACGCCTGTTCTTCTAGACGAGGCGCTCAAGGACACGGCCCCGTCGCTGCCGTCAGCGGCGCGATGGGGTGGCCGGGGCCCAGGAGAAAACACGTCACCAGGTGCTGCACCTCGGTGCGGTTGAAGAGCACGTGGTGTCCGAGCGCGCTCGGAGCCGCGACCTGCACCACGCCGCCGGTGCGTTGTGCCCAGTTGCCCTGGATGACGTCGAGGGACGAGCCCGCGCCGCTCGCCGCGGTCACCGAGGCAAGTCGCTGATCGACCGCCTGCCCCACGACGGTGAGCCCGAGCGCGCCGGCGAGCGCGGACTGGGCCTCGGGGGTGAGGTGATCGTCCTCGAAGCCAGCGACCATGAAGAGGCTCGCCAAGCCGTGTGTGCGCACCTGGGTCGCCGTGTTGAGCGGGTCGACCGGCTCGGCGAGCGACTGCAGCACGTGGAGCAACGGCTGGCCTCGGTGCAACGAAGCCTCGCTCACGCCCACCAGGGTGGAGAGCAGCGGCGCGCTCTTCACCACCTGTTCGATGAGGCTGCCGCTGGCACCAGAGATGACCGCGGCCCGCAGGCTGGGCTCCCGGGCGATCCACGGAAGGCCCACGGTGCTGCCCAGCGACTGGGTCACCGCGCCCAGCCGGCTGACGTCGAGGCGCGCGCCGGCGATGGGGAGCGCGGCGCCTGCCTGGCTGGCGACGAAGCGGCTGAGGAGCAGCAGCTCGAGTGAGGCGACCAGCCGGTTGTTCCGGGCGACGCGCAGGTCGCCTTGCAGGTTGGTGAAGAGGAGCCCGCTGGTCTCCGCGGGGCTCGAGCGGGTGCCGTGCAGGGGGAGGTCGTGGCTGAACGCCGCTGAGCCGCTGCGCGCGAGCCACGCCGCCGGACCGGTGCCCGCATCGGGGACGACCTGCTGCTCCCCGGGCAGCTCGGGGCGCGGGCCGCGGTCGACGAACTGCCGGACGTCGCCGCCGGTGCCATGCACGTACAGCGTCACCGGGAAGCCAGCGTCCGGCATGGCGCTCCTGGGAATGGAGAGTGCGACACGAACCGATTGCTCACCGCGTGGCACGGGTTCGCCACCGTCCCAGCTGATGAGCCCCTCGCCGAAGCCCAGATAGGGCGGCGTTCCGCTCTGGAGCTGCGGGAGCTGCACGCTGGAGGTGAGCAGCGTGAAGTCGGGGAGTTCCTGGGCGACCGTCCACGGAAGCTCCCGCACCGGCACGGGCTGCTGGTCGGCCCACCGGGCGAGGCGGTCCCAGTCCTCCGCCGGGTCGACCGTCGAGTAGGCAGTCGCGGCGACCACCTGGGCGGAGGAGACCTGCTGTCGCTCGAGCGCCATGCGCAGCTCCGAGAGCGCCCCGGACTCGAAGGCCTGATGAAAAGCCCGGCTGCGGCCGAGCGGCGCTCCCGCAGCGTCATGCAGCGCCTCGGTCAGCACCACGGCGTAGCGGGTCGACGGCCGCCGTGGCGCCCAGAGCGCAGGAAGCACGGCCAGCAGACCAGGCGGCGAGAGCGAGTCACCTTCGGGCGCGAGCTGCGCGGTGAGCGGAAAGCGCCTGCCGTGCTCGGGCGAGGATGGGTCGACGTCCACCAGGAAGACCGAGGACGCCGGCGAGCGCCCAGCCTCCGGCGAAGTGGGCAGGGTCGCCGGGTCCACGGGGCCAGAGGTGGTGAAGAAGGCGCCCGCGTTGGTGCCCCAGCGCGGCCCGAGCAGCACCTCGCTCTGATTGAGCCAGGCAGCGGGCACGCCGGAGGTCACGCCAGGCAAGTGCGAGAGCCCGAAGGTCTCTGGCTTGCGCTGCCGCAGCTCGCATGGGAGCGGAAGCGCCCAGAAGCTCTGGTCCTGAGGGTCGAAGGTGACCACGGTCGCCCGCTCGACGAAGCCGGGACCACAGGCGGCGGCGAGCCACACCAGCCAGCCCCACAGCCCTGTCCTGACGGCCTGGCGCATGCCCTGACGTCTAGCACCGAGGCCGGACCGCCTCGTCCACTCGTGAAACCTTGCACTCGGTCGGACCCCCTGGGGGTCTCACGCAGACTGAAGGGAGTCGTATGTCCAGACTGTTCCGAGCTGCGTTGGTGGCGTGGGCCGTGGTGGCGATGGGATGCGGCGCGACGAATCCGGGCGGCGCTTCCGGCGGCGGCTCCGGTACTTCCGGCGGTGGCATGGCGTCGGGCGGCGGCGATGCGAGCAGCGGCGGCGGCATGGCGTCGGGCGGAGGAACCTCGAGCTCAGGCGGAGGGTCGGCGTCCTCGGGCGGCGGCACCTCAGCGTCAGGCGGTGGTGACTCGAGCTCTGGCGGCGGCTCGGCTGGCGGCGGCTCGGCTGGCGGTGGCTCGGCTGGCGGTGGCTCGGCTGGCGGTGGCTCGGCTGGTGGTGGCTCGGCTGGCGGTGGCTCGGCTGGTGGTGGCTCGGCTGGCGGTGGCTCGGCTGGCGGCGGCTACTTCGGAGCCCCGAGGTGTGCAGGCGCCGGGCTCACGCTCTGCGACAGCTTCGAGAACACCGCGCTGGACTCGACCGTGTGGACCCGCGCCGAGCTCGGCGCGGGCGCGGTGAGCATCGACACCACCCGGGCGGCCCGCGGCACGCGTTCGCTGCACGTCCACACCACCAATCTCGCGGGCAGCACCGCTTTCATCCGCACCACGAAGATCTTCCCGATGCCGAACAACACGATCTACGGGCGGGCCTTCGTCTACCTCTCGGGAACCTCCTCCGCGGTCCACACCACCCTCTTCGAGGCGGTCGGCAAGCTTCCGGGCGGTCAGACCGCCTACTACCGGTACGGCGACCCGGTGCACATCATCGGCGCGAACTACGACACCCCCGGCTCGACCCCGAAGACGGACTACGCGCAGCGCTCGACCACCGCGATGCCGACCAACCGCTGGGCGTGCATGGAGTGGCTCTTCAAGGGCGACACCAACGAGCTGCACTTCTGGCTCGACGGTAGCGAGGTCGCGGGCGCCGCGGTCCCGAGCAATCACGTGCCGCAGTGGACCGCGCCCGCGTTCACCCAGCTCGACGTGGGCTTCAAGCTGTACCACGACGATCCCGCGACGGCCTTCGACCTCTGGTTCGACGAGGTCGCGGTCGATGGGCAGCGCATCGGGTGCACCCGCTAGGGCCTCGCGCGACGACACCACCCGTGCGAAACACGGCGCGTGGGCCCTCCGCACCGCCGCTTCGGCTACTCCCCGCGCTGGCCACTGCGCGCGCGCGGGGCCAGCACCCAGGAAGGCCTGCACTACGACGCGAAGTTCCTCGGCGACGAGGACCGCGCCGCGCTGCTGGCCTACTTCCAGACGCTTCACCCGCTCTGGGAGAACCGCTTCTCCGACGTGCGGCCACTCCCCGAGGGACAGCAGCAGCGCCGGTTGCTGCGACCGGTGTACTGGCTCGGCAACTGGCAGTTCGCCTGCCTCGACTACTACCGGCCGCCGCACGGCCTGTGGGACCGCTGCGTGCAGGCCGAGCCCTTTCCTCCGGTGCTGGCGGCGCTGGTGGCGAAGATCGAGGCCATCGCCCACCGCATGTTCTCCAAGGGCGACATGCCCGCGAAGTGGGAGCTCAACACCTGCCTGGTGAACTTCTACGGAGAGCGACTCGACGGCGGAAAGTGGCTCGACACCGCGCGCGTCGGCGAACACAAGGACTTCGAGCCCGGGCCGGTCGCGTCGCTGTCGCTGGGCGAGCGCGCCCTCTTCCAGTTCGTCAAGAGCAGCCGCCCCGGTGAGCGCGACGGCGTCGTCTCCCAGCAGTGGCTGGACGACGGTGCGCTGCAGATCTTCGGCGGCGACCGCTGGAAGAAGCAGCTGTTCCACCGCGTCCAGCGGGTGGACCACCGCGCGGGCATCACCTTCGACCTGCGGACCGAGGGCTTCCGGACCCGACGCATCAACCTGACGTTCCGCTACGTGCCGCGGGAGCACGTGCAGCCCGTGCGGGCGCTCTCCGCGCAAGCCAGGGCCGACATCGACGGCTACCTCCACACGCTGGCGGCGCACTCGGAGCACTTCGCGAAGGCGCTCCGCGACGCGGCGCCGACGAAGGGCGCTTGACGCGACGAACAGTCCCCTGGGCCGTATGCTGCGACGTCGATGGCCATCCTCCTCGAGACCGCGAAGGCCTTCTTCACCCAGGAGCGCTGGGCCTTCGATGCCGCGAAGGACGCGGCGGTGCTCCGCCTGGGCTTCGAAGGGAAGGCCGGCCGCTGGCGCTGCTTCCTCGAGGCCAAGGAGCCGGTCGCGCAGCTCGTCTTCTTCTCGGTCCGCGACGGGGCGGTACCCGACGGGCGACGGGCGGCGGTCGCCGAGCTGCTGATGCGTCTCAACTGCCGGCTCAACGTGGGCAACTTCGAGCTCAACTTCGACGACGGCCTGGTGCGCTTCCGCACCGGGCTCGACGTGGAAGGCGTGGCCCCGGTCGCCCCGCTGCTCAGGGGCCTGACGCTCCTCAACGTCGCCACCATGGACAAGTACCTGCCGGCCATCGAGCAGGTGGTGCGGGGCGAGCACCCGGTGAAGGCGCTGGCCGCCGCGGACTGACGCGTCTCAGGCCCCGACGGCCTCGAACCCCAGCGTCGCCTGCCGCGCGTTGAGCCCTGCGTGGGCCACGTCTTCGCGCGCCAGGCTCTCGATGAGCGCCGAGGCGGCGGAGAGTCCCGACTGGTGGGCGCCGTGAATCATCTGCGCGTTCTCTGCCGGCGCGGTCGCCTCGCCTGCGAAGTAGAGCCGGTCGTCGATGGGCTGACGCAGCTTCTCGCGCATCGCCGCCATGCCGGGCTTGGCGTACGAGTACGAGCCGAGCGTCCACTCGTCCTGCGCCCAGCGGGTCACCACGCTCCCCTTCACGTGGCGGTCGAGGTCGGGGCCGAACACGCGTTCCAGCTTCTCGAGGTAGTGGGCCACCAGCTCGGCGTCGCTCTTGCGCTCGAGCTTCAGCGCGTCGTTGCCGCCGGCGAAGCCCACCGCGATGTTGGCGCCGCCCGGCCGCATCAGGAAGGCCTCGGGCCGCTCGCCCGGCCCGCCCTTGGCGACCACCCAGTCGTTGATGGTCTGCTCGGTGCCGTCGGCGAAGCGGAAGACGTTCTCGTCGAACTCGATGGCCACCTTGTCGAGCAGCGCCATCGGCAGTGCACGAATGGCGTCGGTCTTCCACTTGGGCAGCGGCGGGTCGAACTCGATCTTCCCCGACGCGAGGATGCCGGTGCTCACGGTGAGCAGCACCCGCCGCGCGCGGATGACCTCGCCCGACGCCGTGGTCACCTCGAAGCCCCCTTGGGTGGCCTTCACCTTCTTCACCGGCGTGTCGGTGCGCACGGGGACGTCGCCCACCGTGGCCTGGAGCACCGCGAGCTGCCCCGTCGCCGGCAGCGCGTCGTGCCCGGTCATGTTCTGCAGGCCGGTGTCCTTCGACGAGAGCACCTCGAGCGACTGTCCCATGTCGAGCTCGCCGAGGTCGGCCTTCGCCTCCGCCGCGAAGGGCAGCGCGTCCTTCGGCAGCAGCGACGCCACCGGCACGTCGAGGCCCTGCTCCGCCGCGGTGGAGATGAGCTCGTCGTACTTCTCGAGCGTGGCGTTGAAGGCGGCGAGCTCTTCCGGGGTGGCCTTGCGGTCGCCCACGTAGAGCGTGGAGGTGAGCGTGGTCTCCGAGAGCGGAATCCCCGCGGCGATGGCCTTGGCGGTGAGCGGGTTCACCGGCCGGCCCTGGTCGTCGCGCCAGGAGTGAATCCACGCCGCGCCGTGGTCGAAGGGAATGCTGAGCGAGGTGGTGTCGGTGCGGATGCGGCCGCCCACCTCGCTGCGCGCCTCCAGCACCTGGGTGCGCACCCCGGCGTCGAGGAGCGCGCGCGCCGCGCTCAACCCCGCCCAGCCCGCGCCCACCACCACCACGTCGGCGTCGAAGGCGGGCCCGGCCGCCTGCGCAGGCCGCACCGCGGGCGCCGACAGCTTGCGCGCGTAGGTCTCGAGGCTGCTCGCCGGCCGCAGCCCCGGCTCGACGGTGACCGGCGCCGAGGAGCGCTCCGAGGGCGCTGCCTGCGCCGGGCGCGCGGCAGGACGCCCGGGAGCGACCCGGGGGCCTTCACTCAGCCTGGTGCGGGAGACCACGGTAAGAGGATGGCAAGAACCGGCCCCCTCCCGCAACCGCCGGCAGCCTTCGGGGCGGGGTCTCAGCGGTTGAGGACGAAGGCGCACACCGAGTCGAGCGCCACCCCGGTGCCTTCCAGCGCCTTGAGCAGCGCGTCGGCGTGGGCGATCTCCTTGCCCAGCGCCGCGTCGATGTCCTTGCGGGCCACGCCCTGGTGCTCGAGGCCCAGGCTCAAGCGGCGCACCCGCGCGTCGCGCTCGGCCTCGATGCCGGCCTTCGCCTTCTTGCGCAGCTTCTGCAGCTCCGCCTCGGCGCCCCGGGTGGCGGCCTCCACCAGCGGGTCGACCTGCGCGCGCAGCTCGGGGAAGGCCCCCCGCAGGTCCTCGCCCTTCAGCGCCGCGCCGTCCTGGCTGCGCAGGAGCTCGAGGAGCGTGGGCTGCGACGAGAAGCCGCCCCGGCCGTCACCGGCGACGGCCACCGCGATGAGCTGCCGGTCGAGGAAGCGCGCCAGCTGCCGCGACGGCACCCGCGCCCCCACCGAGGTGTCGGCGGGCTCGGGCAGCGTCACGTGGAAGAGGACCTCGAGCCCGCGCGCCGGCGGCGCCCGCTTGAGCTCCACGTACCGCGCGGCGCAGCGGCCGAACTGCCCGTCGCGCAGGAAGCCGAAGAGCGACTCCACCACCGGGTGCCCGGTGGCGAAGTACTCGTTCTCTTCCTGCTCCACCGCGGTGTCGCGCCAGAAGGAGCCGAGCACGGTGCGCTCGCGGCTGATGTCGAGGCCCGGCAAGGCCTCCACGTTGAGCGCGTGGCCCAGGTGAAACGCGCACTGGAAGGCGTCGACCTGCTGGTCGGTGTCCACCCCGATGCCCACGCGGAGCGCGAGCTCGGTGGTGGTCTCTTCCAGCCGCTCGTCGAGGTCCCGCGAGAGCGCCTGCAGCCCCTCGTCGAGCGACTCCTCGTCTTCCGCGTCGAGCCCGAAGCGGGCCTGGGCGCGGGCGATGAGGTCCTTCACCGCGCCCTCGTCGAAGCTGCGGCGGTCGAGCAGCGGGTCCCACGCCTCGCGCAGGCTCTCCCGCGCGCCCTTCACCTTGGCGCCCAGCGCCTTGACGTACTTCGCGCGGGCCTTGGGCTCCTCCAGCGCCAGGCGGGTGAGCTCGCCTTCGACCTCTTCCAGCACCGCGTCGAGGCCGCCGATGGTCTCCCCGAAGACGCCCACCGCGTCGGCGAGCACCTTGAGGACCTCGCTGGCGAAGGTGCCTTCGACGTCGAAGACGTGGATCTCGACCGGCTTCACCTGGCCGATGCGGTCGAGGCGCCCGATGCGCTGCTCCACCACCGACGGGCTCCACGGCAGGTCGTAACAGACGAGGTGGTGCGCGAACTGGAAGTTGCGGCCTTCGCCACCGACCTCGGTGCAGATGAGCACCTTGGGGCCTTCGGGGTCGCGGAAGCGCGCCACCTGGCGGTCGCGTTCCACCAGCTGCAGGTCGCCGTGGTACGCGAGCGACTCCACCCGCTCGTCGAGCAGCCGCTTCTGCAGCCAGTCGAGCGTGGCGAGCGCCTCGGTGAAGACCAGCACCTTGGCCTGGGGCTCGGCCTTCCAGATGCCCTTGAGCACCTGGAGGAACGCGGTGAGCTTGGCGTCGCGCTCGGGCAGGCTGAGCGCCCCGGCGCCGGCGGCGGCGAGCGCCGCGGGCGAAGACTCCAGGCGGCGAATCATGCCCGCCAGCGCGGCGCCCTTGAGCGTGCCCACCGACTGCAGCGCCTCCAGCGCCTTGGCGCGCGCCTGCACCTCGTCGGCCGGCGGCTTGACGGCGTGGCGGTGCAGCACGCGGCTCGAGAAGCCGCCCACCACCGCGCGGCGGTTGCGCACCAGGGTGTCCGACAGGCTGTAGGTCTCGGCGAGGTGTGCCAGCAGCGCCTCGCCCTTGGCCTTCGCCAGCACCGGGTCCGCGGGGAAGCGCGACACCAGCGTCTTCACCGCCTCGGCGACGCCCTTGCCCGACAGGAGCGCACGCACCGCGGTGGACAGTTCCTGCTGGCGCTTGAGGCGCTCCTCGAGCTGCTCGACCGACGGCGCGGTGCCGGGGTCGATGAGGGTGAGCAGCGAGCGGTACTCCGCCGGGTCGAGCTGCATCGGCGTCGCGGTGAGCAGCAGGAGCCCCCAGGTGTTGCGGGCCAGCGCCTGCGCGGCCTCGAAGGCCTTCTCGGCCTTGAGGTGATGCGCCTCGTCGATGATGACCAGGTCCCACGCCGCCTCGGGGGCGCCGACTTCCTTGCGGTGCTGCTCGGTGCGCTGGAGCTGCTCGAGGCTGGTGATGACCAGGTCGAAGCGCGCCCACGGGGAGACGCCGGGCTGCTCCTCGCTCGCCTTCTCGTGGCGCTCGCCGTCCATCAGGGTGAAGAGCGCGTTGAACTTGTGGAAGAGCTCGACCAGCCACTGCACGGTGAGGTGGCTGGGGGCGACCACCAGCACCCGGCGCGCGAGGCCGGCGAGGCGCAGGGCGCTGAACACCATGCCCGCCTCGATGGTCTTGCCGAGGCCGACCTCGTCGGCGAGCACGAAGCGCGGGGCGCGCGCCTGGAGCACGCGCTGCACCACCGCCACCTGGTGGGGCTTCACCATCACCCGGGACGCGAGCAGGCCGCCGAGCGCGTCGCAGCGCCGCTCGTCGTCGAGCATCAGCGCCGAGCGGCGCAGCAGGAAGGCGGTGGCCTCGCCCACGCGGCCTTCGCGCAGCAAGGACAGCGCGTCGGGCCGGGGCGCCAGCGCGCGCAGCTCGGACTCCGGCCACTCGTCCTCGGTGCCGTCGATGAGCTTCACTTCGTAGCGCTTGAGCCCGCGGCCGCCTTCGACCTCCGCCTTCACCAGGCCGGCGCGGCCGTCGGGGGCGCGCACCGGCTCGCCCACCGCGAGCGAGACGTGCACCAGCGCGCCCTGCCGGGTGGACACCACCACCGGGCCGCCGTCGCGCGCGGGGAAGTCGACCTGGGCCTTGGCGCCGTTCTCGCCCAGGGCGAGCAGGTGCCCCACGCCCCACTCGGGCTGGGGCAGGTAGCGGACCTTCTGACCGGGGAGGAGCGGGCTCGGAGGAGGCATGGCGCAGGCCGCATAGCGCGACCGCGCCGTCCGTCACTCGGGAAACGTCAACGCCCCCGCCTGGTACAGGGCGTGGAGCGCGTCGAGCAGCTGGGGCGGCGTCACCTTGCCCCGGCCGAGCACCATGAGCTCGGTGAAGCGGTCGGCCGCCTCGAGCAGCCCCATCACCGCTTCCTCGTTGGGGTCGCGGGGCACGTGGCTCGAGAAGTTCGGCGAGCGCTTGAGCACCGCGTTGGCGCGCAGCTTCTTCTCGAAGTCCGCCCGGGACATCGAGGCCGCGGGCTCTTCTTCGATCTCCACGCTCAGGTCCTCGGACGCAGGCTCGGGCGGAGGCGGCGGGGGCGGCGCGGGAGGCATCAGCTCCGACGGCAGGGGACCTGCCATGGGCGGCGGAGGCCGGGGCGACGGGGGCGGCGGCGCCGCGGGCAGGTTGGGCGAGGTGGGCGCAGCCGGCGAGTCGAGGAGGTCCCAGGCGTCGGCCTCGTTGGGGTTGGGCTCGGGCAGCGAGGTCGGCGGAGGCGCGGGCGGGCTGAAGCTGGGCAGCACGTTCGAGACCTGGGTGGGCGCGTCGTCGTCGGCGCCGAAGTCGACCGCGAACTCGTCGATGGGAGCCGCGGGCGGAGGCGGGGCCGGGGGCGGCGCGGCGACCTCGGGAGGCACGGGCGACAGCGACTGCTCGGTGGGGCGCGACGGCTCCGCCCCCAGCGCGTCGAGCGCCGCGAGGGGGTCGCCGGCCTCGGCCGAGGGCGGCGGCGCGCTCGGCGGCACCTCCGGCTCGG
>JAIBBQ010000327.1 GCA_019694595.1 Myxococcaceae bacterium
GCCCCGACGCCGGCGACCAGCACCCCCAGGGCCACGCCGGCGACGAGGCCCGCTCGAGGGCCACGGCCCGTCTCTCCAGCGTCGAAGGCCCGGTCGAGCTCCGACAGCAGCGCCCGCGCACTCGCGGGCCGCCGCGTCCGGTCGCGCTCGAGCGCGCGCATGAGCACCTTCACCGCCGCCGGCGGCAGCCGCTTCGCTCCGGGCGTCGGGGCCTGCGAGCCCACCTTCTCCGCGAGCAGCGGGTGTCCGGCGCTCTCCTTGAACGGCAGCGCGCCTTCCAGCAGCGCGTAGACGGTGACGGCGAGCGCGTAGACGTCGGCGCGCGCGTCCAGGTCGGCGACGCCCAGCACCTGCTCCGGCGCCATGTAGAGCGGCGTGCCGAGCAAGGCGCCCTGGCTGGTCTGCTCGCCCTCGACGGCCTTGAGGATGCCGAAGTCGAGCAGCGTGACGTGGCCATCGGGGGCGACCATCACGTTCGACGGCTTCACGTCGCGGTGCACGAGCTTGCGCGCGTGGAGGAACTCCAGCGCCTCCACCAGCTGGGCGAGCTTGGGGCGCAGCGCACTCCACTCGAGGCGCGGGCGCTGGGCGGCGGCCCAGGTGCTCAAGGTGACGCCGGGGAGGTACTTCATCACCAGGAGCGGGCGCCCCAGCGACTGGCCGACCTGGTGCACCGCCACCACGTGCGGGTGCTCGAGCCCGGCGGTCATCCGCGCCTCGCGCTCGAAGCGGGCGACGGCGGCGCGGTCGCGGGCGAGCGCGGTGGCCATCACCTTCAAGGCGACGGGGCGGTCGAGCTGCTGGTCGTGGCCGAGCCAGACCTCGGCCATGCCACCTTCGCCGAGCTTGCGCTCCAGCCGGTACTGCCCGAGCAGCACCTGCCCCGCGGCGAGCGCCTCGTCGGGGGCCGCGGTCGCTCCCAGCGCGTTCAGCGGGCGGGTGGGCGCCTGGCACTCCGCGCAGCGCTCCCCTGGCCGCGCCACCGGGCGCAGGCCGCACGTCGAACACACCGGGGCGTCCACCGGGCCCAGCATATGCTCGGAGGCCATGGCGGGCGACACCACGGCGCCACTGGTGGCGGATCAACTGAGCCCTCAAGAGCTCGCCACCTTCGGGCCCGACGCGAGCTACCTGGTGGAGGTGGTGCGGGGCCCCGACGCCGGCACCTCGGTGACGCTCGCCCCGGGCGAGAGCGTGGTGGTGGGCACCGCGAGCGACGCCTCGCTGCGGCTGAGCGACGAGACGGTGAGCCGGCGGCACCTGCGGCTGACCCGCACCGCGGAAGGCCTCTCGCTCGAGGACCTCGGCTCGAGCAACGGCACGGTGCTGGGCGGCGCGCGGGTGCAGCAGGTGGTGGTGCGGCGCGAAGCCTTCTTCACCACGGGCGCGAGCGTGCTGCGCGCGGCGGCCGTTCCTCCCGGCGGCGGAGAGCCGACGCGCTTCGGGGCGCTGGTGGGCAGCGGCGCACGCATGCAGGCGCTCTTCGCGCAGCTGCAGCGGGCGGCGGGCTCCATCTCCACCGTGCTCCTCACGGGAGAGACGGGCACCGGCAAGGAGCTCGCGGCGCGCGAGCTGCACGCCCAGTCGCCGCGGCGGCACCGGCCCTTCGTGGTGGTGGACTGCGGCGCGCTGGGCGGCGAGCTCGTCTCCAGCACTCTGTTCGGCCACGTGCGCGGGGCCTTCACCGGTGCCGGCGCCGACCGCGTGGGCGCCATCGAGGCCGCGTCGGGGGGCACCGTCTTCCTCGACGAGGTGGGGGACCTGCCGCTCGAGCTGCAGCCCACGCTCCTGCGAGTCCTCGAGGGCCGCACGGTGCGTCGGGTGGGCGACACCGTGGACCGCGCGGTCGACGTGCGCGTGCTGGCGGCGACCCACCGGGACCTCGAAGCCGAGGTGGCGGCCGGCCGCTTCCGGGAAGACCTCTACTACCGGCTCAACGTCATCCGCGTGGAGGTGCCGCCGCTGCGCGAGCGCCTGGACGACCTGCCGCGCCTGGTGGCCGCGTTCCTCGCCGGCCCGCGCGCGGTGCCGGGCTTCGCGCTCTCGCCGCAGGTGCTGGAGGCGATGCAGACGTACCGCTGGCCGGGCAACGTGCGCGAGCTGCGCAACCTGGTGGAGCGCGCGGTGGCGGGCGGAGAAATCTCCAGCGTGCTCGCCGGGCGCGGTCCCACCAGCGCCGAGGCGGTGCTGCAGGCCGGCGTCGACCTGCCCTTCAAGCAGGCCAAGGAGGCGCTGGTGGAGGCCTTCGCCCGCGACTACTTCACCCGGCTGCTCGAGCGCAGCGGCGGCAAGGTGGCAGAGATGGCGAAGGCGGCGGGCATCGCCCGCACCTACGCGCACGACGTGGTGAAGAAGCTCGGGCTCAAGACGAGCGACGAGCCGAAGCGGTAGCGCTCAGTTCGCCGGCTTCTTCTTGTCCTTGTCCTCGAGCCACACCGTCTTGGCGTCGTCGACCGCGGGGCTCTCGATGACCAGGAGCGTCGCCTTGCTGCCGGGCTCCACGTCCATCTGTGCGCGCACCGCCTTGGGAATCACCACGAAGTCGCCCGAGGCGACCCAGAAGTTCCGGGTGCCGACCGACATGCGGACCTGACCGTCGAGCACCATCAGCCGGCGCTGCGAGGTGGGGGTGAAGTGCAGCGGCACCGAGCCGGAGAGCCGCCAGAGGCTGGTGGCGATCTCCTTGGAGTACTCGCGCGAGAGCGGCCAGGCGCGCAGGTCCTCGCTGTCCTCCGACGGGCGCATGCCCACCAGGTCGACCTGCTTGATGAGCACCGGCTCGCCCTGCGCCTCCAGCGGGTGCTTGGGGATGATGGCCTTCTTGGGGCGGATGTCGCCCAGCGCGGTGGCCACCCGCTCGTGGTACCCGGAGATGCGCGCCTCGGCGCCGGGCGACTTGTCCTTGCCCTCTTCCTCGACGAGCAGCTCGGTCTCGCGGGCGGACAGCGCGCGCACGTGCACCACCAGGGTGCGCGGGTAGCTCACCGGGCCGGGCTTGAGCCACGGCGTGGGCGAGGCGATGAAGATGCTGCCGTCGGGCGCGCGGGTGACCGCGAGGCTCAGCTGCTCGGCGGCCTCGACGCCGGCCTCCAGCACGTCTTCCGGCGAGCCCAGGTAGACGCGCGAGGCGCCCTCGTTGGGCGTGCGCACGCCGGGCACCTGCTTGCCTTGCGCGAAGGCGGGCACGGCGAGGAGGACCAGGGCGAGCAGGGCGCGCTTCATGGGGAGCCTTTCGAAGGGGCAGTACGGCCGCGGCGCATCAAGCCACAGCCCGCCGGTCCCCGCGCGAAAGAAACGCTCCCTGGTGGCTCAGCTCGAGGCGTACTGCAGGTCGAGCACCACCGAGTACTGGAGCCCGGCGGCCACCAGCACCAGCGCGTGGAACACCTCGTGGTACCCGAAGGTGAGCGGCCTGGGGTTGGGCCACCGGCGGGCGTACACCACCGCCCCCAGCATGTAGACGAGCGAGCCCAGCAGCAGCACCGCCACCCGGCCGAAGCCCACCAGCGACAGCAGGCGGAAGACGAGCGGCGCTGCCGCGAGCCCGAGCACCACGTAGTTGCCGGCCTTCACCGGGCGGGGCATCGATGTCCACACGGTGGACACCAGGATGCCGAAGAGCGCCGCGCCCCACATGACGTAGAGGTTGAGCGGCAGCTCGCCCTGCGCGTCGAGCACCGCCATCGGGGTGTAGGTACCGGCGATGAGCAGGTAGATGCCGGCGTGGTCGAAGCGGCGCAGCACCGCACGGTGGCGGGGCGCCCACATCGGCCGGTGGTAGAGCGCGGAGATGCCGAGCAGCGCGCAGAGGCAGATGCCGTAGACGACGCCCGCCACGTACTGCGCGCCCTTGAGCGGACTCATCGCCAGGAAGACGAGGCCACCGAGCGCGGCCACGAAGCCGAGCTCGTGCAGCACGCCTCGCATGCGGGGTTTCACCTTGGGCTTGGGCGCGGAACTCATGAGGCGATTGTCTTACGCGCTGCGGGGGCGCGTCGCCCCCACACCTGCGCCGCGCTGACGCGAGGGTGACGTTCGCCTACAGGTTGGCAGTGGCGCGGAAGACGACGCCTTCGCCTTCCAGCGTGTACGGACCGTCGCTCGCGCTCACGAAGGCCACCTCGCCCTTGGCGAGCGCGGTGTCGCCGGCGCGCACGGCGCCTTCGGCACACAGGAGCATCTCGGGCCCGCGCCGCGCGGGCGACAGGCGCCCCTTCACCTCGAGCCGCGACAGCCGGAACTCGGGTGCGGGGGTGAGGTAGGTCCCTTCCTCACCGGGCGTGGGGCGGAGCACCTCCACCGGGCCGGCGTCGAAGCGCAGCACGCGCAGGAGCTCGGGCACGTCGACGTGCTTGGGCGTCAACCCGCCGCGCAGCACGTTGTCGGAGCTGGCCATGATCTCCACCCCCACGCCGCGCAGGTACGCGTGGAGGTTGCCGGCGGGCAGGTAGAGCGCTTCCAGCGGCTTCAGCCGCACGCGGTTGAGCAGCATCGCGGTCACCGCACCGACGTCGCCGGGGTAGAGCTGCGCGAGCTCCACCACCGTCGCGGCCTCGGCCTTGAACTCGCCCCTGTGCGCGGCGCAGGCGCGCACCACCGGCTCGAGGAGCGACGACCGCTCGGCCTTGGGCCAGGTCATCAGCCGCTCGAAGACCGCGCGCAGGCCATTGGCCCCTTCGAGCTCGGCGGCGAGCTGGTCGAGTGCGGGCACCTGGAGCGCGCGGAAGAAGCGGGCGGTGTCCTTGACCGGCCGGAAGCCGCAGAGCGCGTCGAAGGGCGTGAGCGCGCAGATGAGCTCGGGCTTGTGGTTGGGGTCCTTGTAGTTGCGGTGCGCGGCGGTGCGGGGCACGCCGGCCTGCTCCTCGAGCGCGAAGCCGGCCCTGGCCTGCTCGAGGCTCGGGTGGGCCTGGAGCGACAGCGGCTGCTCGGCGGCGAGCACCTTGAGGAGCCAGGGCAGCTTGCCGTCGAAGCGGCGGGCGAGCTCGGCGCCCAGCAGCTCCGCGGGGGCGCGGGCGATGGCCGCGTCGAGCGGCTCGCCGCCGGGCAAGGTCGACGGCGCGCTGGGGTGCGCGCCCATCCACAGCTCGGCCTGGGGCTTGCCGGTCGCCGGCCGCCCGAGGAACGCGGCGATGGCGGTGGGCG
>JAIBBQ010000005.1 GCA_019694595.1 Myxococcaceae bacterium
TGCTGGGGCTCGCCGCGGGGCCAGGCGCCGAGGCCCGGGCGCGCGAGGCCCGCGACGCCGCGCTGGAAGCCGTGCGCCGCGAGCGCGGCCTCGACTTCGTCCTCACTGCGCACACCGCGAGCGACCAGGCGGAGACGCTGCTCATGCGGCTGGGGCGGGGCGCGGCCCTCGCGGGCGCGGCGGGGGTGCTGGAGCGCCGGGGGACGGTGCTGCGGCCCATGCTCGCCGTCACCCGCGACGAGGTGCTGGCGGTGGTGGCGGGCTTGGGCCTGCCCACGGTGGCCGACCCGATGAACCAGGACCCGGCGTTCCTGCGGGTGGCGGTGCGCCGGGAGCTGCTCCCGGCAGTGGTACGGACTCTGGGCCCGAGCGCGCCGGGGCACCTCGCCCGCTTCGCCGCGCTGGCCGCCGAGGACGAGGCGCTCCTCGACGACCTGGCGGCCCGGGCCTTCGAGCGGGTGTCGCTCGACGGGCGGCTCGACGCCATCGGGGTCGAAGCCCTGGAGCTGCCGGTGCGCCGCCGGGTGCTGGTGCGCTGGCTCGAGGCCCACGGCCTGGCGGTCGACGGGCCACTGGTGGCCGACCTCGTCGCGGCGCTGACCCAGGGGCGGGCGGCGACGCTCCCCAGGGACCGGGTGCTCCGGCGCGAGGGGCCGTGGCTCGTGATCGCCCAGGCCCCCCCGAGGCACCAATGACCGGCGCTTCACGTTTCTTCACCTGCAACGCGACGGGCGCCTGCGGAGTCAATGCGTTATAGAGTCGGCAAGGCCGTCGTTCCCCGCTGTCCGATGTCGCTTCACGCGGAAAGGCTTCAATCGTGCGCTCCAGCTACAAGACCGTCGGTCTGTGGGTGATTCTGATCATCCTGTTCGTCGCCATCTTCTGGACGTTCCAGCGGAACGCCGAGGAGGTGCAGGACCTGCCCTTCACGACCTTCCTCAACAAGGTGAAGGACAAGAAGATCACCTCGGTGACGGTCAAGACCGACGTCTACACGGGCACGTTCGCGGACTCGAGCGAGCGCTTCAAGAGCATCGGCCCCGTCGCCGACTTCGCGCTCATCAACGAGCTGCGCAACTCGGGCGTCGAGGTGAAGAAGGAGAGCATCGAGCAGAACAGCATCTGGATCTCGCTGCTCAGCCAGTGGATGCCGGTGGTGTTCCTGTTCTTCTTCATCGTCTTCTTCATGCGGCAGATCCAGGGCACCGGCGGCAAGGCGATGACCTTCGGCAAGTCGAAGGCCAAGCTGCTGTCCGAGAGCCACAACAAGGTCACCTTCGCCGACGTCGCGGGCATCGACGAGTGCAAGGAAGAGCTCGAGGAGATCATCGCCTTCCTCAAGGACCCCAAGAAGTTCACCAAGCTGGGCGGCCGCATCCCCAAGGGCGTGCTGATGATGGGCCCGCCGGGCACCGGCAAGACGCTGCTCGCCAAGGCGGTCGCGGGCGAAGCCGGCGTGCCGTTCTTCAGCATCTCGGGCTCGGACTTCGTGGAGATGTTCGTGGGCGTCGGCGCCAGCCGCGTGCGCGACCTCTTCGAGCAGGGCAAGAAGAACGCCCCCTGCATCATCTTCATCGACGAGATCGACGCCGTCGGCCGCCACCGTGGCGCCGGCCTGGGCGGCGGTCACGACGAGCGCGAGCAGACGCTCAACCAGCTCCTGGTGGAGATGGACGGCTTCGAGTCGAACGAAGGCGTGATCCTGATGGCGGCCACCAACCGCCCCGACGTGCTCGACCCTGCGCTGCAGCGCCCGGGCCGGTTCGACCGCCGCGTGGTGGTGCCGCGCCCCGACGTGAAGGGCCGGCTGGGCGTGCTCAAGGTGCACACCCGCCGCACGCCGCTCAGCCAGGACGTGGACCTGGACATCATCGCCCGCGGCACGCCGGGCATGACGGGCGCCGACCTCGAGAACCTGGTGAACGAGGCCGCGCTGTTCGCCGCCCGCGCCAACAAGGAGCGGGTGGACCTGGCCGACTTCGAGTCCGCCAAGGACAAGGTGTTCATGGGCCCCGAGCGCAAGTCCATGATCATGACCGAGAAGGAGAAGCGGAACACCGCGGTGCACGAGGCCGGGCACGCGCTGGTGGGCAAGCTGCTCCCCGGGTGCGACCCGGTGCACAAGGTCACCATCATTCCCCGCGGCCGCGCGCTCGGGCTCACCTGGAGCCTGCCGACCGAGGATCAGCTCAACGGCTACAAGAAGCAGCTGATGGACAAGCTGTGCATGATGCTCGGCGGCCGCGTGGCCGAGGAGCTCACCTTCGGCGAGATGAGCGCCGGGGCGGCGAACGACATCGAGCAGGCGACGCAGACCGCCCGCGCGATGGTCTGCCGCTGGGGCATGAGCGAGAAGCTGGGGCCCCTGGCCTTCGGCGGGCGCGAGGGCGAGGTGTTCCTCGGCCGCGACTTCGCCAGCCGGCCCGACTACTCGGAAGACACCGCGCGACAGATCGACGCCGAGGTTCGCGGCATCGTGATGGGCGCCTACGAGCGCGGCCGCAAGCTGCTCGTCGAGCACACCGACGCGCTCAAGCGCATCGCCGACGCGCTCATGGAGTACGAGACGCTGGAGGCGGCCGATCTCGACGCGCTGATGGCAGGCACGCCGCTGACCCGCGCCAAGCCTGCGCCCCGCGTCACCGCGCCGCCCAAGGAAGAGAAGAAGAGCCGCCGCATCCTCGACGCGCTCGACGGCCTGCCGGACCCGCAGAAGGCGTGAGCTTTCGGCTCAGGCTCGGCGCCGCCGAGTTGATCGAAGGTGGGAGGCCCTGGGTGATGGGGGTGGTGAACGTCACCCCCGACTCGTTCTCCGACGGCGGCCGCTACCTGCAGGCGCAGGCGGCCATCGCGCATGGGCTGGCGCTGGTCCAGGCCGGGGCCGAGCTGCTCGACGTGGGCGGGGAGTCGACCCGGTCCGGGGCCGCCGCGGTGGCTCCGGACGAGGAGCTGCGGCGGGTGATCCCGGTCATCGAGGGGCTCAAGGGCGCTGGCGTGCCCATCTCCATCGACACCTCCAAGGCCCAGGTGGCGACGGCCGCGGTGGAGGCCGGGGCGGTGCTGGTGAACGACGTCACCGCGCTCCAGGGCGACCCGGCGATGGGCGAGACGGTCGCGCGCCTGGGCGTGCCGGTCTGTCTGATGCACATGCAGGGCACCCCGCGCACGATGCAGGCGCAGCCCCGGTACGGCGACGTGGTGGCCGAGGTGAGGGCAGCGCTCGCGCAGGCGGTGGCACGGGCGAAGGCCGCCGGCATCGCGGGCGACCGGATCCTCGTCGACCCGGGCATCGGCTTCGGCAAGACCTTCGAGCACAACTGGGCGCTCCTCAAGCACCTGGGGCGGCTGCGAGAGCTGGGGGCCCCCATCGTGCTGGGCACCAGCCGCAAGGCCTTCCTGGGGGCGATCACCGGGCGGGAGAAGCCGGAAGACCGGGCGGTGGCCACGGCGGCCACGGTGGCGGTGGCGGCCTCCCAGGGCACGGCGGACGTCTTCCGGGTGCACGACGTGGCCGCGGCCCGGGACGCGGTGGCGGTGGGCCACGCCCTGCGCACCGCGTGAACGCGGCGAAGAACTCGAGGGACTGGTAAGGGCGCACCTCCAGCATGACCAACGTTCCCGTTCAGAAGCTCTTCGGCACCGACGGCGTCCGCGGCGTGGCCAACGTGTTCCCCATGACCGCCGAGCTGTCGATGCAGCTCGGCCGCGCGCTGGCGCACCTCATTCGCAGCGGCCCGCACCGGCACCGCGTGCTGATCGGCAAGGACACCCGCGTCTCGGGGTACATGCTCGAGCAGGCGCTGGGGGCAGGCATCATGTCCATGGGGGTCGACGTGGAGTTCGTGGGCCCGCTGCCCACGCCGGCGATCGCCAACCTGACCGCCTCGATGCGCGCCGACGCCGGCGCCGTCATCTCCGCGTCGCACAACCCGTACCAGGACAACGGCATCAAGTTCTTCTGGCGCGACGGCTTCAAGCTGCCCGACGAGACCGAGGCGAAGATCGAGCAGATGATCGCCCGCGGCACCATCGATCACCTGCGGCCCACGGCGAAGAAGATCGGCGCCGCGGTGCGCCTGGAAGACGCCCGCGGCCGGTACATCGTCTTCCTCAAGAACACCTTCCCGCGGGAGCTGACGCTCGAGGGGCTGACCCTGGTGGTGGACTGCGCCAACGGCGCTGCGTACCGGGTGGCGCCCGAGGTGCTGGAAGAGCTCGGCGCCAAGGTGGTGCGGCTCAACGTCACCCCCGACGGCAAGAACATCAACCACAAGTGCGGCGCGCTGCACCCCGAAGGGCTCGCCAAGGCGGTGCTCAAGCACAAGGCGCACGTGGGCATCGCGCTCGACGGCGACGCCGACCGGCTGATCGTGGTCGACGACCGGGGAGAGATCGTCGACGGCGACGCGATCATGGCCATCTGCGCCACCGAGCTCGCCCGGCGACAGGCGCTCGCCAAGAAGACCGTGGTGGCCACGGTGATGAGCAACGTGGGGCTCGAGCGGGCGGTGGCGGACTTCGGCGGCAAGGTGGTGCGCACCAAGGTGGGCGACCGCGCGGTCGTCGAGGCGATGCGCAAGCACGGCTACAGCTTCGGCGGCGAGCAGTCGGGGCACCTGGTGTTCCTCGACCACGCCACCACCGGCGACGGCACGCTGGCCGCGCTGCAGGTGCTGGCGGTGATGTGCCGCCAGGGCAAGCGGCTGAGCGAGCTGAAGGCGATCTTCGAGCCGGTGCCCCAGACGCTGCTCAACGTGGTGGTGAAGGAGCGGCGCGAGCTCGACACGCTCCCCGAGGTGACCAAGGTCATCAAGGGCGTGGAGCAGAAGCTGGGCCGTGAAGGGCGGGTGCTGGTGCGCTTCTCGGGCACCGAGGCCAAGGCCCGGGTGCTGATCGAAGGCCCCGACGCCCGGCGCAACCAGCAGTACGCATCGGAGATCGGCGACGCGCTCAAGCGCGCCCTGGCGTCGTGAGCCCGTCGCGGTTCACCCGCGACGAGGGGCAGGGCCCGCCGGTCCTCTTCGTCCACGGGCTGATGGCCTCGCAGCGGGTCTTCGATGCCGTCATCGCCCAGGTGAAGGGGAGCCGCCGCTGTCTGGCGGTCGACCTGCCGTGCTCGGGCAAGAGCGGCCCGTGGGCACCCATGGAGCCCCGGGCGCTGGCCTCGGCCGTCGCCCGCTGGCTCGACGCCGCGGGGGTGGGCGAGTGCACCCTGGTCGGCCATTCCTTCGGCGGGCTGGTGGCGCTGGAGCTGATCCGCGCCGCGCCGGGCCGCTTCTCGAAGGCGCTGCTGATGTCCACCCCGGGCATGGGGCTGTCGCCGGCGCTGCGCACCGTGCTCGACGCCCCGGCGCTCTCGGCGGGGGCGGCGCTGGTGGAGCGGCTGCCGGTGGTGCCGCGGCTGGTGCAGGCGTACCTCGACCAGTTCCTCGCCGGCGCCAGCGGCACGCTGACCGCGGCGCAGCTCGAGGGCTACCTGGAGACGCTGCGGCAGCCGGGCGCCTGGCGGGCGATGCTGGAGGCCACCCAGGCCGTGGGGCGCTACCAGCTCGAGCCGCACGCGCTGGCCGGCGCCAGGGTCGACGTGCTGTGGGGCGAGAAGGACCGGCTGGTGCCGCTGGTCGACGGCGAGCGGCTGGCGGTGGCGCTCGGCTCGGGCTTCGAGGTGCTGCCTCGGCTGGGCCACCTGCTGCCCGAGGAAGCCCCGGAGGCGGTGGTGTCGTGGCTCGAGGGGCGCGCGGCGCTGCGGCCCGCGGGGCGCTGATCAGTCCCGCAGGGTCTCGTCGTCGTCGGCGATCTTGAGATCGTCGCGCGCCTCGGCGCTCAGGGTGAGCTCGTCGAGCATCGACCACTTGCCGGTGCGGTGTACCTTGACCGCCAGCTCACCGCCGCCGTCGATCTCGTGCAGCAACCGGAAGTTGCCGTTCTGGTGGAGCGACAGGTGCTTGCGCTCCTCGCCGGAGGTGGGCGGGAAGGGGGCCGCGAACTTGAGCTCCAGGTCGCGGTCCTTGAGCGCGTTCCAGTCCTGGACGCCGAGGTCCATGGCGAAGTCGAGGCTCACCCCATCGCCGCGGATCTCGACCATCCACGGGGCATCGTCTTCAGCGCCTTGCACGAGAGACAACGTGATCATGAAGGGTTCCCGAATAGCACGGGTGCGGGCTCTGGAAACGAGCCGAGGCGCCGAGGTCGCGGTAAACAGGCCCCATGACCCAACGGCTGGGAGTCAACGTCGATCACGTCGCCACCCTGCGCCAGGCCCGGAAGGTCGGCTACCCCGACCCGGTGACCGCGGCGGCGCTCGCCGAGCTCGCCGGGGCAGAGCAGATCACCGTGCACCTGCGCGAGGATCGGCGCCACATCCAGGAACGGGACCTGCGGCTGCTGCGCGAGACGGTGCGCACGCTGCTCAACCTGGAGATGGCTGCCACCCAGGAGATGGTGAAGCTCGCCTGGGAATACAAGCCCGACGTGGTCACTCTGGTGCCCGAGCGACGGGAAGAGCTCACCACCGAAGGCGGCCTCGACGTGCAGGGGCAGAAGGACCACGTCGGCAAGGTGGTGAAGACGCTGCGCGACGGCGAGATCGTCGTCTCGCTCTTCATCGACCCCGATCTCGATCAGGTGAAGGCCTCGCACCGCGCGGGGGCCCAGCGGGTCGAGCTGCACACCGGCCGCTTCTGCGAGGCCCGCGACGACAAGGACCGTCAGAAGGAGCTCTCGCGCATCGTCGACGCCGCCAAGATGGCGACCAAGCTGGGCATGGGCTGCGCCGCGGGTCACGGCCTGCACTACGACAACGTGCGCGCCATCACCCGCATCGCGGAGATCGACGAGCTCAACATCGGGCACAGCATCGTCGCCCGCGCGGTGCTCCTGGGCATGGAACGGGCGGTGAAGGACATGCTCGAGCGCATGAGGGGCGCGTGAAGCGGATCCTCACCTCCGGCGAGATGCGGGCGGTCGACCAGGCCGCGGGCGAGCACGGCATGCCCCCTGCGGTGCTGATGGAGAACGCCGGGGCGGCGCTGGCCGAGGCCGCGCTCGCGCTGGCCGGGCCCCAGGGCCGCTTCTTCGTGCTCTGCGGCAGCGGCAACAACGGCGGCGACGGCATGGTGGCGGCGCGGAAGCTGGCCGCGCTCGGGCGGGTGGTCTTCGTGGAGACCACCGTGCTCACCGAGGCGCTGGAAGGCGAGGCCCACCGGGTCAGCAAGGCGATGAAGGCGAGCGGGCTGACCCCCATGCGCATCCCCGAAGAGCTCGGCGTGGGGCAGGGCGACGTGGTGATCGACGCCCTGCTGGGCATCGGCCTGTCGCGTGCGCCCGAAGGAAAGGTGGCCGAGGCCATCGGCAAGGCGAACGCCTGGCGCACCGCGGGCGCGAAGATCGTCGCGGCCGATCTGCCATCGGGCCTGGCGAGCGACTCGGGGCTGGTGCACACCCCCTGCGTGACTGCCGACGTCACGGTGGCCTTCGGGTTCCTCAAGGCGGGGCAGGTGCGCGAGCCGGGGGCGTCGCAGTGCGGGCACACCACCGTCGCGGACATCGGCATTCCGAAGGCCGCGCTCGCGGTGCTCAAGGACAGCGCGGTGCACCTGCTCGAGGAAGCTGACGTGCGCGAGCGCATTCCCCGCCGCGCGCCCACCGCGCACAAGGGCACCCAGGGGCACGTGCTCCTGGTGGCGGGCAGCTGGGGAAAGACGGGCGCCGCGGCGCTGGCGGGCATGGCGGCGCTGCGCTCGGGCGCCGGGCTGGTGACGGTGGCCACGCGGCCCGAGGCGCTGGTGCCGGTGATGGCGCACGCCCCCGAGCTGATGGGTGTCGAGCTGGTGAGCGACGGGCCGCTGGGCCAGGCAGACCTCAACTCGCTGCTGGAGGCCGCCGACGGCAAGGACGCGGTGGTGATCGGCCCTGGCATGCCCAGGGGCGAGGAGACCGCGAAGCTGCTCGGCGCCTTCCTCGAGGAGCTCAGCGTGCCCTGCGTGCTCGACGCCGACGCGCTCAACGCGCTCGCGGGCAACCTCGACGTGCTCCAGCGCGCCAAGGGCGAGCTGCTGCTGACGCCGCACCCCGGCGAGATGGCGCGCCTGGTTGGCAAGTCGATCGAGGAAGTCCAGAGCGAGCGCGTGCGTCACGCGCGTGAGCTCGCCCAGTCGAGCGCGGTCACGGTGATCTTGAAGGGCGCGCGCACGGTGATCGCCCAGACCGACGGGCAGGTGTTCCTGAACCCCACCGGCAACCCGGGCATGGCCACCGGCGGCACCGGCGACGTGCTCGCCGGCATGTGCGGCGCGCTGCTCGCCCAGGGCCTGACGCCCGAGAGCGCCGCGCTCACCGCCACCTATGCCCACGGGCTGGCGGGCGACCTCGCCGCCGCGCAGCGCAGCCTCGCCGGCCTCACCGCGATGGACGTGGTGGGCGCGCTGGGCGACGTCTGGCGCCGATGGAACCGCTAGGGCCCGAGCGCACGCTCGTCTCCGCCGGGGTGCGCGACACGCTCCGGCTGGGGGAAGCGCTCGGCCGGCTGCTCGCTCCGGGAGACGTCGTGGGGCTGTCGGGCACGCTGGGCGCCGGCAAGACGGCCTTCGTGCGCGGGGTGGCCGGTGGGAGCGGGGCCGACGTCGACGAGGTCTCGAGCCCCACCTACGCGGTGATCCAGAGCTACCCCGGGCGAGTGCTGCTGCACCACGTCGACCTCTACCGGCTGGAGAGCGGAGACGAGCTCTACGCCACCGGCTTCTTCGACCTCGAGGCCGGCGCCTGCCTGGTGGAGTGGATCGACCGCGCCCCGGCGGTGCTGCCCGAGAGCGCGCTCCTGGTCCGCCTGGAGGCCACCGGTGAAGGGGCGCGCGCGCTGCACGTGTCTGCGCGGGGGCCCCGGGGCACGGCGCTCCTGGCCGGGTGGCTCAGCTCCGCAGGAAGCTGAGCAGCAGCGGGTTCACCCGCTCCGGCGCCTCGGCGTGCACGAAGTGACCGGCGCCGGCGATGCGCTCCACGGTGAGCCGGCGCACGAAGCGCTCGGTGCCGGGGATCAGCACGTCGTGGTGGAGCGCCCGATCGCCTTCGCCCCAGATGAGCAGCGTCGGGGAGTCGATGGTCGGAGGCGGCGGCGACTTCTTGAAGGTGGCGCGGAAGGCGGCCCGATACCAGCCGACCATCGAGCGGGCGTTCCCCGGCCGGAGGATGCCTTCGAGGAACGGGCGCACCTCGTCGTCGCCGAAGCGGGAACGGTCGACCGAGGCGCCGCGGATCATGCGCGCCACGAAGGCGCCCGCGTCGCGGGTGAGCACCCACTCGGGCACCCACGGGAGCTGGAAGAAGAACATGTACCAGCTGGACTTCAGCTGCTTGGGCGCGCGCTCCTTGAAGAGCGCTTCCTGCATGCGCGTCGGGTGCGGACAGTTGAGCACCACCAGCTTCTCGCAGCGCCCGGGGTGATGGGCGGCGAAGTGCCAGGCGACCGCGCCGCCCCAGTCGTGCCCCACCACGGTGGCGCGGCCTCCCGGCGTCAGGGCCTCGATGAGCCGTGCGACGTCGGTGGCCAGGGTGTCGATGTCGAAGGGCCCGGTGGACGGCGTCTCTCCGTAGCCGCGCAGGTCGGGGGCCACCACCCGGAAGCCGGCGTGGGCGAGCGGCTCGAGCTGGTGCCGCCACGACCACCAGGTCTCGGGGAAGCCGTGGAGCAAGACCACCAGGGGCCCGTCGCCGTTCCCTGTCTCGGCCACGTGCATGGCGAGGTCGCCCACCTGGAGCCCCCGGTGCCGCACCGCCGGGCCGCCGTGGCTCACGAGAGCTCGGCGAGGGAGAGCCGGTGGAGCTCGAGGCGCCCGTCGATGATCGCCAGCTCGTCTTCCGCCAGCGGCGACCAGTCGTCGTCGTGCCACAGCGGGTCGCTGGCGATCAGCCGCCGGCGGGTGTCTCCGGCCACGAACAGGGTGCGGCCCCTGCGGCTGGCGACCATCAGCGGCCCGTTGCTGGCCAGGAAGTTGAGGGAGGAACGCTCCCCGGCCTTGCAGCCCGCATCGAACAGCCGCGCCACGGTGTGCATCACCGCGCCGATCGCCTGGGCCGTCTGCCGGGGCGTGGGGTGCGGGCCGTGCCGCTCCAGCTCGGTGAGAAAGAGCGCGAAGCAGTGCTCGGAGTCGGTCTCGCCCTTGATGGCCGCCCGGTGGTGGGGGGCGATGAGCTCCAGCAGCGCGTCGCGGCGCTCCGCGAAGTGCTTCACCGTGCCGTTGTGCATGAAGACCCAGCCGGCGCGCTGGAACGGGTGAGCGTTCTCCACCGACACCTTGCCCACCGAGGCGAGCCGAATGTGGACCAGCGCGCGGCGGGTGGCCCGCTCGGCGCCCAGCCGCGCGAAGTCGGCGCTCACGTGCGCGGAGTCGGTGCCGTGCTGCAGCTCGGCGCTGCCGCCGTCGAACGCGGCGAGGCCCCAGCCGTCCTTGTGCTCGTGGGAGGCGGAGCGCAGCGCGGCGAAGGCCCGGTGCAGACGGACCGGCTCGCTGCTGGCGACGGCGAAGAGGCGGCACATGCGGAGCCGATCATGCCGGGCCCCGGGCGCCTGCTCAACTCCTCAGCCCCCGTGGACCAGCTTTCCGGCCTTGAGCACCGCGCGGACCTCGGACTGGCCGAGGTGCCACACCAGGTGGGCGGGGCTCTTCGCCTTGAAGATCACCACGTCGGCGGGGTCGCCCAGCCGCAGGTGGCCGGCGTGCTGCACGCGCAAGGCGTGCGCCGCGTTGCCGGTGAAGGCTTCCAGCGCCTCCAGCGGGGTCAAGCCACACTCCAGGCAGGCCAGGCCCATCGCCAGGGCGACGTTCTCGGTCATCGCGGAGCCCGGGTTGCAGTTGGTGCACAGCGCCACGCTCACGCCGGCGTCACGGAGCTTGCGCCCGTTCGCGAACGGCCGCTGGCGCAGGTAGAGCGTGGAGATGGGGGCCAGCACCGCGACGGTGCCCGCGGCGCCCAGCGCGCGCATGCCGGCGTCGCTGGCGTGCTCCAGGTGGTCGGCGGTGACGGCGGACAGCTCGGCGGCGAGCTCGGCGCCCTTGCCGGGCGTGAGCTGGTCGACGTGCAGCCGGGGCAGCAGGCCCAGCGCGCGCGCGGCGCGCAGCACCTCGCGCGCCTCGTCGGCGGTGAAGGCCGACTGCTCGACGAAGACGTCACAGAAGACCGCCAGCTTGTCCTGGGCCACCCGGGGGAGCAGCTCGGTGAGGACGGTGCGCACCCAGGCCGAGCGGTCCACGCCCTGAGGCACCGCGTGCAGAGCGAGCAGGGTGGGCACCAGGGAGATGGGCTGCAGGCCCTGCAGCCTGCGGATGACCCGCAGCATCTTGAGCTCGTCGTCGACCGTCAGCCCGTAGCCGCTCTTCACCTCGGCGGTGGTGACGCCCTGGGCGAGCAACGCCGCCAGGCGGGGCAGGGCGAGCTCGACCAGCTCCTTCTCGCTGGCGAGCTGGGTGGCGCGCACGGTGGACAGGATGCCGCCGCCCTTCTGGGCGATCTCCAGGTAGGTCGCGCCCGCACACCGCTGGGCGAACTCGTCGGCACGATCGCCGGCGAAGACCAGGTGGGTGTGCGCGTCGACCAGCCCGGGGGACACCAGGCCTCCACCGGCGTCGATGACGTCGCCGCGCGCGGTCAGGCCACCTTCGGCGCCCAGGTAGCTCACCCGGCCGTGGTCGATGGCGAGCGCCTGACCGGTGAGGACCTGGCCCTTGCCGACGAAGAGCTGCCCGATGTTGCGGATCTGCAGCTGGCTCACGCGGTGACGCCGGGGATCTTCACCTGCCGCTCCTTGGCGGCGGTGACCGCCTCGTCGTAGCCGGCGTCGACGTGGCGCAGCACACCCATCGCCGGGTCCGACGTCAGCACGCGCTCGATGCGGCGGGCGGCGGCGTCGGTGCCGTCGGCGACGATCACCTGGCCCGCGTGCAGCGAGTACCCGATGCCCACGCCGCCGCCGTGGTGGAACGAGACCCACGACGCGCCGTTCACCGCGTTCACCAGCGCGTTCAAGATCGGCCAGTCGGCGACCGCGTCCGACCCGTCCTTCATCGCCTCGGTCTCGCGGTTCGGCGAGGCGACCGAGCCGCAGTCGAGGTGGTCGCGGCCGATGACGATCGGCGCCTTCACCTTGCCGGTGCGCACCAGCTCGTTGAACACCAGCCCCGCGCGGTGCCGCTCGCCGTAGCCCAGCCAGCAGATGCGCGCCGGCAGCCCCTGGAAGGCCACCTTCTCTCCGGCCATCTGCAGCCAGCGAATGAGCGAGCGCTTGCTGGGGAACAGATCCATCAGCGCGCGGTCGGTGGTCGCGATGTCCGCCGGGTCGCCCGACAGCGCCACCCAGCGGAACGGGCCCTGGCCTTCGCAGAACAGCGGGCGGATGTACGCGGGCACGAAGCCCGGGTAGTCGAAGGCGTTGGTGACGCCCGCTTCCTGCGCGAAGGCCCGCAGGTTGTTGCCGTAGTCGAAGACGTGGGCTCCGCCTTCCTTGAAGGCCAGCATCGCGCGCACGTGCTCGGCCATGGAGGCCTTGGAGCGCTGGGTGTAGCCCCTGGGGTCGGACACGCGCAGCGCCGCGGCCTGCGCGAGCGTCAGGCCCGTGGGCACGTAGCCGTTGAGCGGGTCGTGCGCGCTCGTCTGGTCGGTCACCAGGTCGGGCTTGAAGCCTCGGCGCAGCAGCTCGGGCAGCACCTGCGCGGCGTTGCCGATGACGCCGATCGACCGGCCGACCTTGGCGTCCTTCGCGGCCTGCACCTGCGCGAGCGCCTCGTCGAGCGAGCCGGCGACCAGGTCGAGGTAGCGGGTGGCCACGCGGCGCTGGGCGCGCTCGGGGTCGACTTCCACGTTGAGCGACACCGCGCCGCACATGGTGGCCGCCAGCGGCTGCGCGCCGCCCATGCCGCCCAGGCCCGCGGTGAGGATCACCCGGCCGCGCAGATCGTCGCTGCCGAAGTGCGTGCGGCCGGCTTGCGCGAACGTCTCGTAGGTGCCCTGCAGGATCCCCTGGGTGCCGATGTAGATCCACGAGCCGGCGGTCATCTGCCCGTACATCATCAGGCCCTTCGCCTCGAGCTCGCGGAAGTACTCCCAGTTCGCCCAGTGCCCGACCAGGTTCGAGTTGGCGATCAGCACCCGCGGCGCGTCGGAGTGGGTGCGCAGCACGCCCACCGGCTTGCCCGACTGCACCAGCAGCGTCTCGTCCTCGGCGAGCGAGCGGAGGCTCGCGACGATGGCGTCGAAGGCGGGCCAGTTCCGCGCGGCCTTGCCGGTGCCGCCATAGACCACCAGGTCCTGCGGGCGCTCCGCGACCTCGGGGTCGAGGTTGTTCATCAGCATCCGCAGCGCAGCTTCCTGGACCCAGCCCTTGCAGGTGAGGGTGTTGCCCCGGGGGGCGCGGATGACGCGGGGGGTGCTCATGGTTTCCTCTCGTACCGCAGGGGTGAAGACCCGAGGGCGTATAGACCATGCGGTGGGCCTCAGGTAGGAGCCCGCGGCGTGACCCGTAACCTCGCCATCGGGGCGCTCCTGGGCTTCGGCTTCGCGGTGCTCGCGCTGGCGCTGTGGGGCGGTCGAACACCGCCGCCGCCAGCAGCACCGCAGTCCCCCGTCGTCCTCGAGCCCGACCCCTTCCCCCGGCGGAAGCTCGGCGTGCCGCTCGATCGGGTCGGCCGCCTGCGGGCGCTCCCCGAGCCCGGGCCCACGCTGGGCCCCTCGGCCGACGCAGGGCCGTGAGCCCGCCGACGAGAAAACTTGGGGCCGGCGCCGGCTTCGCTAGCCTTCGCCGCACGATGCGCGGCCCCGTCCTCCTGGCCTGTGTGGGGCTGTCCGCCTGCTGTCACACGTCGACCACCGACGCTCCTCGAGCGGACCAGGTTGCCGTCGTGCGCCAGGCCCTCGGCGAGTTCGTCTCGGAAGTGGAACGACGGGACTTCGCGGCCGCGTGGCGGTCGCTCTCCGCCGACCTGCGCGCCCGCTACACGCCCGAGCGGCTGTCCCGGGATTTCGGTCTCGAGCCGCTGGCGCTGGAGCGCCTCGCCCGGCTCAAGGCGGGCCTCGGCGCCCCCATCGTGGTGGAGCGGGAGGCGGCGAGCCTGGAGCTGGGGCGCGATCGGGTCGCTCGGCTGGTGCTCGAGGCCGACGGCTGGAAGGTGGCGGCGCTCGAATGACGCCCAGCCAGGCCCAGCTCGAAGGGTGGGGCCGCTCGCTGCGCGAGATCGACCCCGAGTCGCTCATGGGCGACGACGACGGCGCCAAGGTGCACTGGTTCCTGGGCGACAACGGCACCGAGCTGTACGTGTGGGCGTTTCCACCGAAGCCGCCGCACCACCTGCAGCTCGTCTTCGCCCGGGTCTCGGTGGAGTGGAACCGCGAGAAGGGCCTGTCGACCGGCACCTTCAGCACCGGCGGCACCAGCACCGGCGGCCGCTACGATCCGTACCTGCTGTCCGTCGGCACCAGCGTCGACCCCCAGGTGTGCGCGGCGGCCCTGGTGGTGCTGGGCGCGAGCAAGGTGCCGCCCGAGCTGTGGGCCGAGCTCGGGACGGCGCTCAGGGCAGCGAGCCCGTCAGGCCCCTGAGGGGGCCGGTGCGCCGAGGACCTGCTCCTTCAAGGTGCCCTTGAGCTCGCGGTACTCGGACCAGGCCCAGAACAGCATCCACGCGATGAGGAAGACCGAGCTGATGTAGCCCTCGGACATGCCGTTGTTGAGGTGCTGGTAGAGGTAGAAGTTCATGAACGGCGCGTGGAGCAGCACCAGCGCAGCCATGGCCGGCTTCTGCTCGCGCCGCAGCGCCAGGCCCAGCGCCATGAGGCCGAACATGTTCCAGTAGTACATGTTCACCACCAGCCAGGTGAACACCAGCAAGGGCCCGAGCACGAACGCCTGGATGTCGTCGGCTCTGACGATGAGCAGCGCGACGAGCGCGGTGAAGGCCAGGCGCGCGAGCAGGAAGCCGAACGCGTGGTCCTCGATGTTCACGTCGGCGCGGGCCTGCTTGATCTCCCGCGGCGCGTACCAGGTCTCGAGCAGCTCGCCGCCGCGGCTCTCGGTCACCTGGAGGTACACCGTCCGCAGCGAGTACTGGATCGAATAGAACTTCTCGACCTGCGCGACCTGGATCCGCTCGCGGTACTCCTGCCAGACCCACAGGCCGCCGAACATCGCGGTGCTCAAGATCACCGAGAGCGCGCCGGTGGCCACGGTGCCGGCCAGGAAGCGCAGGTAGCGCTGCTCGACCTTCCTGGAGCGCAGGAACACGTAGACGGCGCGGATGAGCAGGGCGACGCCGAACCACAGCGGGAAGAGCTTGGTGGCCACCGCGAAGCCGAAGAAGAGCCCGGCGGCGAGCCAGCGCTCCTTCTTCATCATGCAGATCGCCATGCCGAGGCAGAAGATCCAGTCCCACCGCAGGAAGCTGCCGGCGAGGTAGTCGAAGACGAACGGCGGCGCGGCGAAGAAGAACAGGCCGGCGAGCGCCACCTTCTCGCCGAAGGTGCGGAAGATGGTGATCCACAGCACGGCCATCAGCGCGAGGTCGATGAGTCCGATGAGCTGCTGGTTGCCGGCGTTGAGCGGCAGCGCCTCCGCAATGGGGTGGGCGATCAGCGCCCACGCGGGCGAGTTCGAGTTGCCGTGGTCGGTGAGCACGCGCCCCCAGTCCATGGGGATGGTGGCCATGCGCGACCAGTCGGCCTTGAACTCTTCCCAGCGCGCGTCGCTGAAGCGCCCGCGCACCCGATCGGCGTCGGCCATCGCCACGTCGATGGGCTCGAGCTCGAAGGTGTGGATGTTGCGCATCTGCTGCACGTTGTTGAGCGCGTGCACCGCCTCGCGGTCGGCGAGCAGGGTGGCCTTGTAGAGGTCGAAGCTGCCCACTTCCTTCTGGTACTTGGCGCCCAGGTAGAAATGGAACTGCTCCCACTGGTGCACCAGGGTGAAGCCACCGCGCAGGCCGCCGAAGTTGCACCACGCGAGCACCATCAGCGCGGTCAGGCCCCGCAGCGCCCAGGTGCGCGCCGACTGGTAGCGCTCGCCCAGGAGCCGGTCGAAGAGCTGGGCCGCGGCGTGGGCCTGGAGGATCATGATCTTGATGATCCCCGCGACAAAGTAGCTCATCGGTCTCCTGGTTCCCTTGACACGGTGTCCGGCGCCCGTCAGTAAGCCGCGGCTTCCTAGCAGAACCGGAGAACCGCGATGACCCTGACCGAGCGCGACGTGCTCAACGCCATGTCGACCGTGATCGACCCCGAGCTGAAGGTCGACCTGGTCAAGGCCGGCATGGTGAAGGACGTGAAGATCGACGGCGGCGCGGTGGCGCTGACCATCGAGCTCACCACCCCCGCGTGTCCGATGAAGGACCAGATCCAGAAGGACGCGGAAGGCGCGCTGCGCAAGGCGGGCATCTCGACCTTCAACCTCACCTGGAGCGCCAAGGTGCGCGCGGCCCCGGCCGGCGTGTCCAAGGACCAGCTGCTGCCGGGCGTGAAGAACGTGCTGCTGGTGGGCGCGGGCAAGGGCGGCGTCGGCAAGAGCACCGTCTCGCTCAACCTCGCCTGCGCGCTCGCCAAGCTGGGCGCCAAGGTGGGGCTCCTCGACGCCGACTTCTACGGCCCGTCGATTCCCATCATGACCGGCCTCAACAAGCGGCCGGTGAGCCCCGACGGGAAGACGCTGGAGCCGCTCGAGGCCCACGGCATCAAGGTGATGTCGATCGGCTTCCTCATCGAGCCCGACCAGGCGCTGGTGTGGCGCGGGCCGATGCTCCACGGCGCGCTGACGCAGCTGGTGCGCGACGTGCGCTGGGGCGAGCTCGACTACCTGGTGCTCGACCTGCCGCCGGGCACCGGCGACGTGGTGCTGTCGATGTCACAGCAGGTGCGCGCCGCGGGCGCGGTGCTGGTCACCACCCCGCAGGACGTCTCGCTCGCCGACGTGGTGCGCGCGCGGCAGATGTTCGAGAAGGTGCACGTGCCGGTGCTCGGGCTGGTCGAGAACATGAGCCAGTTCATCTGCCCGAACTGCAGCCACACCACCGAGATCTTCTCCCACGGCGGCGGCAAGAAGGCCGCCGAGCTCATGGGCATCAGCTTCTTCGGCGAGCTGCCGATCGAGCTCGCGGTGCGCAAGGGCAGCGACGAAGGCCTGCCGGTGGTGGTCGGCGCGCCGGAGAGCCCGGTGGGCAAGCGGTTCCTCGAGCTGGCGCGCGCGGTCGCCGGCCGGGTGTCGCAGGAGAACCACCGGGTGCGGCTGCCGGTGATGAGCGCCGCCTCGTGAAGGAACGACGATGACCCCCGACGACCCGGTGATGGACGACCCGCTGTTCGAGTCGGAGGCGCACGCCGACGACAAGGGCGGCGCGCGCGGCTTCGTGGCCGACTTCGTGCGCAAGGCGGCGGTGGCCGGCCTGGGCGCGGTCTTCATGACCGAGGAAGGCATCCGCTCGCTCGCCGGGCAGATGAAGCTGCCCAAGGAAGTGCTGGGCGCGATCCTCTCCCAGGCGGAGAAGACCAAGGGCGACCTCGGCCGCATCGTGACCGAAGAAGTGCGCCGCTTCCTGCAGAGCGACAAGCTGCGCGACGAGTTCCTCAAGATGATCGCGGGCATGACGGTCGAGATCCGGGCCGAGGTGAAGCTGGTGCCCGACCGGGTGAAGGACCACGACGACACGCCCCGGCTCCTGCCCAAGGTGAAGATCACCGACCTCAAGGCGGGCAGCGCGAAGAAGAAGAAGGACGACGAGGCCTAGGCGGCGCGTGGCGGGGCCTGCCGGAACGCGTGGCGGGTTCGCGGCCCGGCTCGGGCTGGTGGCCATCGTCGGCGTGGGGCTCTTCTTCTGGCGCGGTGGCTTCGGGCTCCTGCCGTTCGAGCGGGAGATCGTCTGGGAACTCCCCGGTGGGGCGGACGCCGTCGAGCTCCAGCTGTGGGACGGCGACGTGCTGCTCAAGGCCGAGGAGCAGCGCGTGGCCCCGGCACCGTCGACGGTGTGGAAGCTCAGCCTGGCGAGCGGGCACTACCGGGCGCTGGCGGTGCAGACCCGCGACGGCGGCTCGGTGCCGTACGGGCAGGAGCTCGACGTGGGCTCGGAAGCGGCCGTGGTCATCCGCCCGACGCGGCGCTAGAAGCCGCCGCCATGCCAACTCATCTCCTCGTGGTGGGCGCCGGTCAGATGGGCGCCGGTATCGCTCAGGTCGCGCTGCAGGCCGGCGTGCAGGTCACCCTCGTCGACGCGATGGCCGAGGCGCTGGCCAAGGGCAAGGCGAAGGTCGAAGGCGGGCTCTCGAAGCTGGTCGAGAAGGGAAAGCTCGACGAGGCCAAGAAGCAGGCCGCGCTCGGGTTGCTCAGGACCGCCACGTCGATCGGCGACGTGAAGGACGTGGACTTCGCCGTCGAGGCGGTGAGCGAGAACGTCGAGCTGAAGAAGAAGATCTTCAAGGACCTCGACGCGGTGGTGAAGCCGGGTGGGGTGCTCGCCACCAACACCTCGAGCATTCCCATCACCACGCTGGGCGCGGCCACCAAGCGGCCCGACGCGGTCATCGGCATGCATTTCATGAACCCGGTGCCGCTGATGGCGCTGGTCGAAGTCATCCGCGGCGTGGCGACCAGCGACGCGACTTACGCGGCGACCCTCGCGCTCGCGAAGTCGATGGGGAAGACCACCGTCACCTCGAAGGACTTCCCCGGGTTCATCGTCAACCGCATCCTGATCCCGATGCTGAACGAGGCCTGCTTCGCGCTGATGGAAGGGCTCGCCACGGCGGAAGACATCGACACCGCGATGAAGCTCGGCACCAACCAGCCCATGGGCCCGCTGCAGCTGGCGGACTTCATCGGCCTCGACACCTGTCTGGCGATCGCCGAGGTGCTCCACCAGGGCCTGGGCGACTCCAAGTACCGCCCGTGCCCCCTGCTGAGGCAGTACGTCGCCGCCGGCTGGGTGGGGAAAAAGTCGGGCCGCGGCTTCTACACGTACTGAGGGGGGCGGGGGCCCCTCGCGCCGAGGGTGTTCCACGGTACGATGACCCGTGGAGCGCCCCCCCGGGGCCAGGGCCGCTCTTCCTGGGTGGATTCCATGCTGGGCACGACGAGGCGTGAGCTGCTGAGAGCGGCTCTGGTGCTTGCGGCGATCGGTGGGCTTTCGACGTTCGGAAGCTGTTCGAGCCCAGGTTCCGGCGGAGCGAGTGGCGGTGGTGCGAGCGCCGGCGGCTCCGGAGGAAGCAGCGCGGACGGAGGCGGTGCTGCCTGTGAGTCCGCGTCGGGCGGCGGGGCGATCGGCCACATTTCCACCGTCGTGGAGGTCGGCCGCACGACCGAGGTAGTCCTCGACCGTCAGTGCCCGCGCGATCCAGGGCCGCTGGACGCTCACCTGCACAGGGTCGGGGGCCGCGACTACGCGTCAGTCGTCACGCCACACGGTGGCAACTACTACGCGGAGTTCTTGCCGGATGAGCCCGGTCTCTACGAGGCGATCCCGACCTACGGCGCCTCCATGTTCTGGAAGAGAATCGTGACGACGGCGGCGCTGCCGCGCGCTGATTCAGGAATCGCGCTCGAGGTTCCTGCCAGTGTTCGCTGCGTGCGCGCGTCGATCCTGACCAGCGGCGCCATCGTGTGCCGGTTCCCCGAGCACGACGGACTTGGCGTGTTCTCGAATCGGCGAGTGGTTCAACAGCTCCCCGGAGTGGAGTCGTTCACCATCGCCGACCCGGTCCTGTGGTCGGTGGGCGACGCTGGGCTCGAGCGGTGGGTCGATGCCGATGGTGGCGCACTGGTGCGAACCGGGTCGACGCCAGCGTCCGTCGACCTGCGGTTGGCGATCCTTCCCAACGGTGATCTGCTCGGGGTGGAACCGTCTGCCGTCAGACGGTTCGCGTTCGATGCAGGCTCGCTGACCGAGATCGCGAGTTCGCCGTGGGTCGGCGGCGAGCTGGTGCCGTTCGCGGTCACCCAGAATGGGCGTTGGCTCATGCAGGCCAACGATGCGGGTGTCTGCTTCGGGCCTGTCCCGCTCGGCGGTGCCGATGGCGGGCCCCGGTGTCCGATGTCGGATCTGGGCCCGACGACGGCTGACCTCGGGCGCCTCTGGCCAATGGAGTGCGGCGCGGGCACGTTCCTCGCGCTCGAAGAGCGGAGCGGGGGAGAGCCGGTCTTCGTGCAAGGCGCTCCGGGCTACCTTGAAGCGTGGGTCGCCATGGAGGCTCCGCCGCTCGCCAATCGGTCGCCCTTCCCAGGGCCGAGTTTTGCCAGAGGTGGCGGCAACCACACGCCCAGGACCCACCTCAACTGCCAAGGTGGCGTTCTGAATCTGGGCCCGTCGCTCACCCACGTGACGCCGGTGCCCTACCAGGGGCGCATCGAGCTCGCCTCCTACGGCAACCTCTCCGACGACGTGGAGGTCATCACCACGAGCGACTCGGTGCTGATTCGCCCGTACGACGGCGGGACCATGCGGCTCGCTCCGCGCTGATGCCGTTCTGCTCGCACAACGACCGGAGAACGATCTAAGCGGCTGGGCATGCCCTTCGAGACCATCGTCCTCGCCCACGACGGCGCGCTGTCCACCCTGACCATCAACCGGCCGAAGGCGCTCAACGCGCTCAACGCCCAGGTCATCCGCGAGCTCGACCAGGCGCTCGGCGAGGTGCGCGCGCGCAAGGAGACGCGGGCGCTCATCGTCACCGGCGGGGGCGAGAAGGCCTTCGTCGCCGGCGCGGACATCGCGGAGATGGCCGGGCTCACCAAGGAGCAGGCGCTCGCCTTCGCTGCCGAAGGGCAGCGGGTGCTCGCCTCCCTCGAGGCGCTCAAGGTCCCCACCATCGCGGCGGTCAACGGCTTCGCCCTCGGCGGCGGCTGCGAGCTGGCGCTGGCGTGCGACTTCATCATCGCCTCCGAGAAGGCCAAGCTCGGCCTGCCCGAGGTCTCGCTCGCGGTGATCCCCGGCTTCGGGGGCACCCAGCGCCTCACCCGGCTCCTGGGCAAGGCGATGGCCAAACAGCTCATCTTCACCGGCGACGCCATCGACGCCGCCAAGGCGCTGCAGCTCGGCCTGGTGAACGAGGTGGTGGCCCCCGACGCGCTGCTCGCCCGCGCCGCCGAGCTCGGCAAGAAGATCGCCACCCGCGGCCCCATCGCGGTGGCCCAGGCGAAGAAGGCCATCGAGCAGGGGTTCGACCTCTCGCTCGAGAAGGGCTGCGAGCTCGAGCGCCACGCCTTCGTGGACCTGTTCGGCACCGCCGACCAGAAGGAAGGCATGAAGGCCTTCCTCGAGAAGCGCGCTGCGTCATTCACCGGTCAGTGAGTGCTTCCCTCGCTCGGGCGAGTTGGCTAATCCCGGGCCATGAATTTCGAGCTCACCGAGGTCCAGCGCGACATCCAGAAGACGTGCCGTGAATTCGCGCTGAAGGAACTCATCCCCAACGCGCGCAAGTGGGACGAGGCGCACGCCTGGCCCGAGAGCGCGGTGAAGAAGCTCGCCGAGCTCGGCCTGCTCGGCGTGGCGGTCCCCGAGCAGTACGGCGGCGCCGGCCTGGACAACGTCTGCTACGCGCTGGCGATCGAGGAGATCAGCCGGGGCTGCGGTTCCACCGGCGTGATCATGAGCGTGAACAACTCGCTCTACTGCGACCCGGTGATGAAGTTCGGCACCGAGGCCCAGAAGCAGGAATTCCTGGTGCCGTTCGCCCGCGGCGAGAAGCTCGGGTGCTTCGGCCTCACCGAGCCCGAGGCCGGCTCCGACGCCGCCGCCCAGCAGACCGTCGCGGTGCGCAAGGGCGACGAGTACATCATCAACGGCTCCAAGAACTGGATCACCGTGGGCCCCAAGGCCGACGCCATCGTCCTGTTCACGATGACCGACAAGTCCAAGGGCAACAAGGGCATCACCGCGTTCCTGGTGCCCACCAGCACGCCCGGCTTCAACCGCCAGCCGCCCGACAAGAAGATGGGCATCAACGGCGCCTGGAGCTGCACCATCTACCTGGAAGACGTGAAGGTGCCGGCCAAGAACATCCTCGGGAAGGAAGGCGAGGGCTTCAAGGTCGCCATGTCCACGCTCGACGGCGGCCGCATCGGCATCGCCGCCCAGGCGCTGGGCATCGGCCGCGCCGCCTACGAGGAAGCGCTGCGCTACTCCGGCGAGCGCAAGACGTTCGGCAAGCCGATCCGCGACCACCAGGCGATCCAGTTCATGCTCGCCGACATGGCGACCGAGCTCGACGCGGCCCGCCTGCTCACGCTCCGCGCCGCGCTGATGAAGGACAAGGGCGAGCGCCACAGCCAGCAGAGCTCGATGGCCAAGCTGTTCGCCAGCGAGGTCGCGAGCCGGGTGGCCAACAAGGCGCTCCAGGTGCACGGCGGCATGGGCTACTCGAAGGAGATGGACGCCGAGCGCCACGTGCGCGACGCGCGCATCACCGAGATCTACGAAGGGACGAGCGAGATCCAGCGCATCGTCATCTCCGCCAACCTCCTCAAGGACTGACCATGACCTCGCTCGCGCTCACCGTGCTGCTGCTGCTGACGGCCGACAAGGGCCAGAAGAACGACACCATGAAGGGGCTGATCAAGGACGCCGCCGCCGGTGCCGCGGCCCCCGCGCCCACCGCCGACGGTGGCACCGAGGCGCCCGCGCGCCCGGGCCCCGACGTGACCAAGATGCCGTTCACGCCGGAGTCCATCAAGACGGTGGTGGCCTTCTACCAGCCGCAGATCCAGGGCTGCTACGAGGAGCACCTCGCCGGGAAGAAGAAGGCCGAGGAAGGGAAGCTGATGACCAGCTTCACCATCACCGGCGAAGGCACCGTGTCCAAGCCCAAGGTCGAGAAGAAGGGCACCACGCTCAAGGACCCGCACCTCCACGAGTGCGTGATCTCGGTCCTCTCCGCGATGAGCTTCCCCAAGCCGGCCGACGGCAAGGGGCACCCCATCGAGTTCCCCTTCAACCTGAAGGCGGTGGAGTGACGTGGAGCTCGAGCTCAACGAGACGCAAGCGCTCATCCGCGATTCGGCGCGGAAGTTCGCGCGCGAGGTGGTGGCGCCGCGGGCCCGGCAGACCGACCGGGAAGAGCGCTTCCCCGCCGACGTCTACAAGCAGATGGGCGAGCTCGGGTTCCTGGGGGTCAACGTGCCTGCCGAGCTCGGCGGCGCGGAAGCCGGCGTGGTGGCCTACACGCTGGTGGTGAACGAGATCTCCCAGGCGTGCGCGGCGACCGCGGTGGGCATGGCAGTGACCAACATGTGCGCGGAGCTCATCTGCGCGTACGGCACCGAGGCCCAGAAGAAGAAGTTCGTGCCCAGGCTCACCTCCGGCGAGGCGATCGCCGGGGCCTTCGCGCTCAGCGAGCCCCACACCGGCAGCGACGCCTCGGCGCTCAAGACGACCGCGGTGCGCCAGGGCAACCAGTGGGTGCTCAACGGCGCCAAGCAGTGGATCAGCTCCGGCGCCTACGCGGGCGTGATGGTGGTGTGGGCGCGCACCGCCAACACCGGCTCCAAGGGCCTCTCGTGCTTCATCGTGGAGCAGGGCACCCCGGGGCTCATCGTCGGCAAGCCCGAAGACAAGATGGGGCTGCGCGGGTCGAACACCGTGCCGCTCACCTTCGAGAACTGCGCCATCCCGGCGGAGAACCTGCTCGCCAAGGAAGGCGAAGGCTTCAAGCTGGCGATGATCGCGCTCGACGGCGGCCGCATCGGCATCTCGGCGCAGGCCGTGGGCGTGGCCCGCGCGGCGATCGAGGCGAGCTGCAGCTACGTGAAGGACCGCAAGGCCTTCGGCAAGCCGATCGGCGAGTTCCAGGCGCTGCGCTTCATGCTCGCCGACATGCAGGTCCAGGTCGAAGCGGCGACGCTGCTCAGCCTCCGGGCGGCGTACCTCAAGGAGACCAAGCAGCCGTTCACGCGCGAAGCGTCGATGGCCAAGCTCTACGCCTCCGAGATGGCGAACCGCGTCTGTGACAAGGCGGTGCAGCTGCACGGCGGCTACGGGTACATCGACGAGTTCCCCGTCGAGCGCTACCTGCGCGACGCGCGCGTGCAGACCATCTACGAGGGCACCAGCGAGATCCAGCGGCTGGTGATCGCCCGCGAAATCCTGAAGTCGGCCGCCGCCTGACCCCACGAGGAGTTTCATGACCCTGCGAAGCGTTTCGGTGCTCCTCGGAGCACTGCTGTGTGCGGCCTGCAGCAGCACGCCGCAGATGATGGTGATGGACTCGGGCGTCGACGCCGGCCCGATGGACGCGGGCGTGGACGCCGGCATGGTGCGGATGAAGGGCGAGGACCCGCCAGTCGGCAGCTACCTGACCGCGGTCGAACTCAACGATCCGCCGCTCGGCCGCCGCCTGGGTGACGGGCTCTCGCTCGCGCTCGACCAGTTCAACCAGCCGATGCTCGCGTACCTCGACGCCGACCCCAACGGCGACGGCGTGGAACTCGATTCCCAGGTGGCCTTCACGCGCTGGAACGGCGTGGACAAGAGGTTCCAGGTCCCGGTGGTGATCGGCACCGTCGGCGCGGTGGCGCACGCCGCCCCGCTGCAGCAGGTCTCGCTCGCCCGCGACCCGGTGAAGGGCACCCTGGGCGTGCTCTTCGTTCACTCCATGCCCGCCGTGAAGCTCGCGCTGTCCACCGACGAAGGGGCCACCTGGAACATCGAGACGGTGAGCGACACCGGCTCGGCCAAGGTGTCGAACCCCCAGCTCGCGCTCTACGACGGAGCCATTCACGCCGCCTGGTTCGACGGGGAAGGGCGCTGCACCAGCGGCAACGCCTGCGGCGCGGTGAAGTACCGGACCCGCACCTTGACCACCGCCTTCAGCGCGGCGGTGCTGGCGCCCAACCTGTCCGACACCGCCTCGCAATTCGACGCGCCGTTCGCGATGGCGCTCGGGCCCACCCACGCGCCGGCGCTGGCGTACTTCGGCAGCGCGGACCCGCTCACCACCCTGAACGTCATCTACTGGGCCCCGCCGTCGACCTCGGCGACCAAGGTCACCGACTCGGGCAGCGTCACCGACTTCACCGGCAACCGGAAGCCGTCGCTGAGCCTGGCCTTCAAGGGCGCCAACCCCAGCGTCGGCTACCACCTGCTGCGGCAGGCCGACCCCGAAGGGCTGCTCTGGTACCAGTCGTCGACCGCCGGCTCGGCCTGGACGACGCCGATCAGCATGCCGCGGACCTCGAGCGTCGCGGGCGCGGAGATCACCCGGCTGTTCCAGGCGCTCGCCATCAGCAGCTCGGGGAAGATCGCGCTGGTGGGGAACTTCGCCGCCAACCCGCAGCAGCAGCAGTGCGGCGGGCCGAAGCTGTCGCTGTCCACCGATGGCACCACCTTCACCACCTGTTCGCCCGACAAGGGGCACCTGCTCAACTTCGCGGGCGAGCACGTCACCGCGGCGTACGGCAGCGACAACAAGCTGACGCTGGCGTTCAGCTACCCGACCATCGGCAACCCCGACGCCAAGGCAGGCCTCGTCCTCTGGAGGGACCCGTGAGCGTCACCGGTCGCTGTTCCTGCAGCGCGGTCAAGTTCACCGTCTCGGGGCCGCTGCGCGACGTCGCCTACTGCCATTGCTCGGAATGCCGGCGCTGGCACGGCGGCACCGGGCACTGGACCAACGCGCCTCGCGAGACCGTGACCTTCCAGGCCGACGCGGGTCTCAAGTGGGTGCCGACGCCGAACGGGAAGTCGAAGCGCGGGTTCTGCAAGGAGTGCGGCTCGAGCCTCTTCTACGACGACGCCCGGCCCAAGCTGTCCATCTGCGCTGGCGTGCTCGATCAGCCCACCGGGCTCAAGTCGCTGGCCCACATCTACTGGGCGAGCCGCGCGGACTACGAGGCGACGCCCAACGACGGGCTGCCCATGCACGACGAGTGGGCCAAGAAGAGCTGAGGTTTGCCTCTCGCCCGCTCCCGCGGCTCGAGGCGGCGAGGCGTTCGCCTCGTCCAGCGGTGGAGGTTCGGATCGAACGACCGAGCGCTCACTCGTGCTGGTGGCGGAGCATCCGCCGCAGCGCATCGCGGGCCTCGTCTTCCGTCGGCACGCGGCGCTGGACCGGCAGCGCGGCCGGCGGCGGTGCAGCCGTGCGCGGCGCGCTCAGCCCCTGCTGCAGCGGGAAGGTGTCGTAGGCCCCGCTCTTGTCGGCGTCGATGAGGATCGCGTTGGTGAGCCCCACCGGGCGCGCCTGGTCCGCCGTGCAGACGCCCTTGTCGCAGCCCACGCCGTGCCAGCCGAGCGGGAAGAGCAGGGCGCCGCCGGTGCCGGAGCGCACCATCGCCACGTACCAGGTGTCGGCCGTCGGGCTCACCGTGAAGGTGTCCCGGGTGTGAATGCGCCGCGCGGTGAAGCCGTTGAGGCCGGGCACCGCCTCCACCGGCAGCACCTGCTGCGCGTAGCTCTTCTTCTGGAAGATGCGGGCGTCGGGCCAGGCGCTGTTCGACGCCCCGTTCAGCGCCTCTCGGCCCGTGGTGTACGTGTAGAGCTCGATCGACTCGTAGCGCATCCATTCCGGGGCCTGCACGTCGACCGTGAGCTCGACCTGCTCGCCCACCTTGGCGTCGAGCGAGAGGGTGTCGCCCACCGCCACCGGGTCGCCCGTGGGCACGCCGCCCACCACCTTGCGCGCCGTCATGGTGATGAAGGGGCCCGACGACAGCACCGCCCGGTGCGCGCGGATGGCGTCGGCGAACGCCTTGGGGTCGAAGGTCTTGAGATCGTCCGAGCCGACCCGGGCCCAGGTGCGCGCGTAGCCGCCCAGGTTCTCGTTGAGGTCGTGCGAGTCGGACACGCCGGTGGCCGTCTTCACCCAGCCGCGCGACATGAACGTCATCCAGTCGTTGAGGCCGGTGAAGCTCGGGGTGATGCCGTTCTCGACCTCGAAGGCGTCGAATGCGCCCGAGAACAGCTTGGTGTCGGCGTCGGTCGCCGCGGGGTTGTCCGCCATGCGGAAGCGGGCCGCCTTCTCGTGGGAAGCGCCGGTCGCGGTGTCCACCTTGAGCTGAGTCAGCGCGCCGCTGGAGCCGCGGGGGTGGTTGATCTGCACGATCGCCCCCGGGTGCGCCTGGTGCAGCCCGTCGAAGAGCTGGTCGAGCCGCAGCGACGGCCCATCGCCGCCGGCCCAGTCGAAGGCGCCATTGCCCGGCCCCACGCTGGGCACCAGCGGGTAGCCCTGGAAGTGCCCGTAGTCGAAGGGCGTCACCTCGCAGCCGATCATCGACGTCATCTGGTTCGCCACGCCGACCGAGGCGATCACCGGCGCGAAGTCGAACAGGTAGTCGTGGTCGGTGGAGACCAGCACGTCGACGCCTTCCGCCGCGAAGCTGCGCACCCGCTGCGCGTTGTCCACCGAGCTGTCGGGGCTCGAGACCGCGTGCACGTGCAGGTCGGCGCTCAGGTACCCGGTGGTGTCGATGACGTGGGCCAGCGTCGCCTTGAGCGTCTGATCCGCCGTGCCGAGATCGACCGGCGCGCCCTTCAGGGGGAAGGTGTCGGGGAACGCCGAGTACTCCATGCCGCGGGTGACGAAGACCTCGTACTGGCCGGGGGGCACCTCGAAGCTCACCTTGCCGGTGCCGTCGGCGAACTCCATCGCCGCCAGCGTCGACGGCAGGTTCTCCACGTCGAGGAACTGCCGGTAGTCGCTGCGCTTGGTGGCGCACGGCCCACCGGGGCACACCACCAGCACCTTGGCGGTGAGCGGGGCGCCGAACGGGTCCACCACCTCGACGCTCAGGCGCCGGCTCGCGCCCACCTTGAGGTCGGCCGTCACCTCGCCCGACGACGGCACCTGCACCGCGACCTCCGGCTCGATGACGTGGCCCACCACGCCCACCCGCAGGCGGTAATCGCCTGGCGCGAGGTCGGCCTTGGCCAGGCCCGCGTCGTCGGTGAGGAGAATGGTGACTTCCTTCTTGGTCGCCTGGTCCACCACCGAGACGCGCACCCGCTTCGCCGGGCTGCCGTCGGCCATGGTCACCGTGGCCTTGAGGCGCGCCTTGGGCGTCTGATCGACCGCCGCGAACTGCGAGACGATGTCGCCCAGGTCGCGCCCGACGTGCATGTCGCGCAGGTACAGCGCGCTCTTGTTGGGGGCGATGCGCACCAGTCCGGGTCGGCTGGTGGCCATGGGGTCGGCCCACGAGAGCAGACCGTTGAGGCTCTCACCGCCGGCGAGCATGCCCACCACGCCGCTGGCGATGAGGATCGCGTTCGCCGGCTCGATCTGCTGCAGGTTCGACAGCCTCGCGGTGCGAAAGCCGTACGCCACCTCGTCGCTCTGGTACCCGAACCACGGGGCAGGGTCGACCAGGCAGCCTCCGGCGCCGGTGCCGTTGACGCAGCCCGCGGGATTGAAGAAGTCGGTGACGCCGCCCTGCTCGATGATGTCGCCCATGGCGGTGGTGACGCCGTCGTTCTTGGTGTTGCAGAGCGCGGTGAGCACCCGCACCCGGTTCTCGCCCGGCGAGAGCACGTAGTAGGTGGTCACCTTGAGCGGCAGCGGCGCTTCGGGGTCCAGGGTGAGCTTCACCGAGGGCCCGAGGAAGTCGCCCAGCACGCTGTTCACGTTGACGTAGTCGAACAGCTCGTCGGTGCCGGTGGCGGCGATCACCGCGGGGCCACCGCTGGACCCGTCTTGCAGCACCTCGACCACCTTGGTGTTGACGGTGCGCCCGAAGGAATAGAGCACCTCGAACTTGCCGAACTGATCGCGCGGCGATTCGCCGGCAGGCCGCACCAGGTCGGCGTCGATGATGTTGCCGCCGTACGGCGCGGGTCCGATGTAGCGAATGGGCCGCTGCACCACGACGCGGATCTTGTCGTTCTGGAGCAGGTAGTCGCCCACCTCGCCCTGGGCATACGGCCCGCCCACCAGCTCAGAGGCTTGCTCGATCTTCTTGGCCTTCGCCCCGCTGCCGACCTGGGAGAACACGTTCAACCCGGCGAGGTCGGCCTCGCAGCGATCGACCGTGACCGGCGGGTCGACCTTCTTCGGCGGGCAGGCGGCCAGCGACAGCAGGAGCAACCAGCGAGAACGACGGAGCATTCGGGGCCTCACGCGGCTTTCCAGAAACTGGGCCGCGCACTCTGCCATGCCAGGATGCCCCCACAAGGACGGCCGCGTCATGGCTAGACTGTCGGCCGCTCCCTCGAACATGCCCCGTTCCCGGACCGACCCAGAGCTGCGCGCCGCGGTGGACACCATGTTCCGGATCAGGGCCGTGGAGTCGCCGCCCGATCCCGACGGGGCGCGCACCATCTGGCACCGCGGCGCCAAGGGCGCCGACCTGGTGACCTACGTCGACGCGGTGGGCAAGGTGTCGCGGCAGGAGCTGTCGCTCTTCGACGACCACTTCAGCTGGGAGCGCGGCGGCTCGCTGCGGACCGGGGCCCTGAGCCCCACGGCCGTCGACCGCCTCGCGCCGTCACCGTACGAGGTCACCTACGACGTGGCCGGCGCCGACGTCGATCGGCTCCAGCGCGGGCTGCGCGCGCTGAGCGCCTACCTGGGGAGCGACAAGTACATCCAGCACATGCGCGAGGTGCTCCAGACCGGACTGCAGGGCAAGTCGCTCTCGTCCGAGGAGCCGGTCACCCGCAGCGCCAGTCGCGTGATGCTCGACGAAGCGATCCGCGAGAGCGATCAGCGCCGCCAGAGCACCGAGCTGCCGACCGCGGCGCCGGGAGAGCCGAGCTCGCGGGCCTTCACCATGGCGGCGCTCGGCGCCTTCCTGGCCTTCGTGGTGGCGGCGGTCGTCTACCTGATCATGGGGCGGTCATGAGCGCACGGCGCGGTGTGGAAGCCCAGCGGGTGGCCTCGTTCGGCACCACCGTCTTCACCGAGTTCAGCAAGCTCGCGGTGGAGTGCCAGGCGGTGAACCTGGGGCAGGGCTTCCCCGACTTCGACGGCCCCGCCGAGCTCAAGCAGGCCGCGGCCGAGGCGATGGCGCAGGGCAAGAACCAGTACGCCCCCATGCTCGGGGTGCCCGAGCTCCGCCACGCGGTGGCCGCCCACGCCCAGCGCTTCTACGAGCAGACGGTGAATCCCGACACCGAGGTGGTGGTGACGTCGGGGGCCACCGAAGCGCTGCTCGACGCGATCCTCGGGCTGGTGGACCCGGGCGACGAGGTGGTGCTCTTCGAGCCCTGGTACGACTCGTACTTCGCCGGCATCCAGCTCGCCCAGGCGGTGCCGCGCATGGTGCGGCTGCGGCCGCCCGACCTCGGCCACGCCGCGTGGTGGTTCGACGAAGGCGAGCTCAAGGCGGCGTTCAGCAACAAGACGCGGCTGGTGCTCCTCAACACGCCGCACAACCCGACCGGCAAGGTGTTTCTCCGCGAGGAGCTCGAGCTCATCGGCCAGCTCGCCTCGAAGTACGGCGCCACCGTGGTGAGCGACGAGGTCTACGAGCACCTGGTCTTCGCCCCGGCCCGGCACGTGCGCACGGCGACGGTGCCCAACCTCGCCGATCGCACCCTGACCATCTCCAGCGCCGGCAAGACCTTCTCGTACACCGGGTGGAAGGTGGGCTGGGCACTCGGGCCGGCCCCCCTGGTGCGAGCGGTCGCCAAGGTGCACCAGTGGGCGACCTTCGCCACCGCCACGCCGTTCCAGCACGCGGTGGCCAAGGCGCTGATGCTCCCCGACACGTTCTTCCGTGACGTGGTGCGCGAGTACCACCAGCGGCGCGATCTGCTCGCGCGCGCGCTCACCGAGGCGCGGCTGCCCCCGTACGTGACCGAAGGCAGCTACTTCCTGATGGTGGACACCCGGGCGTACGCCTTCGACGACGACGTCGCCTTCTGCCGCTGGCTCACCCGCGACGTGCGGGTGGCCGCCATTCCCCCGTCGGCCTTCTACGCCGAGGCCCACAAGGGCCACGCCGCCAAGCTGGCCCGCTTCGCCTTCTGCAAGAGCGGCCCGGTGCTGGAAGAGGCGGCCCGCCGGCTCGGGCGCGCCAAGGAAAACCGCATCAAGAGCGGGGAGCACCCGGCGGTAAATGCGTAGGGCGGTCAGCACGCCATGGTGACCCTGGACGCAATCGACGTGGCACTGGCCCCTCTGTGTCGACAGGACGTTGTGCAAGCGTACTCAGGTTTGGGATCTCAGTTCGATTTCGTCGACGACTCGAGGACGGTCATCGACTTTGAACCACTGCAACCCGACGCCACCTGGCTCGTCAAACTGTTCGATCGGTCAGGCCGCTGTATCTCTGGGGCTGACGGTCGACCTGGAATTCGTCGATATCTACGAGTTCGGTCGAGCCTTCGGGGCCAGACAGGGCTGGGACGCGTAGCGTTCAACCATATGATGTGCCTGGAAAAAGAGTTCCGACGGAAGGGACTCGCCCGCGAAATCTACAGGCGGGAAGAAGCGTTGTTCCGGAAGTGGCAGGCAGCTGAGGTTCATTTGAACGCTGGGTGCGATGCGGTTCGATCTCAGGTGTGGCAAAAGCTAGGGTTTGAACTCAGCATGGGCTATCGCTCAAAGGTCGAGGACCTTTGGGACGAGTATCAACGTGAAAACGGAATTGCGCCCGGTCGACCACTAGAAAGGGGTTGGTTTGACATGGACGAGACGTTTCGAACGGTTACGGTGTTGCCGGCCTTTTCGGACTTCCACCTATTTAAGGCGCTCTAATGAATTTCACAATCGAAATTAGTAGCGGAAATGGAAGAGGTCCGCTTCTCGCGCGTGCAGAGTGGTGCGAGGGGCTCGTCACGGTCGTCGGAACCTCTGCGAGGGTCGCGAAGCTGCTTGAAGGGCTACTCGGCCAAGATCTCGCCGAGTTTGTTGGGTTTCCGCCCCAGCGGATCGAGGCGCGCCGGGGAAGTGCTGAGTATCCCAAGGCAATTGAAACCTACCTGTTGTCAGTTGGTTACCGACCAAAGGTCATTTCGGAAGAGCGGGCGCCAGCTCGCCTAGGGGTGTCGGTAGTGTCGACAACAGTCGCGGTGTCCCAGAGGCCTGAGGTGCGGACGAGCACTGAAGCCATTCCCTGGCGGGTAGACCTGCGGCCCCGGCTAAGTGCTGCTTCAGTTGTGCTGACGATTGCTCTGTCAGCTACGAACTCTTCCCCTGCGAACCCAACGGGCCACGCGTCCGTGGAGGCGTCGCCAGTTCGCACCTCGGCATCCGTTTCCTCGCCAAGCACGGCAGAGAATTGGGCGGAGGAAATCACAACGTGAGTCCGACGCCTCGGCTTTGTTACTTCGTCATCTGTGATGAAGTTCGCCAAGAACAGTCGAAGAAGATGTTCCTGGTCGGCGCGTACGGCAGTGCGCTCATTGTCGAGGGAAGCTTTCCTGCGACGCTACGCAGGCTGGTCCTCTATGCGTGCGTCAGAGCCGAAAAGCCGTCGGAGAAAGTGATCATCTGGGTCCGGGTGCCTGGCGCGGTGCCCGAGCGTAGAGAGTTGCAAGTCACTCCCGCTGGTCCGATGGATGCGATGAGCCTTCAGTTCGTTCTTGAGCCCTGCAACTTCGCTGAGGCTGGAGAACTTCGCGTCGACTTCGAGTTCGAAGATGGTCACCAAGAAACCGGCCGAATCGACGTACTTGATCGAGAGCGGTACCAGCAAACGAAGTGGTAGGCGGTGACGGCCAATAGCGTGCGGTGGTATTCGACCGCCATGGCCCGTTCCCGCGCTCGCTCGAAGCCCAAGAAGGTCAAGGTCGTCTCTCGCAAGTCGGCTCGCGCCGCCAAGCCGCTGCCCAAGGGCAAGGCGGCCAAGTCCAAGCGCGCCGCTGCCAAGCCGGCGAAGGCCCCCAAGGTCGACGCCGGGCTGCGCCGCTGGGAAAGCCAGACGCTCGGGCCGGCGCTCGCCAAGCTGCCCACCCGGCGGCCGGCCTTCACCACCGACTCCGGCATTCCGATTCCCGCGCTGGCGACGGCCGCGCACCGCACCAGCACCGAGGCCGACCTCGGCTTCCCGGGCGAGTACCCCTTCACCCGCGGCGTGCAGCCCACGATGTACCGCAGCCGCCTGTGGACGATGCGCCAGTTCGCCGGCTTCGGCACCCCGGCCGACACCAACAAGCGCTTCAAGTATCTCATCAGCCAGGGCGTGACGGGGCTGTCGACCGCCTTCGATATGCCGGCGCTCATGGGGTACGACGCCGACCACTCGATGTCGCGGGGCGAGGTGGGCAAGGAAGGCGTCGCCATCTCCACGCTGAAGGACTTCGAGATCCTCTTCGAGGGCATCGCGCTCGATCAGGTCACCACCTCGATGACCATCAACGCGTCGGCGATCGTCGCGCTCTGCATGTACATCGCGGTCGCCGAGAAGCAGGGCGTGCCGATGGCCAAGCTGGGCGGCACCATCCAGAACGACATGCTGAAGGAGTACATCGCCCAGAAGGAGTGGATCGTCCCCCCGCGCCCGGCGGTGCGCATCGTGGTGGACATGATCGAGTACTGCACCAAGCACATGCCCAAGTGGCACCCGGTGTCGATCAGCGGGTACCACATCAGGGAAGCGGGGGCGACGGCGGTGCAGGAGCTCGCCTTCACGCTCGCCGACGGCATCGGCTACGTCGAGGAGTGCGTGAAGCGCGGCCTCAAGGTCGACGACTTCGCGCCCCGCCTCAGCTTCTTCTGGGACGTGCACAACGACTTCTTCGAGGAAGTCGCCAAGTTCCGCGCCGCCCGCCGCATCTGGGCGAAGACGATGAAGGAACGCTTCGGCGCCAAGGACCCGCGCTCGATGACCCTGCGCACCCACGCGCAGACCGCGGGCGTCTCGCTCACCGCGCAGCAGCCGTACAACAACGTGGTGCGCACGTCGCTGCAGGCGCTGGCCGCGGTGCTGGGCGGCACCCAGTCGCTCCACACCAACTCGCTCGACGAGACCTACGCGCTGCCCACCGAGGACGCGGTCACCATCGCGCTGCGCACCCAGCAGCTGATCGCCCACGAGTCGGGCGTCGACCGCGTGGTCGACCCGCTCGCCGGCAGCTACTTCGTCGAGTACCTCACCGACGAGACCGAGAAGCGGGCGAACGACTACATCCGCCGCATCGACGAGCTGGGCGGCATCATCCGCGCGGTCGAAGAGCAGTACCCCCAGAAGGAGATCGGCGAGAGCGCCTACCGCTTCCAGCGCGAGGTGGAGCAGGGCGACCGCCTGATCGTCGGGGTCAACGCCTTCAAGGCCGACAAGCAGACGCCGATGGAGCTGCTCCACATCGACGAGCGGGTGCAGAACGAGCAGATCGACCGCCTGAAGCAGGTGAAGGCGCAGCGCGACCAGACGAAGGTCGACGCCGCGCTCGCCAAGGTCGAGGCCGCCTGCCGCGGCACCGACAACCTGATGCCCCCGGTGCTCGAGGCGGTGAAGGCCTACGCGACCCTGGGCGAGGTGAGCGACGTGTTCCGCAAGGTCTGGGGCGCCTACCGCGAAGGCGGCGTGTTCTAGGCGGTCGTTTCGATCGCGGATCCACCTGTGCGCGGCGACCTGCCGCGCTACAGTCCGCAGCCTTCGATGGCGATGCTTCGCGCCGACTACGCCCTGTTCCTCGACGCGCCTCCGGTGGCGCCCGCGGCGCCGCGCGGCCTCGACGTGTCCCTGACGCCGCTGGCCACCGGCTTCACCCACGAGCCGAGCGACGAGCTCTTCGGCCCGCACGTCAGCGCCTTCACCCGGGCGCCTCACGGGGCCGGCTTCCTGCTGTCGATCGCCGCGCCGGTGAAGGGCGATGCGGGCGCCTTCTTCGCCATGGCCCACCAGACCTTGCTCGCCGCGGTGGCCGGCCGCGAAGGCTGGGTGCTCGACGTGCTCAAGCTCTGGCCCCAGCCGGTGGACAAGCTGGGCGACCTGCCCGACGAGCCGCTGCCCGAGGACCTGTTCTCCATCGCCTTCCGGGAGCAGGGCGAGCACGGGCTGCGCGCGGAGACGGTGGGGCTGTCGAAGCTCGGACAGAAGGAACTCTCGTTCCAGTTCAAGGGCCACGCGCTCATCGAAGACGCCACGCTGCTGTGCGCGCACTTCGCCGACTGGATCTTCGGCCAGCGCCGCCGCGTCGAAGGCGGCGCCCAGGTGGCGTTCGGGCTGGAGACGCTCACCTTCCGCAGCGCGACGCCCGACGGCACCCCGTTCCGCGGCTGGCACCCGCCGCTGGTGCTGCGCCTGCTGTCGCCCGAGCGCTTCCCGGGCGTGGGCGCGCTCGAGGTGCTCGGGCGCACGCTGCCGTGGGAGCCCGCCGAGGCCGAGCTCACCTTCGCGCTGGAGCGCTCGGCGGCGCAGCGCACGCTGCTCGAAGCCCACGGGCTGTCCGGCGAGTCGCCGCACGTCGGCGCGCTCGCCCGGGCCTGCGCCTGCCTGGGCACCGGACCCTTCGTGGGCACCCGGGTGGAGCCGCACGCGCAGCGCGACAGCGGCTGGCTGTTCGCCTGCGAGTCGGGCCACCACCCCGATCAGCTCGCCGAGCTGAGCCTGGGCGAGCTCGCGCGCCGGGTGGAGCGCATCATCCCCGTGCTCGCGCTGCCGCCCGGGGCGTCCGCTCGCTTCGACGGCGACGCCGTGCAGCTGATGCTCGATCGGGTCACCCGCGGGCTCTCCGACGGCGAAGACAGTGACGTCTCGTCGATCTGAGCCCTTCTGGGGCGAGCTCTACCTGCGCAGCACCCGGCCGTTCCTCTCGGCGAAGGCCACCTCCGACGAGCGGGCCTTCCTCGCCCGCACCTTCGCAGGCGCCCAGGGCCCGGTGGTCGACCTGGGCTGTGGCCACGGCCGGCACCTGTACGCCCAGCCCCCTGGCTTCGTGGGGGTGGACTTCGACCGCCTCTCCCTCGAGGAGGCCCGGACCTGTGCGCCCTGCGCGCAGGCCGACTTCTTCCGGCTGCCGCTGCGCACCGGGTCCATGGGGGGCGCCTACGGCTGGTACAACGCGCTGCTCACCTTCGAGGACGAGCGGCAGCAGGTGCTCTTCGCCGAGGTGGCCCGGGCGCTGAAGCCCGGGGCCCGCTTCGTGGTGCACACGCTGCCCCGGGGGCCACTCGAGGCCGAGCCCGAAGCCCGGTTCGACGGGGCGCTGCCCGACGGGTCGCACCTGCTGGAGATCGCCCGCTTCGACGCCCGCACCGGGAAGGACCACACCACCCGGACGCTGACCACCCCGGACGGGCGCGTCATGACCGCCACCTACTTCATCCGGTACTATTTCCCCGAAGAGCTGCTCGCGTTGCTGGAAGCTGTTGGTTTTCGAGCAGATTTCATGCATGGAGCCGCAGATGGGCGGCCGCTTGGTGCGGACGCTACGGATCTCATCGTGGGAGTGCGACGTGGGTGAACGGAAGCTGAGAATCCTGGTGGCGAAGCCTGGCCTCGACGGTCACGACCGGGGCGCGAAGATCATCGCCCGGGCGCTGCGCGACGCGGGCATGGAGGTCATCTACACGGGGCTGCACCAGACGCCCGAGATGATCGTCAGCGCCGCGATCCAGGAAGACGTCGACGCCATCGGCATGTCGATCATGTCCGGCGCCCACCTGACGCTCTTCCCCGCGGTCATCGAGCTCCTGCGGGCGCAGAAGGCCGCCGACATCAAGGTGTTCGGGGGCGGCATCATCCCCGACGGCGACATCCCGGTGCTGAAGCAGAAGGGCGTGAGCGCGATCTTCACCCCCGGCGCGAGCACCCAGGACATCGTCAGCTGGATCAACCAGAACATTCCCAACCGGGTCTGACGGGCGGTCTCCCATGGCGCAGGCCAGCACAGCGGGTCACGGTTCGCCGGTGCTGGCCACGCTGCCCAGGGAAGTGCAGCTCTACGAGGTGGGCCCGCGCGACGGGCTCCAGAACGAGCTGCGCACGCTGAGCACCGAAGACAAGGTGCGGCTCATCGAGGCGCTGGTCGACGCCGGCGTCCGCCGCATCGAGGTCTCGAGCTTCGTCTCGCCCCGGTGGGTGCCCCAGCTCGCCGACGCCGAGAAGGTGCTGGAGCTGCTCCCGCGGCGCGCCGGGGTCGTCTACTCGGCGCTGGTCCCCAACCTGAAGGGGCTCGAGCGCGCGCGCGCCGCCGGCCTGCAGGAAGCCGCGGTCTTCCTCTCGGTGACCGAGGCGCACTCGCGCAAGAACATCAACAAGACCGTCGACGAGGCGGTGGCCACCGCGCACGAGGTGAGCGACGCCGCGCGCGCCGCCGGCATGCGGGTGCGCTGCTACCTGTCCACCGTCTGGGGCTGCCCGTACGAAGGCAAGGTGTCGACCGCCCAGGTGGTCGCGCTCTGCACGCGGCTCGAGCGTCTCGGGCTCTACCAGCTGTCGCTGGGCGACACGATCGGCGTGGGCACCCCGGGGCAGACCGCCGAGCTGCTGGAGGCGATCTTCCCCATCTTCCCGCGAGAGAAGATCGCGCTGCACTTCCACGACACCCGGGGCACCGCGCTCGCCAACGCGCTGGTCGGCCTGTCGATGGGCGTCACCACCTTCGACGCCAGCGTGGGCGGCCTGGGCGGCTGCCCGTACGCGCCGGGCGCCGCGGGCAACCTCGCCAGCGAGGACCTGGTCTACATGCTCGACGGGCTGGGCATCTCGACCGGGGTCTCGCTCCAGAAGCTGGTGCACGCCGGTGAGCTCGCGCAGACGCTCGTGGGCCGCAAGCTCTCGGGCAAGTACCTGCAGGCGGCGCTGGGCGAACTCGAGCGCATCCGCGCCCGCTGACGGCGCTAGGCGACCACGCCGTTCGACAGCTCGCGCGGCTCGTCGATCAGCAGGCGTTCCTTCACCTGACCACGCACACCCCGGGTGACGATCGCCAGCTCGGTGGGGCCGGCCAGGGGAATGCTCACCTTGTGGGAGCGGTCGGGGGTCCAGGTCTGGCCGCTGTTCAGGTCGACCACGGACTCCCGGGCATGGAGCGTCAGCTCGAGCACGTGCGAGGCGTGGAGCGCGTAGGTCACCGGGCTCGCGCCGGGGTGGTAGCCGCCCGTCGGGAGGTCGCCGGTCCCGGTGATGGTGCTGGTGAGCGTCGCCGCCCGCCCGCCCGGCGTCGCACCGGTGGTGTCGATGGTGGCCAGGGGCTTCGAGAAGTAGAGCCGGTTGAAGAGCTCCTTCGCCAGGTAGTGCTCGTCCGGCGTGAAGACCTGCAGCGCCTTGGCGAAGTCGTCGGGGCCGATGGTGCGCTGGCCGGCGCCGGCGACGCGCTGGGCGAACGCCTTCAGATCGGTGTCCAGCACCGGGCGGCCGGTGGGCGGCGAGCTCTGGAGCACCTGCAGGCGCCCGGACAGGGTGGAGATGGGCACTTCCTTCACCCACGCCACCTGGGGCGGCGTCGTCATCAGCCGCATCGCCTGGGCCGGAGTCTCGTACATCGCCTGGTAGAGCACCCCGGCGGCCTGCGCCATGCGCTTCTCGGGCGCCGAGAGCCCCTGGGCCACGGTCCGGCCCATCGCCACGAAGGACGACAGCTCGCCTTGCGAGATGACGCCGTCGGGCTGGACCTCGGTGCCGGCGCGCCGGGTCTGATCGGGCAGCATGTCGACGCGCCGCGCGGCGGTGGCGGCCTCCGCGGGCTTGGCGCGAGCCAGTCCCTGCATCGCCCGGGCAAACGCGTCGTTGGCGAGTCCTTTGGTGGCCATACCCGTATGGAACCCCGACCCTCACCATAGGTGCAAGCAATTCGAAGAAGGGCGCCGCCAGGCGGCGAGCCCGCCGAGGCACCTGGCCGGCTGACCGCGTCAGCCGCCGAACAGGCCCTTGAGCCAGCCGAGGAACCCCTTCTTCGGCTTGGCCTCGGCAGGGGGCGCCGCGGCGGCGGGGCCGGGCACCGGGGCGAGCTTGGCGGCGCTCACCTTGGTGGAAGCGGGCGCGGGCGGGGCACCCGGCGCCGCTGCGGCGTCGCCCAGCTTCTGGCGCACGGTCGCGGGGGTGTCCTTGGTGGTGAGCGTCACCTTGACCTCGCGCCCGGTCGTCTCCTCGCGGGCGGTGAGGTTGAGCAGGCACTCGCTGGTGACCTCGAACGAGAGCTCGACGTGCACCGAGCCCTTGGGGCCCTTGGGCAGCCCGGTGAGCTTCACCGTGCCCAGGTACTCGTTGTCGAGCGCGCCGTTGCCTTCGCCCTGGAAGACGGTGAGCTCGAGCTCGGGCTGATCGTCGCGCGTGGTGTGGTGCACGTGCGAGCGCTTGGTGGGCAGGGTGGTGTTGCGGGGGATCACCGGCTTGAAGCGCCCCCCGGGCAGGCCCACGCCGATGGTCATCGGCAGCACGTCGATGAGCACGATGCCGTCGGCGTTTGACAAGGAATTCGCCAGCAGCGCGGCGCCGAGCGCCACCGCCTCGTCGGGGTGCACGTTGTGGGCGGGCTTCTTGCCGAAGAACGCCTCGATCTGCTCGTGCACCAGCGGGAAGCGGCTCTGGCCACCGACGAGGATCACCTCGTCGATGTCGGACGCCTTCAGGTTGCGCGCCGCGAGCACCTCGCCGCAGACCTTGATGGTGCGGGCCACCAGCTCGCGGGTGAGATCGTAGAGCGCGGTGCGGGTGAGCGTGACGTCGAGGTCGAGCGGCTTGCCGTCGACCATGGTGAGGAAGGGCACGTGGACCCGCGCCTCGGTGCGCTCGGACAGCGCGCACTTGGCCCGCTCCGCCGCGTCGAGCACGCGCTGCATCGCCACCCGGTCGCCCTGGAACTTGAGCCCGGTCTTCGCGGTGAACTGCTCGAAGAGGTACGCCACGATGGCGTTGTCGAAGTCGAGACCGCCGAGGAACGTGTCGCCGCCCGTCGAGACCACCTCGTAGATGGTGTCGTTCAGCTCCAGCACCGAGGCGTCGAAGGTGCCGCCGCCGAGGTCGTAGATCAGGATGCGCTTCGACAGCTTGCGCCCGTAGCCGAACGCCAGCGCCGCCGCGGTGGGCTCGTTGACGATGCGCTCCACGTGGAGCCCTGCCAGCCGGCCCGCTTCCCGCACCGCCTGGCGCTGGTTGTCGTTGTAGTAGGCGGGCACGGTGATCACCGCGCGGGACACCGGCGTGGCGAGCTGGAGCTGCGCGAGCTCGCGGACCTCGCGGAGGATCAGCGCCGAGATCTGCTGCAGCGTGTAGACGCGGTCGCCCAGGCGGACCGCCGCGTCGCCTTCGGGGCCAGGGCAGATCTCGTAGGCGAAGCGGTCCTTGATCTCCTGCACCACCGGCGACTCGAAGGCGCGGCCCACCAGGCGCTTGGCGCCGTACACCGTGAGCCGGGGGTTGGTGAGCAGCTGGCCCTTCGCGGGGTGCCCGACCACCAGCTTGCCGCGGGCGTTGAGCGCGAGGATCGACGGCACCGTGTGGTACCCCTCGCGGGACTTGAGCACCTGCGGCTTGCCGCCCTTCACGAAGGCCGCGCAGGAGTTCGTGGTGCCGAGGTCGATGCCGATGATCGGCCCGTCGCGCTTGGGCGGCTCGGTGGGCGCCTCGAAGGCCGGAGCGGCGATGGTCGGGGCCGCGCTCTGCACCACGACGCGGCCCTTCTCCTGCGACGGCAGCGGCTTCTCGACCTGCGACGCGGGCACCACCGGGGCCACCGCCGCCGGGTTCTTCTCCGCGGGGCCCACGTTGGCGGGGAGCGGCGGCTCGTCGCTCTTGGCGTGGGGCAGGGTGGCCGCCACCGAGTCGAGGAAGCGCTGGCTCGCCTCGTCCGGCTGGAGGAACTTGATGCCCATGCCGGTGACGCCGGTGCCCGACGCCCCGGTGACCCAGGCCACCTCGGCCTGCGCGTGGAGCAAGCGGTCGCCGTTCGACAGCCGCAGGTCGAGGACGATCTTGGTCCCTGGCGCCTTGAGCGACTTGGCGCGGAGGTAGATGCCCCCCCGGGTCAAGTTCACGCCGTACTTCTGAAGGAATTCCTCGGGGCTGCCAAACGGCAGCTTCACCGACAGGCCAATCGGGTCCGCCACGGGACGCCTAGTGTCCTTGGTGCGACGCCGGTTTGCCAGCACTTTGGCGGGGGTGGGAACCCTGCCGCCCCCGCGATGTCGTGACCGTTCGTAGATCGTTCCCCACCAAGGAAAGAGGCATTCGATGCGCCGCAGGCTCTCCGCCGCAGTGGTGATGTGTGTGCTCGCAGGCTGTCAGACGAAACCACCGCTCGAGGTGTCGCAGGCGGCTCCTTCGAACGCCAAGCGTGAAGACGGAGCGATGGGGAAAGACGTTCTGGCAAAGGCGCTGCCCGGCCCGCAGGTGGGCGAAGTCCAAGGCAAGACAATGGAAGACCAGAAGAAGCTGTCGCGAGCCGGTTTGCTCGGCTCCCTCAACCAAGGTGCGGCCTCGAACGTCTTCGGGCCAGGCGGCCTGGGCGCCGGAGTCGGGAGTGGCATCGGTCACGGAGGAGGTGGCCTCGGGGCCGTCGGCCACGGTGCCGGCGTCGCGGGCCCGGTCGTCTCGGGGCGCATGGGGCTCAAGGGCGGCGACCTGCGCTCCCCGGGCGAGGACTACGGGCCGGCGTCGATCAACGGCTGGGTCGAGGCCAGCGCCGATCACCTGTCGACCTTCGCCGCCGACGTCGACACCGCCAGCTACACCGTGGCGCGCCGCAAGCTCCTCGGGGGCGAGCTGCCTCCGCCGGACTCGGTGCGGGTCGAGGAATGGCTCAACTACTTCCGCTACCGCTACCCCGAGCCCACCGAAGGGCCGCTCGCGGTGACGCTCGACGCGGCGCCGTCGCCCTTCACCGCCGGCAAGACGCTGCTGCGCGTGGGCGTGCAGGCCCGGCGCCTCGCGGTCAGCGAGCGCAAGCAGGCGCACCTCACCTTCCTGGTCGACGTGTCGGGGAGCATGCAGGGGCCTGATCGGCTGCCGCTCGCCAAGCGGGCGCTGCGGCTGCTGGTCGACAACCTGCGCGACGGCGACACCGTGGCGCTGGTCACCTACGCCGGCCGGGTGTCGCTGGTGCTGCCGCCCACCGGCATCGAGCACCGGGTCGCGATTCACGAGGCGATCGAAGGCCTGTCTGCCGGGGGCTCGACCGCGATGTCGTCGGGCATCGAGCTCGCCTACGCCCAGGCGGTGAAGGGGCTCGACGCCCGCTCGTTCTCGCGGGTGCTGGTGCTGTCCGACGGCGACGCCAACGTGGGCGCCACCTCGCACGACGACATCCTGAAGCTGATCCAGGGCCACGTGAAGGAAGGGGTGACGCTCACCACCGTCGGCTTCGGCATGGGCAACTACAAGGACGGGCTGATGGAGCAGCTCGCCGACAAGGGCAACGGCAACCACTTCTATTGCGACTCGCTCTTCGAGGCGCACCGCATCTTCGTCGAGCAGCTGGGGTCTACCCTCGAGGTCGTCGCCCAGGACGTGAAGTTCCAGGTCGACTTCGACCCCGCGCAGGTGAAGCGGTACCGGCTCGTGGGGTACGAGAACCGCGACCTCGCCGACCGCGACTTCCGCAACGACAAGGTCGACGCCGGCGAGGTCGGCTCGGGCCACTCGGTGACCGCGCTCTACGAGCTCGAGCTCGCGGCGGGGGCCGGTGAAGGCCTGGCCACGGTGCGGGTGCGCGCCAAGAAGCCGCGGGGCACCGAGGCCTCGGAATGGGCGTTCCCCGTGCACGCCGCGGCGCTGCATTCCAGCGCGGAGGCCGCCGGCAAGGACTTCCAGTTCGCCGCCGCGGTGATGGGCGCCGCCGAGCTCTTCCGCCAGTCTCCCCACGCCAAGGGCACCCGCTACGACGACGTGCTGGCGCTCGCCCGGGGCGCGGCCGACACCGCCGATCGCCGCCAGTTCGTCGAGCTGCTGGAAAAGGCGCGCGCGGTCGCGATGACGCTCGCCTCGCGCTGATCCGCAGGTGACGTCGGGGGCGGGCTCTTGTGCTAGAGCCCGCCCATGCTGCCCCAGACGATCAAGTTGGGTCTGACCTTCGACGACGTGCTCCTGGTGCCCGCGGCTTCCAGCGTGCTCCCCCACCAGGTCGAGCTGGGCACCCAGCTCACCCGCTCGCTCAAGCTCCCCATCCCGCTGATCTCCTCGGCGATGGACACCGTCACCGAGGCGCGCATGGCCGTCGCCATGGCCCAGGAAGGGGGCCTCGGCGTCATCCACAAGAACATGACCCCCGAGGCGCAGGCCGCCCAGGTCGCCAAGGTGAAGAAGCACGAGAGCGGCTTCGTGGCCGACCCCGTCACCATCGACCCCGGCGCGCCGGTGTCCCGCGTGCTCGAGCTGATGCAGACCCACGGCGTCTCCGGCATCCCCGTGGTCGACCGGAACAAGCTGGTGGGCATCGTCACCCGCCGCGACGTGCGCTTCGAGAAGGACCTGCGGCAGTCGGTCGCCAAGGTGATGACCCAGGAACTCGTCACCGCGCGCGAAGGCGTGCTGCCGTCGCAGGCGCTCGAGCTGCTGCATCAGCACCGCATCGAGAAGCTGCTGGTGGTCGACGCCAAGAACGAGCTCAAGGGCCTCATCACCGTCAAGGATCTCGAGAAGCGCCGGGTGTTCCCCAACGCCGCCAAGGACGCCCGCGAGCGCCTGCTGGTCGCCGCCGCGGTGGGCGTGGGCGCCGATCGCGAGGCCCGCGTCGAGGCGCTGCTCAAGGCCGGCTGCGACGTGATCGTCGTCGACACCGCGCACGGCCACTCGAAGGGCGTGCTGGAGGCGGTCAAGGCCACCCGCGCCCAGGTGGGCAGCACCGTGCAGCTCGTCGCCGGCAACGTGGCCACCGGCGAGGCGACCCGGGCGCTCATCGACGCCGGGGTGGACGCGGTCAAGGTGGGCATCGGGCCCGGCTCCATCTGCACCACCCGGGTGGTCGCCGGCGTCGGCGTGCCGCAGATCACCGCCATCGACGAGTGCGCCCGCGTGGCGCAGGCCCAGGGCGTCCCGGTCATCGCCGACGGCGGCGTGAAGTACTCGGGCGACGTGGTGAAGGCCATCGCCGCCGGCGCCAGCACGGTGATGATCGGCTCGCTCTTCGCGGGCACCGAGGAGTCGCCGGGCGACACCATTCTCTTCCAGGGCCGCAGCTACAAGTCGTACCGGGGCATGGGCTCGCTGGGCGCGATGAAGGAAGGCTCCAAGGACCGCTACTTCCAGGGCGGAGTGGAAGACGCCGGCAAGCTGGTGCCCGAAGGCATCGAAGGCCGCGTGCCGTACAAGGGCCCGGTGGCGATGAACGTCTTTCAGCTCCTCGGCGGCCTGCGCAGCGGCATGGGCTACGTCGGCTGCGGCACCATCGCCGAGCTCCAGGCCAAGGCCCAGTTCGTCCAGATCACCTCGGCCGGGCTCAAGGAGAGCCACGTGCACGACGTGATCATCACCGAGGAAGCGCCCAACTACCGCCTGGAGTAGCCGCTACTTCTTCGGCTTCTTGGCGTCGGGCTTCACTTCGACCTTCTTCTCGGCGTTCGCCACCCGGTTGAGCAGGGCGTCGCGGTCGTCGCCGTTGAGCGTCTCGATCGCCTGGCGCAGCACGGTGAAGTCCAGCCGGGCCACCACCACCGTCGAGCCGCCGCGGATCTCCTGCACGGTGGGCACGTCGACCAGCTCGCGCACGTAGCGCTCGAATTCCACCTTCACGTCGGCCGACTGCTGCACGCATTCCTCGCGCGCGGCGACCAGCTCCTGGCTGCCTTCCTTGTAGGCGAGATCGGGGTTGCGGCTCATCGCCTCTTCGAACTTCTGCCGGCGGGCGTTGAGCGACTCGTAGAGCTCGATGTACGTCTGCAGCCGGTCGGTCTCCGGGCGGGTGTCGTTGCGCGCCTTCTGCAGCGTGTCGTTGGTGTCGCTGCACTTGATGCGCGACAGCTCTTCCGCGGTGGCGGCGCTCTTGGGGTCCTTCGACTGGGTCTCGCGCTCCAGGCGCTCTTCCGAGGTGATCTCCTTGACGCACCCGGAAAGGACCACCGCCGCCGCCGCTGCCACCAGTCGCTTGAGCATTGCGCGAAAGTCTCGTTTCGCTAGACGGCGGTGTCAACGCATCACGGTGAGAGGACGAACGGCGATGGCCTTGCACGACGAGCGGGTGCTGATCCTCGACTTCGGGAGCCAGTACACGCAGCTGATCGCCCGGCGGGTCCGGGAACTCGGGGTGTACTGCGAGATCCACCGGCCCGACCTCGACGCCGCCGCCATCAAGGCCTTCGCGCCGAAGGGCATCATCCTGTCGGGGAGCCCGCATTCGGTGGAGCAGGCCGGGTCGCCGCGCTGCGACCCCTTCGTCTTCGAAGCCAACGTGCCGGTGCTGGGCATCTGCTACGGCCTGCAGCTGCTCGCCAAGCTCCTCGGCGGCCGCGTCGACAAGGGCGCGCGCCGCGAGTACGGCCCGGCGGAAGTGGAAGTGCTGGTGCCCCGCGGGCCCTTCGCGGCCTTCAGCAAGCACGAGCAGCTCAAGGTGTGGATGAGCCACGGCGACCGCGTCGAGCAGCTCCCGGTCGGCTTCGTGCCCATCGGCCGCACCGACAACGCCCCGTTCGCCGCCGCGGCCCACGAGAGCAAGCCCATCTACGGGCTGCAGTTCCACCCCGAGGTGGTCCACTCGCTGCGCGGGCGCGAGATGCTGCAGTCGTTCCTCTTCAACGACTGCAAGCTGTCGGGCGCGTGGACGATGAAGGGCTTCGCGCAGGAAACCGAAGCCAAGATCCGCGCGCAGGTGGGGCAGGGCACGGTCATCTGCGGCCTCTCCGGCGGGGTGGACAGCTCGGTGGCCGCGGTCCTCATCCACCGCGCCATCGGCGACAAGCTGCAGTGCATCTTCGTGGACAACGGCCTGCTGCGCACCGGCGAGCGCGAGCAGGTGGAGGCGATGTTCAAGGGCCGCTTCCACATGCGGCTCGAGGTGATCGACGCCCGCGAGCGCTTCCTGCGCAAGCTCGCCGGGGTCACCGACCCCGAGGCCAAGCGCAAGGCCATCGGCTACGAGTTCATCGCCGTCTTCGAGGAAGCCGCGCGGCGGGTGGAAGATGCCCAGTTCCTCGCCCAGGGCACGCTGTACCCCGACGTCATCGAGTCGGTGTCCACCAAGGGCCCGTCGGTCACCATCAAGAGCCACCACAACGTCGGCGGCCTGCCCGAGAAGATGAAGCTCAAGCTGGTGGAACCGCTGCGCGAGCTCTTCAAGGACGAGGTCCGCGCGCTCGGCCGCGAGCTGGGCATGCCCGACGACGTCATCGGCCGGCAGCCGTTCCCCGGCCCGGGCCTCGCCATTCGCTGCCTGGGGGAAGTGACCGCGGCCCGCCTCGAGGTGCTGCGCGGCGCCGACGTGGTGGTGCGCGAGGAGATCAAGGCCGCGGGGCTCGAGCGCGAGCTCTGGCAGTCCTTCGCGGTGCTGTTGCCGGTGCGCAGCGTCGGCGTGATGGGCGACGAGCGCACCTACGAGGAATGCTGCGCCATTCGGGCGGTGACCAGCGTCGACGGCATGACCGCCGACTGGGCCCGCCTGCCGCACGAACTGCTGGCGAAGATGTCGAGCCGCATCATCAACGAAGTGCGGGGCATCAACCGGGTCGTCTACGACATCTCGTCGAAGCCGCCCGCCACCATCGAGTGGGAGTGACGCCGGCGCGTCAGCGCTTGGCCGGCACCATCGCGCGCACCTTGGCCCGGCGCTCGCAGGCATCGTGGTAGCCGGCGTTGCACGCCGTCTCGTACAGCCCGTCGGCGCGGTCGATGGTGGCGCGGCTCAGCGGCGGCGCCTTGACCAGGTTGTCCGCCAGCCAGGCGCAGGACAGCGCCTCGCCGCCCGCGCAGCCCTGCTCGAGCAGCTGGGTCGACCGCTCGAGGTTCACCGGGCCCCCGATGCCTTGCTCGTCGAAGAGCGCGACCGCACGGCACGCGGTGGCGATCTTCTTCTCGCACGCGGCCTCGAGGTGCGGCCGGTACTTCGGGCCTTCGGTGTTCACGTCGGCCCGCATCACCGCCGAGAGCAGATCGTCGCACCCGGCGACCGAGCCGCCGGCACAGGCGGCGTCGAACAGCTCGAACTCACGCTTGGGGTCGCGCTTCTCCTTGGGCCGCTTGGCGAGCGCCTCGCCGAGGTTCGTGCAGCCCAGCGGGTCCGCAGTCGCGCAGGCCTTCTCGAGGAGCCCGATGGCCTTCTCGAGGTCCACCGCGCCGGGGCCCAGGTCGCCGTCGCGGTAGAGCACGCCAGCCGAATTGCACCCGCGCACGTCGCCCAGGGTGCAGGCCTTCTCGTGGAACTTCACCGCCTCGTTGAGGTACCCGGGCGTGGTCACCGTCGTGAGCTCGACCCCGATGCCCTGGGACAGGAACCGGCCCACGAGCCAGCACGACTCCTTGGTGTCCAGCGCGCAGCCCGCGCGCGCCGTCTCCAGCGCCTCCGCGGCCTTGCCGGGCAGCTGGTAGATCGCGACCGCGAGGCCCGTGCAGGCCTTGCCGTACTTGAGCGCGCAGCCGGCCCGGTACGCCGCGCTCACCGCCTCGTCGTCGATGGGGCTCTGGTTCTCGAGCCACAGCGCCAGGTTGAAGCACCCGCCGCCGAGCTTCTCGTCGCAGGCCTTCGACCACAGCGCCTTGGCCTTCTCGTCGGTGAAGGGCTTCGCCGACGAGCGATCGTAGGCGTTGGCGAGGTGGAAGCAGGCCTCGGCGTCTCCCGAGGCGCACGGCTTCTCGAGGATCGCCACTGCCTGTTCCAGCTGCGGTGGCTCGCCGTAGATGAGGTTCTGCGCGTGCATTAGGCAGGCGCGCTTGGAGCCCGCGGTGCAGGCCGCGGCGAGCTCCGGCCCCAGCGCCTCGGCCTTGGCCTTGCCGAGCTCGACGAGGAGCGACGGGCGCTCGCGCGCCGCGATGCCCACCGCCACCACCGTCGTCGTCAAGAGCCCCAGGCCCACCGCGGTGGCCAGGCCGCCCACCACCCGGGCCAGCGCGCCTTCCTTGAGCCACACCAGCCCGAGGAGCGCACCCGCGAAGGCGCCGCCGAAGTGGGCTCCGAAGTCGATGTTGCCGCCGCTGCGCACGGCGACGATCGGCAGCAGCGAAGGGACCAGCAGGCGGGCCACCTGCACCTGGATCTGGCTGCGCGCCGGGCCTTCGATGCGCATCGCGACCACCATCACCGCCGCGAGCAGCGCCATCACCGCGCCCGAGGCGCCCACCGAGACGACGTTCTCCTTGGTCACCGCCAGCGACGCCAGCGAGCCCGCGAGCGCGCCCACGGTCCAGGTGGCGAGCCACCGGCCCCGGCCCACCAGGCTCTCGAGCAGCATGCCCGCCATGGCGAGCGCGAAGCCGTTGAGCGCGATGTGAATCAGGTCGCCGTGGAGCAGGGGCGCGAGGAACACCCGCCACCACTCGTGGTCGCCCACCACCAGCGTGCGCATGGTGCCGCCCATCAGCACCAGCGTGTCGACGGAAGCGGCCAGCGCCCCGGTGGTCGGGTCGGGCGAGGTGCCCACCTCCACCAGGAACCCCACCACCAGCACGAAGAGGGTGGTGAGGGTGAGCCACGGCAGCCCGCCCCGTCCGATCGGTGCCGCCGGGGGAGGTGCGGCCGGTTCCCCGAGCAGCGAAGGACCCTGGGCGGGCGTCATGGGCGCGCCTTACTTGTCGCCGGCCTTGGCGGCGCCGGCAGGGCGCAGCTCGTCGACCAGACGCTTGGCGCCGTAGATCTTCTCCAGCGCCTCGGTGATCGCCGCCGAGTGCACCGCGACGGCGCGGTTGAGCTTCTCGTCGAAGCCGTACTCACCGCCCAGCGAGTGGATGTTGCCGTCGAACACCAGGCCGATGACCTCGCCCTTGGCGTTCACCATCGGCGAGCCGGAGTTGCCCCCGATGATGTCGTTGGTGGTGCAGAGGTTGAACGGCGTCTCCAGCAAGAGCTTCGACTTGGCGTCGAGCCAGGTCTTGGGCAGCGCGAAGGGGTCGGCCCCGGTGTGGCGCTCGAAGGCGCCGGCGAGGGTGGTGAACGGCCGGTAGTCACCGGTGTCGTCCTTGAAGCCCTTGATGGTGCCGTAGCTGATGCGCTGGGTGAAGGTGGCGTCGGGGTAGCTCGAGGTGCCGTTGAGCGCGAAGTTCGCCTTCGCCAGCAGCTCGCCCTGCTTCTTGAGCGGCCCTTCCACTTCCGCTTCCCACTGCTTGCGCACCGCGCGGGCGTCGGCGTCGTAGAGCCGCGCGAGCTCGATCATCGGGTCCTTCGCCGCGTCGATCTTCGCCTTGCCGCCTTCGAACAGCGCGGCGCGCACCTTCTCGTCCTTCAGCTTGGTGCCCTTGACCGCCGCCGCGGCGAGCGCTTCCGGGCTCTGCTTGCCGAAGATCTTCTTCACCACCGCGTTGTCGGCGCCCAGCTCCTCGCGGAGCTTGGTGAGCTGCCAGCCGAGCATCATGGTCTCGAACTCGTCGTAGATCGGCGCCTTCTTGGTGATCGACTGCTTGAGCTGCGGCAGCCGGGCGTCGGAGAACTCCTTGAGCCGCTCGCCGTTGGGCTTGGGCAGCTCGTCGCCCGAGCGCAGCAGGGTGCGCGCGAAGCCCAGCAGCTCGCTGGAGTTGGTGGTCTCGAGCGTGGCGTAGCTCTTGCGGAGCAGGCGGGCCTTCTCCTCGGTCGCGCTGATCGAGTCCCACACGCCGCCGTACTGCTTCTTGAGCTCGGGGTTGGCGTCGATCTTCGCGCGGAAGGCCTTCTCCGCGGCCACGCGGCCTTCGAAGAACGCCTTGTCGGCGAGCGCCTGGTGCCGGCCCTTGTACGCCTTGATGGCGTTCTCGACGTAGAAGAGCGTGTCTTCCGAGTGGCGCTGCTGCTCGGCGCCGCGGTGCGCGTACTCGTGGAGCATGCCGCGCAGCTCGGACAGGCGCGTCAGCCCGGCGGGCCACTTCACGTCGCGGTCGAACTCCAGCTGGCTCACGGTGAGCAGGCGGCTGGTGCCACCGGGGTTGCCGACCACGAACGCCAGGTCGTCTTCCTTGGGCAGCTCGGAGGACCACTTGAGGTAGTGGTCCATCTTCATCGGGGCGCCGTCCTTGCCGTAGACGCGCACGAAGGCCGAGTCGAGGTCGTAGCGGGGGAAGTTGAAGTTGTCCGGGTCGCCGCCGAAGAACGCGATCGCCACTTCGGGCGCGAACACCAGCCGCACGTCCTGGAAGCGGCGGTACTTGTAGAGCTCGAAGCGGCCGCCGCGGTACAGCGAGATGACCTCGCAGCGCAGCTCGTCGCTGGTGCCGCAGGCCTTCTCGAGCTCGGCCAGCTTGGCCTTCTGCACCTCGTTGAACTTCGCGTCGTCGACGCCCTTGGTGGCTTCCTGGACCTGCTTGGTGACGTCGGTCATCTCCACCAGCTGGTTGATCTCCATGCCGGGGCAGGCCTTCTCGTCCTTCTGCGTCTTCGCGAACCAGCCGTTCTTCACGAAGTCCTGCTTGGGGGTCGACAGGTCCTGCACGCACGAGTGCACGCAGTGGTGGTTGGTCATCACCAGGCCGGTCTCGGAGACGATCGACGCCGAGCAGCCGCCCGCGAGCCGCACCGCCGACAGGCGGACGTGGTCGAGCCAGTCCTGCGTCGGGGCCGAGCCGTACTTCTTCTTCATCGCCTCCGCGGGGAAGGAATTGAGCAGCCACATGCCTTCGTCGGCGAAGGCGGGCAGGGCGAGAACCGAGAGTACGGCCGCGAGCTTCAGCGAGCGCGACATGGGGGCTCCTTGAGGCGGGTGACGGTGAACCGGCCCCACGGCTCTTGCCGAACGAGGGGCCGTGATTCAAGGGCCGATTTCGCGTGGGCTACCGCAGCGACACCCGGAGTCCCAGGTAGCCGTAAGGGCCGCCGTGCAGCGGTTGGCCCATGAGGAAGCCGGGCAGCTTGGCCCCCAGCTTTCCGCTCAACCACAGCCGCTCGAGGAGCTGCACGTCGAGCAGCACCGCCGAAGCGGCGCCGAAGCGCAGCGGCGCGTCCTGCACGTTGCGCAGGTCGAACAGCAGCTCCGGCTGCACCCACACGTCGGCCTCCAGCCCCAGCCGCACGCCCGGGCCCACCGGGAGCTGGTACGCGTGGATGCCCAGGCCGACCGCCTGCGCCAGGCCCGAGCTCGTGAAGCGCACCGTGGTCTCCACGAGCCACCCCTGATCGCCGAGGTCGAGGCGCAGCTGGTGCTCGAGGCCGAAGGGCGAAGGCACCACCCGGACGCCCGGGAGCCACCAGCCGCCCGGCCGGGACAGGCGGGGGATCTCCACCGTGCGCCGGCCGTGCACCAGGAAGTCCCAGAGCACGCCCTTGAGCGCCACCCACACCGCGGGATCGAGGAGCTTGGTCGCGTACCCGACGCGGATCCGGCGGTCGAGACCGCGCAGGTCCTCCGGGCGCCACTGGTTGAAGCGGCCGCTCAGCCCGTCGAACCAGGTGTCCGGGTCCGCCGACACGCCGCCCTGGCCGAGCCGCTGACCGTCGAACAGGAAGCGGGGCAGGTAGTCCGCCTCGTCGCGCAGGAGCCCCACCAGGGCGAACGCCGACAGCTCTCCTCGCGTGAGGCCCTCGCGCCAGGTCCAGGCGATCGACAGCTCCGAGGACTCGATTCCGCCGGCGTGCACCGGGTCGTCGCGGTCGGCGAAGCCGCTGCGCACGTACTCCGTGCGACCGGAGAAGGGCGTGCCGTCGCCGAGGATGAAGGACCAAGGGACCGGCACCTTGAACTGGTACGCCGGCCACTGGCCGAATTCGCGCGCACGCGCCCCGTGGCCGAACACCTCGTGCACCAGCGTGCCCTGGAAGCTCGCGATGGGCACGTCGAGCAGCGCCAGGCGCAGCGCCCGGGCGGCCACGGCCACCACCTTGGGCGCAGGCGACGACTCGTCGAACGACAGCGCCCGGGAGACCGGCGCATCCCACGCGTAGATGGCGGGGGTGAGGCTCTCCAGGGTGCGAACGCCGGGCTCCATGGAGAACGACGGGTCGAGGAACGCCGACACCAGCTGGCCGTCGGGTGACTGAGCCTTCGCGCTGGCGGCCCACAGCGCGGCCAGCGCGACGAGCGGCCAGCGGCTACTCACAGACGACCTCGAGGCGGGTGAGGTCGCGGAGCCCGGCGCCGAGCACCGACAGGCCACCGTCGCCGATGGAGAGCCCGGCAGCCGCGAAGAAGCTGCCTTCGCCGGTCCGGGTCAGGCCGAGGTCGGGGCCGCGCTTGCGGTCCTGGCCGTCGGCCAGCGCGAGGAAGGGGCCGCTCGCCGGGCCGTCGGAGACCTGTGCCACCACCGCGGTGAGCCCGGGCGCGGCCAGGAGCCCGGTGATGGCCGTGGCCGACGACAGACGGAAGGCCCGGGGCCTGTCCGGCGAGCCCACCAGCAGGGACGACTCCGGGCCGATCCACGCCATGGTCGGCGAGGTGACCTGGCCGGACAGCGCCGACAGGGCCGTCGCACCTTCCGGCAGCGGCCAGCGCTGGACTTGCGTCAGCGAGGTGTCGAGCAGCTCGAGCGTCTGCGCACCGCAGATGCCGACGTGGGAGTCATCGAGTGGCAGCAGCCGCGGGCCCTGGAGGCCTCCGGCGACCGGGAGCGGCCGCCGGGCGATCTCCCGGAGCTCGGCGTCGAGCGACAGCAGGGCGCCGCCGTCCGGGCTCAGGGTGATGAGCCACAGGCCCGACCGGTGGGCTTCCGCCTGGATCGGGAAGCCGTCGAACGCCGCCGGGACCGGGCCGTCGCCACCGTCGGCCGGGATCAGACGCACCGTGAACCCGGCGTCGGCGCGGGAGACCACCGCGAACTCGCCGCCGGGGCCGGCCGTCGGCAGCACCAGGGGGGCACCTGCGGTCGACAGCCCGGGCGGGGCAGACCTGGCCACCGTCTGCACCACCGAGAGCCCCTGGTCGAACGTCACCCGCCGCAAGGTGAGGCCGCCGTCGATCGCGGTCTCTGCCTGAGTGGCTTCGAAGCCCGTCGGACGCCGGGTCAGACGCCACGCCGTGCCGCCCGCCGAGCTTGCGACCACCGCGTCGCCCGCCAACCGACAGGGCGCGCGATAGCCGGGGCCGCACGCCGCCAGGACTCCGAGCACGAGGACCGCGATTCGACCCATGGCCAGGGCAGCGTGTGGCACCACGCGGCGAGCGCCGGCAAGCCGTTCCCACTGTCAGACATAGGTTTACATAACGTATATTATCAGACGTTGCGTTGGGCTGGATCTGGCGGGGTTCTCGCGGGATACGCAGGCTCGATGCGGCTGCGCGGCTGGGTGTCGATGGTGCTGCTCCTGGGGTCATCGGCGTGCCCGCCGGCGACGCCTGTGCCCGTCGATGCCGGCGGTGTCGGTGGCGAGGCCGACGCGGCGGTGGGCGTCGGTGATGCGGGCGCGCTGATGGTCGACGCCGGGCCTGCGGAACTCGTGTGGTCGGCGGTGCTGACGCTGAAAGACGGCGGCAGCCAGGTGCTGGTGCCCGGCCCGGGCCGCGTGGAGATCGGCCCCGCCACCAAGCTCAGCCTGCGCATCGAACCGGTGCTGGTCGACTACCGTGTCCGGTTGCTCGACGGCAGCGACCAGGTGGTGGCGAGCGACGACGAAGCCCAGGCCCTCGACGGCGGCATCGACTACTGGTTGGCGCTCCAGGCCCCCCTCTCTCCGGGCCGCAGCTACAGCCTCCACCTGGACCCCGAAGTCGGCCCGGAGCTGCGCGACGCCCGCGGCGCCACCTACCGGGACCTGGAACAGCTCCTCAAGGTCGAAGGCCAGATCGAGCCCGCCAAGCCCGCCCCGGGCCGCAAGAAGCGTCACTGACGCCCGTGGGCCTCGGTGAGGCCTGGCCGCTCGTGCGTCGGCGCCTGCGCCGCGAGCGCTTCCATGGCCTCGGCATCGGCCGGCCAGCGCACGGTCACCGTGGTGCCTTCGCCGGGCGTGCTGTCGATCGACACCTGGCCGCCGTGGAGGTTCACCAGCAAGAGCACCGTGGCCATGCCCAGGCCAGTGCCCTTGCCGCGGGGTTTGGTGGTGAAGAACGGCTCCCCGAGGCGGTCGAGCTCCTGGTCGCTCATGCCCTGGCCGGTGTCCACCACCTGGATCTGGCTGAACGCCGGCCCCGCACGGCGAGGCGCCGGGTGCAGCCGGACCAGCACCGTGCCGCCACCCTTGGTCGCGTCCCGGGCGTTGTGCACCAGGTTCAGCACCACCTGCTCGAGCTGGGTCGCGTCGGCGTAGAAGGTCACCCGGTCGTCGACGTCGAAGGCCACCTCCCACGGCGGCTGCACCGTGGCGGCCAGGAGCTGCGCCAGGTGCCCCTTGAGGTGGCGGGCTTCCAGCAGCTGCGCCTGCGGCGGCTCGCGCCGGCCCAGGAGCACCAGCTGCTTCACCAGCGCCGAGCTCTGTTCGGCCGAGGTGCGGATCATCTGGGAAATCTGCTTGCCGTCGACGTCGAGCCGCTTGTCGAGAAGCTCGAGGCCGTTGGTCACCACCGCCAGGAGGTTGTTCAAATCGTGGCCCACGCCCGCGGCGAACCGGGCGATGGCTTCCAGCCGCTGCTGGTCCTTGGCCCGCAGCTCGAGCTGGTGCGCCTGCCGCTCGACCTCCACCCGGGACTCGGCTTCCACGAAGTACGCCAGGAGGTCCGCCACCGTGGCGGCGAACTGGTGCTCCTCGGGCAGCCAGCCCCGGCGCGGCCCGACGTGCTCCAGGCACACCACGCCGATCACCTGACCGTCGCGGTAGATGGCCGAGTCGAGCATCGAGGTGATGCCGTTGGGCACCAGGTAGCTCTGGGCCAGCTCTCGGGTCTGCGGGTCGTTCTGGGCGTCGTCGGTGGCGATGAAGCGGTGCTCGCGGATCGCGCTCGCGTACACGGGCACCCGCGAGACCTGCAGCGGGCTCAGGTCGATGACGTGCCGCACCCGCCGATCGTGCAGCCACGCGCAGCGCAAGAGGTCGTTCTCGGGCTCGAAGAACCACACGCCGACCCGGTCCACGTCCATCGCCTCGGCGGCGAGCTCGGCGATCTGCCGGTACAGCTCGCGCAGCCCGCCCCCCGGCTTGAGGCGGCTGAGCTTGAGCCGCACCTCGGTGAAGCCGACCCGCGCGGTGACCGCGCTCTGCTCCTCAGGTGTCCCCGCCATGGGCCGAAGTCTACAGCGCCAGCACCAGCCGGGAGACGTCGTACAGCACCTCACCTCGCTCGAAGACCGGAGCGCGAGGCACGTCCCACGCCCAGGCCTCGGCGATGGCGTTGACCGACCACTCCATCAGCGTGCGCAGGTTGATGGCGTCGTAGAGGTTGTATTCGACCAGCAGGCGCAGCGCGTCGACGCGGCCGTGCTCCTTGAACTCGCGCCACAGGCGAATGGCGTCGAGCCCCTTGACCCCGCGCAGGTGCGGCGGTCGGCCGAGCCCGAGCTTGTCCTCGAGCGCCTTGAGGCCCCCGTGGAGCTTCACCTTCCGCAAGATCACCCGCAGATCGAGGTGCACCGGCGGGCGCGGCGTTCCCGGGAACGAGCGGCGCAGCACCGGCACGTCGAAGACTGCGCCGTTGAAGGTGACCCAGATGGGCCGCGTGGCCAGCCGCGCCGGGAGCCCGTCGAGGTCGAGCCCCCGGCGAAAGCTCGCCACCCCGTCGCGATCGAGCAGCCCGCCCACGGTGATCTCGTCTTCGCCGTCGGCCTCCAGGTCGAAGAAGGCCGCCTCCGCCGCGAAGTGCGGGTAGAGCCGCCAGTGCTCCCGCGACGGAACCAGCGCCGCCAGCGCCGCGAGGTCTCCGCCCGCGAGCGCCGCGCGCGCCGCCGCGATGGCGGTGAGCAGCTTGTCGCCCAGCCGGGCGTTGAGCGGGCTGGCACCCTTCGCGACCGCCGCCTCCAGCGACGCCCAGCCGTCGAAGCCCTTGGCCCACAGGTCTCGCTCCAGGAACGGGCCGACGCCCTTCACCAGCTGGAAGGTTCGCTCCAGCGGCCCGAGGCCCGTCACCTTCAGGCTCCCAGGCCTCGCCGCAGCGCCTCGACCAGCGGCACGTCGGCCTCGCACAGGTCGAGCCCCCGCATCTCGTCGGGCGTGCAGAAGCGCAGCGCCTGGGCGTCGAGCGGCGTCGGCGTGCCCGAGACCAGCGCCGCGCTCCACAGCTCGAGCTCCACCAGCAGGTCCGGGTACGCGTGCTCGGAACCCCACAGCCGCCGGCCTGCGGTGACCTCGATGCCCAGCTCCTCGCGGCACTCGCGCACCACCGCCTGGGCGTCGCTCTCGCCCGGCTCCACCTTGCCGCCGGGAAACTCCCACTGGTTCGCCCTGCTGGCTCCCGGAAGCCGCTGCTGCACGAGGTACCGGCTGGCGTCCGACGGGTCGCGGAGCAGCGCGGCGACCACGCGAATGCGCCTGGGGCTCACCCGCCGCCGGTCAGGTGCAGCGCGAACAGGTCGCCCAGGTTCGACAGCACGTAGAGCCGCGACCCCAGCCGCGCCGGCGTCGCCGAGATGCCGCGCCCGGGGTTCCACGCCATCTTCGGCGTGCCGGTCGACGGGTCGACGAAGACCAGCGCCGTCGACGTGGGCACCAGCAGGTAGCTCTTGGTGAGCAGCGGCCCGCGGCCCGAGTTCGACCCCTTCTTGCCGCCCTTCTCCGACAGCTCCAGCGTCCACAGCACCTTGCCGGTGCTCGCCTGCACGCCGGCCACCTGGCCGTCGCCGGAGGTGAAGAGCACGTCGCCCCGCGGCAGCAGCGAGGTGACCCCCGGCCGGGCGGTGAACCACTTGAGATCGCCGGTCGCCGCGTCGAGCGCCGCGACCCCGTCCTTGTAGCTCGCCACGTAGAGCACGCCGTGCTCCAGCACCGGGGTCGAGTCCACGTCGAGGAACTGGCTGCCCCCCGAAGTGGTGACCCGCTTCTCCCAGCGGGAGACGCCGTCGTCGAGGCCGAGCGCGACCACCGTGCCGTCGCTGAAGCCCTGGTACACGCGGTCGCCTTCCACCAGCGGCTGCCCTGCCCCGCGAACCGTGAACCCGCTCGGCAGGTCGCGCCGGTACTGCCACACCCACTTGCCCGTCTCGGCGTCGACCGCGAACAGGGTGTCCGACTGGCTCACCAGCAGCGCCTTGCCGCCCGCCAGCACCGGAGTGGTGACCAGCTCCTCGCCGGGGCTGTAGTCCCACAGCTGCTCGCCGGTGCCCGCCTTGAGCGCGCGCAGGACGCCGTCGCCCGACGGCACGTAGACCACGCCGTCGCGCACCGCCGCGCCCGCGAACATGCGGCCGCCGAACTTCTTGTCCCACCGGACCGCGCCGTCGAGCTTGGACACGCAGCGGAAGTGCCCGTCGCGGGTGCCCACGAAGACGTCTTCGGTGTCGGGGTCGATCGCCGGGGCGGCGGTCTCGCTGGGCTGGAACTCGAGCAGGCCCGGGTTCACCAGCGGGCTCCACCACTCGACCTTGTAGAGCTGCGGCGGGCTCAGGTGCGCGTCGCGCGCCGGCATCATCGGGTCGCCGGTGAGCGGCACCGCCCGCAGGCACCCGCTCAGGGCCAGCGCCGCCGTGACGACCGCGCAGGCCCGCGTCACCTCAGTGCCCCGCGTCGACGGAGATCGAAGGCGCCGGCACCTTCACGCCCTGCGACGTGAGGAGCGCGATGCGCTCGGCCGCCAGGCGCGCCGCAGCGCTCCCCGGGGCCGCGTTGGAGATCTCGGACAGCTGGCGGGCGCCTTCGTCGGTCTTGCCCTGCTCCAGCAGCACGCGGGCGCGGTGGTAGAGCCCCATGCCCTTCATGAAGTCGGTCTTGTTCTCGCGCGAGAGCTGCTCGAAGGCCGCCAGCGCCTTCTCGTAGTCCTTCTTCGACTCGAAGGCGTAGCCCTTGCCTTCCAGCGCCGCGGACCGCAGCGGGTCGGCCGGGGCCGCCGACGACAGGTACTCGTCGAAGAGCGGCAGCGCCTCGTCGGCCTTGCCCTGGCGCAGGAGCGCCTGGCCGAGCGGCAGCGCGGCGGAGGCCGCCACGGTGTTGCCCTTGTTGGCACCGCGGAGCTTGTTGAGGCTGTCGATCAGCGCCGCCTCGCGCTCCGCCTCGGTCTTGAACGGGGCGTCGGGGCCACCATCGCTCACCGCGTTGGCGTTGACGTCGCGGCCCAGCACCTTGAGCGCGCTGCCGAGCTCGCCCTGGGCGGTGTGCTGCCCGCGGGAGCCCATGTAGTTGATGGTGGCCATCACTCCGAAGCCCACCACGGCCACGGCGACGCCCATGGCGACCTTGGGGCCGTTGTGCTCGAGCCAGGGCACCGCCTGCGCGCCCAGCTTCTGGAACTCATCGGGAGCCTTGAGCTCCTTGCGGGACAGTTTCTCGGACTTGTCAGCCATCGGGCCGCGCACCTTGCAGGTGGCACCCCCACCTGTCAACGACGCGCTTGCGCCTTCTTGATGCCGCGGTAGCGGGCCACGGTCGCCGCGCGCTTGGCCTTGCCCGGCCGCTCGAGGAAGCGCAGGCGAATCGGCACCCGCAGGCCGAAGGTCTCGCGCAGCTGGTTGGTGAGGTAGCGCTTGTAGCGGTCTGGAATGTCGCCCGGCCGGTTGCACACGAACTGGAAGGTGGGCGGGTTCGTCCCCACCTGGGCGATGTAATAGATGCGCAGCGCCTTCCCGTTGTGGAAGGGCAGCGGGTGCTCCTGGATCACGTTCTCGAGCAGCTTGTTGAGCTGCGAGGTGGGCGCCTTGAAGTTGGTCTGGGCCTGCAGCTCCCGGGCGATCTCCAGCACCCGGTCGACCTTGCGGCCTTCCTTGGCGGAGATGAAGAGCACCGGCGCGTAGGCGACCCAGCGCAGCGCGCGCTTGAGCTCCTCGCGCACGTTCTCTTCCTTCTGGCGCGCGTGCACCAGGTCCCACTTGTTCACCACGAAGAACAGCGGCCGGCACTTCTCGTCGGCCACCCCGGCGATGCGGGCGTCCTGATCCACCGCGGGCTCGGTGCCGTCGATCACCACCGCCGCCACGTCCGATTCCTCGATCACCCGCAGCGCCTGGATGACCGAGAACTGCTCCACCCGCTGGGAGATGACCGCCTTGCGGCGGATGCCGGCGGTGTCGGTGAGCACGTAGCGCTGGCCGTTGCGCTCCAGCGGCGAGTCGATGGCGTCACGCGTGGTGCCCGCCAGCTCGTTGGCGATCATGCGCTCCTGGCCGAGCAGCGCGTTCACCAGGGTCGACTTGCCCACGTTGGGCCGCCCGACGATCGCCACCCGGGTGGGCGCCGCCTCGCCGTCGTCTTCCGCGTCGTCCTCGGGGGCGGCCTCGACCTCGGGCAGCCGGGCGACGATCGCCTCGCGCAGGGTCTCGATGCCGTGGCCGTGCTCGGCGGAGATGGCGAGCGGCTCGCCCAGGCCCAGCCGGTGGAAGTCGCCGGTGAGCGACGGCCCCAGGCGCAGGTCGTCGGCCTTGTTCACCACCAGCACCAGCGGCCGGCCGCTCTTGCGCAGGAAGGTGGCCACCGCCTCGTCGGCCGGGTTGCGCCCTGCCCTGCCGTCGGTCACCAGCACCACCACCGCGCACTCTTCCACCGCGGCCTGGGCCTGCTGGCGGGTCAGCTTCTCGATCGACGTTTCCTTCTGGTCGTCGCTGACGAAGCCGCCGGTGTCGATGAGCGTCACCGGCCGCCCCACCAGCTCGGCGTCGGCGTAGTGCCGGTCGCGGGTGACGCCGGGGGAGTCTTCGACGATCGCCTGACGCCGGCCGATCAGCCGGTTGAACAGGGTCGACTTGCCCACGTTGGGCCGGCCGACCAGGGCCACCAGTGCGCGGCGCTCACCGGCCATGACGGTACCCCAGCCGGTTCAACGCCTCGGGCCGCTCGCTCCAGCGGGGCTCGACCTTCACCTGCAGCTGCAGGAACACCTTGGCCCCCAGGAGCCGCTCGATCGACGCCCGGGCGTCGGAGCCGATGGTCTTGAGCATCTGCCCGCGCTTGCCGATCACGATCGCCTTCTGGCTTTCCCGCTCCACGAAGAGCGACGCGAGGATTCGCACCAGCCCGCGCTTTCCGTTGCCCACGTCGTCCCGCTCCGACTCGTCGAAGTGCTCGACCTGCACCGCCGCCGAATACGGGATCTCCTGCTCGCAGTGGCGCAGCACCTGCTCGCGCACGTATTCCGCCACCAAGAGCCGCTCCGCCTGGTCGGTGAACACGTCGGGCGGGAACATCGGTGGCGCCACCGGCAGGTGCGAGAGCACCAGCGAGGCGAGCGCTTCCACCCCGTCGCCGGTGCGCGCGGAGATGGGCATCACCTCGGCGAACGAGAACGTCTCGCTGTAGAGCTGGATCAGCGGCAGCAGCACCCGCTTGGCCACGCTGTCGATCTTGTTGATCACCAGCACCGTCGGCTTGTTGAGCTGCTTGAGCTGCTCGAGCACGAACCGGTTGCCGGGGCCGATCTCCGGCTCGCCCTTGCCTTCGGGCTCCACCAGCATCAGCGCCAGGTCGCTTTCCTGGGCGGCGGTCAGCGCCACGTCGACCATGAAGCGGTTGAGCGCACCCTTGGCCTGGTGCACTCCGGGCGTGTCGAGGAAGGCGATCTGCCCTTCGGGCCGCGTCACCACCCCCAGGATGCGGGTGCGGGTGGTCTGCGGCTTGGGCGACACGATGGCGAGCTTCTCCCCCGTCAGGCGGTTGAGCAGTGTGCTCTTGCCGACGTTGGGCCGCCCGATGAGGGCGGCGAAGCCGCTGCGAGTTCCCGGCGCCACGCGAGCGCCCCCTTTGGCAGAAGGGCGCCCCGCTCGCCAGTGCCTACTGGGTCAGGGAGATCTTGAGCGACTTGATCTTCACGTCGGTCTTCGGCCGGTCGTTCGCGTCCTTGGGGATCGCGTTGGCCACCCGGTCCACCACGTCCTGGCCGGAGACGACCTCGCCGAAGATGGTGTGGCGGTTGTTGAGCCACGGGGTCGGCGCCACGGTGATGAAGAACTGCGACCCGTTGGTGCCCGGGCCGGCGTTCGCCATCGCCAGCAGGCCCGACTTGTCGAACTTGCGGCCGGAACCGAACTCGTCCTCGAACTTGTAGCCCGGGCCCCCGGTGCCGCGGCCGAGCGGGTCGCCGCCCTGCACCATGAAGTTGTTGATGCAGCGGTGGAAGATGGTGCCGTCGTACAGCGGCTTGTTCTTCTGCTTCTGGTCGTTCGCGGGGTGGGTCCACTCGCGCTCGCCGGTCGCCAGACCCACGAAGTTCTCCACCGTCTTCGGCGCGTCCTTGCTGAAGAGCCGCACCACCACCTTGCCCTCGGTGGTGTCGAAGGTCGCGAACAGCTCCTTGCCGGCCTTTGCTTCGTCCATCATGCCCATTGAGGTTGCCTCGAGACGGCGTGGTTCACGGCTGTGAATCGGACAGGGTCACGTGCTTCAGGGTGATCGCGGGGTCGGGGCGGTCGCCGGGGGCCTTGGGGGCCTTGGAGATCGCCTCCACCACGTCGTACCCCTTCACCACCTCCCCGAAGATGGTGTGCTTGTTGTTGAGGTACGTCGGCGTCGACGTGGTGATGAAGAACTGGGAGCCGTTGGTGTTGGGCCCCGCGTTGGCCATGGCGAGCAGGCCGACGCGGTCGAAGGTCTTGCCCGACTGGAACTCGTCGCCGAAGTCGTAGCCCGGGCCACCGGTGCCGTTGCCCAGGGGGTCGCCGCCCTGCACCATGAAGCCTTCGATCACCCGGTGGAAGACGGTGCCGTCGTACAGCGGCTTGCCCGTCTGCTGGGCGCGGGTCCGCGGGTCGGTCCACGGCTTCTCGCCCGAGGCGAGCCCGACGAAGTTCTCGACGGTGACCGGCGCTTCCTTCGAGTAGAGCTTGATGACCACCGAGCCCATCGACGTCTCGAAGGTGGCGTAGATCGGCGTGCCGGCCTTGGCCGCCGCCATCCACTTCCCGGCGCCGCCCTTCTCGCTCTTGGGGCACGCGGCGAGCGCGAGCGCCGCCAGGAGCAGCCCGGCGCGCTTCACTTCTTCTCCTTCACCGGCTCCGCCGCGACGGCGGCCTTGCCCGCGGGCGCCTTCGCCGGGCCCTTGTCGCTGATGGTCAGCGACTGGATCACGACTTCCTTCACCGGGCGGTCGCCCGGCAGGCGCTCGACGTTGCTGATCTTCTCCACCACGTCGTAGCCCTGCACCACCTCGCCGAAGATGGTGTGGCGGTTGTTCAGGTACGTCGGCGTCGAGGTGGTGATGAAGAACTGCGAGCCGTTGGTGCCCGGGCCGGCGTTGGCCATCGCCAGGAGCCCCACCTTGTCGAAGCCCCGGCCCGACTGGAACTCGTCCTCGAACTTGTAGCCCGGGCCGCCGCGGCCGCTGCCTTCCGGGTCGCCGCCCTGGATCATGAAGTTGGGGATCACGCGGTGGAAGATGACGCCGTCGTAGAAGTGCTTCTTCACCCCGGCGGCGGTCGCCTTCTCACCCATCGCCAGGCCGACGAAGTTGGCCACCGTCTTGGGGGCGTCCTTCGAGAAGAGCTGCAGCACGATGGTGCCCTGGTTGGTCACCATCGTCGCGTAGAGCGGCGTGCCCTTCTCGGCGAGCCCCATCCACTTGGCGCCGGTCGCGCCGGCCGTGGGCGGGGCGGCCTTGGGGGCATCGGCGGCGAGCGCCAGGGAGGACAGCAACACGGTCGCAGCAAGCGTCAGTCGCGTCATGGCGCGCGGAAGCTAGACAAGCGCCTGCTCACGCTCCAGCGACTTTTTCGGCCAGCGCCTGCAGCGCCGCCCGCGCCGCCGACTGCTCGGCTTCCTTCTTCGAGCGCCCGGTCGACCGCGCGTAGACCTCGGCGCCGATGGTCACCTCGACCTCGAAGACCTTCTCGTGGTCGGGCCCGCGCTCCGCCACCACCCGGTAGCGCGGCGAGAGCTTGAGCTTCTCCTGCACGCCTTCCTGCAGGAGCGTCTTGTAGTCCTGGCCGATCTGTCCGGTGGCCACCCCGGCCAGCGCGGAAGCGAAGAAGCGGTCGACGAAGGCCAGCACGCCGATCATGCCGTGCTCCAGGTAGACGGCGCCGATCACCGCCTCGAGCGCGTCGGCGAGCACCGAGCTCTTGTCCCGGCCCCCGGTGAGCTCCTCGCCCCGCCCGAGCTGGAGCAACTCGCCCAGCGGCAGCGACCGCGAGACGCGCTCAAGCGCTTCCTCGTTGACGATCAGCGCCCGCAGCTTCGACAGCTCACCTTCCGCCGCCTGGGGAAAGCGTTCCATCAGCCGGTGGCTCACCGCGAGATCGATCACCGCGTCGCCGAGGAACTCGAGCCGCTCGTTGTCCTGGCACGGCTCGCTCTTGTGCTCGTTGCAGTAGCTCTTGTGGGTGAGCGCCGCGAGCGCCTGCGCCTGGTTCGAGAACCGCTGCCCCACCCGGGCTTCCAGCGCGGCGAGCCGCTCGGCAGGGCTCAGCTTCACGAGGCCGCGCTCGCCAGCTCGTCGGCGAGCAGGTACGGGTCGGCTTCCCGGCGGGCGATGCGCTCGGCCACCTCGTCGAGCTTCCCTTTCTGGCGCTCGAGCCGGTCGAGGCCCGCGCGCAGCAGCCGGTCGCGCAGGAGCGAGAGGAACTGGCTGCGGGCCCGCGACCGCTCGCGCGCCGCCTTCTCGCCGGTGCGCTCCAGGAACGCGTGGTGCGCCGCGATGGCCTTCACCAGTTCGGGGAGCCCCTGGTCGCGCGCGGCCACGGTCTTCACGATGGGCGGTTCCCATTCTTCGGGGCCCTGGCGCTCGGCTTCCACCGGGCGGCCTTCGGCCTTGGCGCGCACCATGCGGTGGTGCGCGTCGTGGTCCATGGGCTTCTCGCGCACCGCGTGCCGCAGCTCGAGCATCGCGGTGAGCTCGCGCACCATGCGGTCGGCACCGTCGAGGTCGGCCTTGTTCACCACGAAGCAGTCGGCCACCTCGAGGATGCCCGCCTTGATCGCCTGGATGTCGTCGCCCATGCCCGGCACCACCACCACCAGCGTGGTGTGCGCCAGCTGGGCGATGTCGATCTCGTCCTGACCCACGCCCACCGTCTCCACGATCACCACCTCGCGGCCCATGGCGTCCATCACGCGGATGCAGTCGCCGGTGGCGCGCGAGAGCCCGCCCAGGTGGCCGCGGGTCGCCAGCGAGCGAATGAAGACGCCGGGGTCGGTGGCGTGCCCCTGCATGCGAATGCGGTCGCCGAGGATCGCGCCGCCGGTGAAGGGGCTCGACGGGTCGACCGCGATCACCCCCACCGACTTGCCTTGCGCGCGGTACTGCGCGACCAGCCGGTCGGTGAGCGTCGACTTCCCCGCGCCGGGAGAGCCGGTGACGCCCAGCACCAGCGCCTTGCCGGTGTGCGGGAACAGCGCGCGCAGCTCGGCGGTGGCCGCAGGGTCGAGGTCGTCGATCTGCCGCATCAGCCGCGACGCCGAGCGGATGTCGCCCTTCAGGATCTGGTCGGCCAGGCTCACTGCACGACCTCGACGAGCTCCATGGGCACGTCGAGGACGCGCGCCACCAGCGCCTCCACCCCGGGGAAGTCGTCGAGCTCGAAGCGGTCGGCCCACAGCTTGTTGCCGCCCTGTCCCGCCAGGAGCCCGCGGAAGGTGCGGCCCGACACCCGGGCCGCCGCGAAGCGGTAGGCGTCGTCGCCCACCTTGAGCTCGATGAGCACTTCCAGGCTGCTGCGCGGCGGCACCTGCGCGTGCGGGCTGAAGGCCTTGAGCACCTCGCCGAAGTGCACGTTGCGCGGCGCCGGCGCCGCTTCCGTGCTCATGGTCTCGCCGAAGAGCGCCATGAGGTAGGCGGCCAGGGCCTGCTTCTCGCGGAACTCCGACAGCTCGAAGCCCAGGCCGCCGGGCGGCGTCACCTCGGCCCCGTCGCGCACCGCGCGCGTCACCCGGAACTGGCCCGAGCGGTCGCATTCCAGCGTGAACCGGTAGGGCTTCACCTCGAGCTCGGTCGTCAGCTCCAGCGTCCGCTTGTCGACCTTGGGCGCGAGCCCCAGCGCCGCGAGCTCGGAGCTGCGCCGCGACAGGTGCGTGAGCAGGTCGTTGAACTGGGCCGCCAGCACCCCTTCCAGGGCCTTGGCGCTCGACAGCTGGGAGATCTGCAGGGCGGGCAGCCCGACCAGCTCGGGCGGCTCGATCACCACTAGCGCCTCGCCCACCACCTGGAAGCGCACCCGGGTGGTGATGGCGCTCGAGAGCGGGTTGACGATCTGCGCGCCGAACAGCTGCAGCTCGGCTTCGGCCAGCCCCTCGGCCTCGTGCACCTGCAGGCCGAGCTGTTCGAGAGCGGCGGCGCTCATGCGGCCTTGAAGATCTCGCGGGCGATGATCGAGCGCTGCACCTCGCTCGTGCCTTCGCCGATCTCGCAGAGCTTGGCGTCGCGCAGGTAGCGCTCCACGGGGAACTCGCGGGTGTACCCGTAGCCGCCGTGGATCTGCAGCGACTTGTTGCAGGCGCGCATCGCGGCTTCCGACGCGTAGAGCTTGGCCATCGACGCTTCCACCGTGTACGGCTTGCCGGCGTCGGCGAGCGCGGCGGCGCGGTAGACCAGCAGCCGGGCGGCGTCGAGCTCGGTCTGCATGTCCGCGAACATCCACTTGAGCGCCTGGAACTCGCCGATCGGCTGGCCGAACGCGGTGCGCTCCTTGGCGTAGCGCAGCGCCGCTTCCAGCGCCGCCTGGCCCAGGCCGACCGAGAGCGCGCCGATGGTGATGCGCCCGCCGTCGAGAATGGCGAGGGTGTTGATGAAACCCATGTCCACCTCGCCCAGCCGCTGGGCGTCGCTCACCTCGACGTTCTCGAGGTGCAGCTCGGCGGTGTCCGACGAGCGCATGCCCAGCTTGCCGTGAATGGCGCGGGCCGAGAACCCGGGCTGCCCCTTGTCGAGGATGAAGGCGGTGATGCCCTTCTGCTTCTTCTCCGGGCTGGTCACCGCGAGGATCACGAACACGTGCCCCACCGTGCCCTGGGTGATGAACATCTTCGAGCCGTTGAGCACCCAGCCGGCGCCCTTGCGCACCGCGGTGGTCTTCATGCCCGCCGCGTCCGACCCGCTCCCCGGCTCGGTGAGGCCCCACGCGCCCAGCGCCTCGCCCGTCGCCAGCCGGGGCAGGTACTTCTGCTTCTGCGCGTCGTTGCCGAAGACGCGGATGTGGCTCGTACCCAGGCCGTTGTGCGAGGCCACCGTGAGCGCCAGCGAGCCGTCGGCCTTGGCCACCTCTTCCACCGCCACCGCCACCGCGAGCGAGCCCATGCCCGCGCCGCCGTAGCTCTCGCCCACGCGGATGCCGAGCGCGCCGAGCTCGCCCAGCGCCTTCACCACCTCGTGGGGGAACTGCTCGGTCCGGTCCCACTCGCGGGCATGTGGGCGCACCCGGGTGTCGCAGAAGGTCTTGAGCGACGCTTGCAACGCCCGCACATCGTCAGGGAGCGAGAGATCCATGGGGTGAGCGGCTTATACACAACGCTCCGCGCTTTTCAGGCCCGAGCCTCATCGGAACCAAAGCGATGCTGATTCCCGGGTCAACCGGGTGCATTTACAGGTTGTCCCACATCGACCTTGACCAGATTGACAATGACAACGCGAGTCAACGATAACGCGCCTTGTCATCGAACGATTCCGGGGATATGAGAGGCTATGATGTCGCTTCCCTTCGAGTCAGTCGCGTTGACGACTTTTCAGGTGACCGCGTGAAGCCATCGATCGACGTGCTCGGAAAGCGCCGCAGCGAGCTGCTCACCCCTACCGCCCTGGACTTCGTGGCCGGCCTGCACCGCGCCTTCGACGCCCGCCGCCGCGCGCTCCTGAAGGCCCGGGCGGGCAAGACCCGCTACGACTTCCTGCCCGAGACCGCGGCGGTGCGCGCCGGCGACTGGAAGGTGGCGCCGGTGCCCGAGGTGCTGCTCGACCGCCGGGTGGAGATCACCGGGCCCACCGACCCCAAGATGGTGATCAACGCCCTCAACTCGGGCGCCAGCGTCTTCATGGCCGACTTCGAGGACGCCACCGCGCCTTCGTGGGACAACCTGCTGCTCGGCCAGGAATCGCTCTTCGCGGCGGTGCGGCGCACCCTCACCTTCACCGCCGAGAACGGCAAGGCCTACAAGCTCAACCCCACCATCGCCACGCTCTTCGTGCGGCCGCGCGGGTGGCACCTGCCCGAGGCCCACGTCACCGTCGACGGCGAGACGATGAGCGGCTCGCTCTTCGACTTCGGGCTCTTCTTCTTCCACAACGCCAAGGCGCAGCTGGAGCGCGGCGCGGGGCCGTTCTTCTACCTGCCGAAGATGGAAAGCCACCTCGAGGCCCGGCTGTGGAACGACGTCTTCGTGCACGCCCAGGCGGCGCTCGGCGTTCCGAAGGGCAGCATCAAGGCCACCGTGCTCATCGAGACCCTGCCCGCGGCCTTCGAGATGGACGAGATCCTCCACGAGCTGAAGGACCACTCGGCCGGGCTCAACTGCGGCCGCTGGGACTACATCTTCAGCTTCATCAAGAAGCAGCCCGACCAGCTGCTGCCCGATCGCAGCCAGCTCACGATGGACAAGGGGTTCCTGCGCGCCTACGTGCAGAAGCTCATCCAGACCTGCCACCGCCGCGGCGCGCACGCGATGGGCGGCATGGCGGCGCAGATCCCCATCAAGGACGACCCGGCGGCGAACGAGGCGGCGATGGCCAAGGTGCGCGCCGACAAGCTCCGCGAGGTGCAAGACGGCCACGACGGCACCTGGGTGGCCCACCCGGGCCTGGTGCCGGTCGCCAAGGCGATCTTCGACCAGCACATGCCGGGCAAGAACCAGCTCGGAAAGCTGCGCGACGACGTGAAGATCGGCCGCGACGAGCTCCTCGGGGTGCCCGAAGGCAACCGCACCGAGGAAGGCCTGCGCCACAACATCCGCGTCGGGGTGCGCTACCTCGAGGCCTGGCTGCGCGGCCAGGGCTGCGTCCCGCTCTACAACCTGATGGAAGACGCCGCGACCGCCGAGATCTCCCGCGCCCAGGTCTGGCAGCAGGTGCGCCACGGCCTGGTGTCGGAAGAGAAGCTCGAGCAGGTGATGAGCGAGGAACTCGCCGGCTTCACCGACGGCAAGTTCTCCGAGGCGCGCACGCTGTTCCGCGCCCTGTCCACCGCCGCGACCTTCGAAGAGTTCCTCACCGTTCCCGCCTACCAACGTCTCGTCGCTTCAGAAGCCTGACCGCCCCGCCCCACCCCAAGGAGCTGCCCATGCCTGCCACCCCGACCGACCTGCTCGCCCGCCGCTTCGACGGCATCACCCGGCCGTACTCCAAGGCCGAAGTCGAGAAGCTGCGCGGCTCGATCCACGTCGAATACACCTACGCCCGCATGGGCGCGATTCGCCTCTGGGAGCTGCTCAACACCCGCGCCTTCGTGCCCGCGCTCGGCGCCATCACCGGCAACCAGGCGGTGCAGCAGGTGCGCGCCGGCCTCGAGGCCATCTACATCTCGGGCTGGCAGGTCGCCGCCGACAACAACACCTCGGGCCAGATGTACCCCGACCAGTCGCTCTACGCGGTCGACTCGGTGCCCGCGCTGGTGCGCAAGATCAACGCCGCTCTGCGCCGCGCCGACCAGGTCGACCATTCGGAAGGCAAGAAGGAGCGCAACTGGTTCGTGCCCATGATGGCCGACGCCGAGGCAGGCTTCGGCGGGCCGCTCAACGCCTTCGAGCTGATGAAGGCGATGATCGAGGCCGGCGCCGCGGGCGTGCACTTCGAAGACCAGCTCGCGAGCGAGAAGAAGTGCGGCCACATGGGCGGCAAGGTGCTGGTGCCCACGTCCCAGTTCATCCGCACCCTGGTGGCGGCGCGCCTGGCGGCCGACGTCTACGACGTGCCCACCGTGCTGGTGGCGCGCACCGACGCCCAGAGCGCCAAGCTGCTCACCACCGACGTCGACGAGCGCGACCTGCCCTTCATCGCGTCGAAGGAGCGCACCGCCGAAGGCTTCTTCCGCCTCAAGGACAACGGGCTCGACTTCGCCATCGCCCGCGCCATCGCCTGCGCGCCGTACGCCGACCTGCTGTGGTGCGAGACCTCGACCCCGGACCTCGCCGAGGCGAAGAAGTTCGCCGAGTCGGTGCGCGCCAAGCACCCCGGCAAGATGCTCGCGTACAACTGCTCGCCGTCGTTCAACTGGAAGAAGAAGCTCGACGACGTGACCATCGAGAAGTTCCAGAGGGAGCTCGGAGCCATGGGCTACAAGTTCCAGTTCGTCACCCTGGCCGGCTTCCACGCGCTCAACCACTCCATGTTCCAGCTCGCGGGCCAGTACCGCGAAGGTGGCATGGCCGCGTACTCCAAGCTGCAGCAGGCGGAGTTCGCCGCGGAGAAGGACGGGTACACCGCCACGCGCCACCAGCGCGAGGTCGGCACCGGCTACTTCGACCTGGTCACCGAGACCATCACCGGCGGCACCTCGAGCACCACCGCGCTCAAGGACTCCACCGAGGCGCACCAGTTCTGAGGCCCGCGGTCAGCGCCGCTCGGCCCTGACCTTCACCACCAGCGCCGGCAGGTTCCGGCGCTGGCGGTCCCTCACCCCCGGGAACTGCACCAGGGGGATGGGGACGATGAGCATCATCACCAGCAGCAGGGCGCGCGCGAGCACGAGCAGCGCGCCCAGCGCGAAGGACAGCACGCGGCGAAGCATGGGGACTCCTGGGCAGAAGCGACGGGGACGATCGCGAACGCGAGGTCGACCCGGGCTTCAGATCAGGAGTGCGTGGTTCAGCAGGTACGCCGCCGCCTGCGCCCTGGCGGGCTCGGGGGGCACCTGGGCCCGGAACACCTCACGGACCGCCCCGGGGGCGCAGGGCGTCGGCTCCACCGGCGCGGCGACCCGGCGCTCCAGCTGCAGCGTCACCCGGGCGTGAGACGGCTCGCCTGCCCGGGCAGCGGCCACCGGGGCCGCCCCGAACAGCGCGAGGAGCCCCAGGACCAGGATCATCATGCGACCGCGTCGCGCCGCCATGCCTTCAGGGTAACGCAGGCGGCGGCCGCGGCAACCGCGCCCGGCCGGCGACGGTGGGATGCGAAACTTCGCTTCAGACGGGGAGCACGCCGTGCTTCTTGGACTCCGGGGGACGCTGCGCCTCGACGTACGCGCCCAGCCGCTTCACCAGCTCGCTGCGCAGGTGGTCGCCCTGCACCACCTCGTCGATCACCAGCTCGCTCGCCAGCTTGTAGAGGTCGACGTCGGCCTTGTACTCGTCGCGCAGCTGGGCGACGTACGCGGCGCGCTCGGCCTCGGGCTTCTCCTGGATCTTGTTGAAGTACACCGCGTTCACCGCGGCCTCCGGGCCCATCACCGCGATCATCGCCTGCGGCAGCGCCAGGGTGCATTCCGGCGCGAAGCCGGGCCCGCTCATCGCGTAGAGGCCGGCGCCGTACGCCTTGCGCACCACCACCGAGATGCGCGGCACGCTGGCTTCCGACACCGCGCAGATCATCTTCGCGCCCGCGCGGATGATGCCCGCCTTCTCCACCTTGGTGCCGATCATGAAGCCCGGCACGTCGGCCAGGTAGATCAGCGGCACGTTGAAGGCGTCGCACAGCCAGATGAAGCGGGCCGCCTTGTCCGCCGAGTCCACGAACAGCACCCCGCCCTTGTACTTGGGCTGGTTGGCCACGATGCCCACCGTGCGCCCGTCGATGCGCGCGAGCCCGGTGACCAGTTCCTGGGCGAACAGCTTCTTCACCTCGAACCACGAGCCTTCGTCGATGAGTTCCGCGATCAGCGCGTGAATGTCGAACGGCTTGTTCTGGTCCGCGGGGATGATCTCCTCGATGCGCTTGCCCGAGGCCTTGGGGCCCCGCGGCGCGGCTCGCGGCGGCAGCGAACGGAAGCTCGACGGCAGCAGGCGCAGGTAGCTCTTCGCCGCCTCGATCGCCTCCGGCTCGGTCTTCACCAGCACGTCGCCGCAGCCGGAGATCGAGCAGTGCATGCGCGCGCCGCCCATCTCTTCCAGCGTCACCTTCTCGCCGATCACCATCTCGGCCATGCGCGGCGAGCCCAGGTACATCGACGCGTTGCCGTCGACCATCACCACGATGTCGCAGAACGCGGGAATGTAGGCGCCGCCGGCGGCCGACGGGCCGAACAGCAGGCACACCTGGGGCACCTTCCCCGACAGGTGCACCTCGTTGAAGAAGATGCGCCCCGCACCGCGCCGCCCGGGGAACATGTCGACCTGGTCGGTGATGCGCGCCCCCGCCGAGTCCACCAGGTACAGCAGCGGGCATTCGAGCCTGGCGGCCGTCTCCTGCACGCGGAGGATCTTCTCCACCGTGCGCGCGCCCCAGCTGCCGGCCTTGATGGTGGAGTCGTTGGCCATGATGGCCACCGTGCGCCCCTCGACGCGCGCGATGCCGGTCACCACGCCGTCGCTCGGCAGCTCGGGGTCGCGGTTGTTGGCGAGCTTCCCTTCCTCCACGAAGGTGCCTTCGTCGACCAGCAGGCGGATGCGCTCGCGCGCGAACAGCTTGCCCGTCTCGGCGTTCTTCGCGTGGTACTTGGGCGCCCCGCCCTTCTCGGCGTGGGCCTGCTTCTCGCGCAGCGTCTCGTCGAATCCCATGGCGGCCGTCTAGCAAGAACCCCCGGGTCAGCGACCTTGAAACTTCGGGGGCCGTTTCTCGGCGAAGGCCTTGAGGCCTTCCAGGCGGTCCTCGGTGCCCAGCGTCTTGGCGTAGTGCACCTGCTCCAGCGCCAGGGCGTCGTCGAGCCCCAGCGACAGCCCTTCGTCGATGGCGTGCTTCGCCGCGGCCACCGCGATGGGCGCGTTGGCGGCGATCTCCTCTCCCAGCGCCACCGCGGCGTCGAGCTGCCCGCCGCGATCGACCAGCCCGAGCTCGAGCGCCTCGGCGGCATTGATCCGTCGCCCGGTGAGGATGAGCTCCTTCGCTCGACCCGGCCCGAGGAGCCGCGAGAGTCGCTGCGTGCCGCCCCCGCCGGGGATGATGCCCAGCTTCACCTCGGTGAGCCCCATCGAGCCCTTGGACCCGCCCACGCGCAGGTCGCAGGCCAGCGCCAGCTCGGTCCCGCCTCCGAGCGCCGCACCGTTGATGGCGGCGATGAAGACGCAGTCCGACAGCTCGATGGCGCGGAAGGTCTTGCGCAGCAGGTCGAGGAAGGCGCGCACCTCGTCGGGGCTCATGCCCGCGCGCTCCTTGAGGTCGGCGCCCGCGCAGAAGGCCTGCTCGCCCGCGCCGGTGATCACCACCACCCGGGTGCCGCCCGGGGCCGACACCCGCGCCACGTGACCGGCCAGCTCGCTCAGCATCGCGCGCGAGATCGAATTGCGGCGCGCCTCGCCGTCGATGGTCCACACCTCGACCGCGCCGCGCTTCTCCACCCGGAACTCCGCCATTGGTGCCGCTCCTCTCGTAAGGTCCGTCGCCATGTCCTGGCGCCTCGACCGTCGGATGTACCGCATCGCCGCCGTGCTGGTGGCCCTCTTCGCCCTGTCCGCGCTCGCCCGGGTGGGCGGCGGAGAGCACTACACCGGCAGCTCCGACTCCAACGACTCCAACAGCGTCGATCCGGAGATCATCTTCTTCATCCTGCGGCTGCTCATCGAGTACCCGCAGATCGGCATTCCCGTTCTCATCATCGCGGTCATCGTCTTCGTGGTGCGCCAGCGGTCCCAGGGCGACGGCAGCACCCAGAAGGCCATCGCCAGGGCCGAGGCGCAGACGCGCACCCGGGTGAGTGGCGAGCAGGTCGCCGCGTGGGTCTCGACGCTGCAGAAGAAGGACCCCCAGTTCCAGCTGCTGCCGATGCTCGACCTCGCCAAGCGCCTGTTCCTCGAGATCCAGGAAGCGTGGTTCCAGCGCAACCTCTTGCCGGTGCGCCGGCACCTGTCCGACGCCACCTACCAGCGCCTCACCACCCAGCTCGAGATCCTGCGGGCCCAGGGCGTGCGCGACGCCATCGCCGACCCCGAGGTGATCGATCTCCAGCTCATCGGGCTGGAGCAGAGCGAGGCCTTCGACACCGTGCACGTGCGCGTGCAGGCGAAGGTTCGGGACACCGACGTCGCCGCCGGCGTGGGCGACGACGAGGCACGCCGCACGGCGAAGCTGGCGGCGCCGGAGACCTTCGTCGAGGTGTGGAGCTTCGTGCGCAAGCCGGGCGTGCAGACCAAGGCGGGCGACGACGGCTTCCAGGGCAAGTGCCCGAGCTGCGGCGCCCCCTTCCAGGGCGGGGCCAGCAACCGCTGCGAGCACTGCAGCGCGGTGGTGAACTCGGGCAACTATGCCTGGGTGCTGGCGGAGATCACCCAGGGCCAGGAGTTCAACCGCGGCGAAGGCGACGTGCCCGGCGTGAGCCGCCTGCGCCAGGTCGACCCCGGCTTCAACACCGAGGTGCTCGAGGACCGCGCCAGCCTCGCCTTCTGGCGGTGGATCGAGGCGCAGTCGCTCAACGAGCCCCAGCGGGCCGCCCGGGTGGTCAGCCCCGGCGTGCGCGCGCAGCTCGACCAGGCGGTCGCCGAGCTCAAGGCCCAGTCGCAGCGGCGCCTCTACCTGCAGTGTGCGGTGGGGGCGGTGATCGTCCGCCGGGTCGACCTGCTCGATCAGGTGGCCCGGGCCTACGTCGAGGTGCGCTGGAGCGCCGCGCTCGCCTTCGCTTCCGCCAGCGCGCCGCCCCCCAAGCCGGGTGCGCCGATGCCCCACCGCTCGGTGCTGGTGCTGGAGCGCGCGGCCTCCGCCCAGACCAACGCCGGCAACGGCATGGCGACCAGCAACTGCGTCAACTGTGGCGCGCCCCAGGGCTCCAGCTCGGCCACGGTGTGCGAGTTCTGCGCGGCGCCCCTGGTGGACCAGGGCAAGGACTGGGTGCTCGTCGAGCTGCTCGCCTGGGAAGCCTTCTCCGCCCAGCGGGCCCAGAGCACCGCGAGCCCGGCTGCGAGCAAGGCGGTGCCCGACCGCGAAGAGCGCGAGCGGCTGCTCTACATGATGGCCGCCATCGCCGCCGCCGACGGCACCGTCGACGCCAAGGAACGGGCGCTCCTGGAGATGAGCGCCGAGCGCTGGGGCGTGGCCAAGAGCAACCTCGAGCTGGCGATCGCCTCGGGCCCCAAGCTCTTCGAGCGGCTGGTGGCGCGGGCGACCCCCGAGGCCGAGGCCTTTCTCCAGCAGCTGGTGGATCTCGCCAAGCTCGACGGCAACGTCGACCGCCGCGAGAAGCAGATGCTCGAGCTCGCCGCGCACCACCTGGGGCTCGACGCCAAGCTCCCCGTGATGCTCGCCCGCTGAGAGAGGCTCAGGCGCCCCGGGGCGGTTCGACCTTCACCGGCTCGGGCACCGCGCCCGCCGGCTCGCTCGGGCTCGGGAGCGCGTCGACCTGCGGCGCGGCGGCCTGCTTGGCTTGCTCCTGGCGCCGCCGCCACATCGAGTACAGCACGTACAGCCCGATCGCGATCGCCAGGCCCACCAGCACCCGGGTCTGGCCCTTGCGCACGTTGTTGATGAGCGTCTCCAGCTCGCCGCCGAACCGGTAGCCCAGGTAGACGAACGCCGGCGCGGACACGAGCGCGGCCAGCCCATCGAAGAAGATGAAGCGGCTGTACTTCATGTGCGCCGAGCCGGCGGTGAAGTAGGTCACCGCGCGCACCCCGGGCATGAAGCGGGCGATCATCACGATCTTCTCGCCGTTGCGGGCGAAGAGCCCTTCCACCCGCTTGCGCTTCTCCGGCGTCACGATGCGCGAGAAGAAGCCGCCGCCTTCCTTGCCCACCTTGGTGCCCAGCCGGCGGCCCGCCAAGAAGATGAGCGAGTCGCCCATCAAGATGCCCAGGAAGCCGGTGAGCATCATGAGCTGCAGGTTGGCTCGCTCCTCGAACACCAGGAAGCCGCCGAGGATCAGCGACACGTCTTCCGGCAGCGGCACCCCGAGGCCACAGGCCATGAGGATGCCGAACACCACCGCGTAGGCCACCGGGCCCGACGTGTTGGCGACGAGCTGTCGGAGAATCTCTTCCACGAGCCGCCTTACTTCTTGGCCGGGCGCCGGGCTTCAGCCTTCTGCAGGGCGTCGAGCAGCCAGGTCTCGACGGGCTTCCCGTCGTCGAACGCCCTGGCCAGGTCCTTCATTCCAAAGTAGCCCCGCGCCGCCGCCGCCTCGTAGGCCGCGTCGGAGGCGTCCATCGCGCGGAGCGCCACCGCCTCGCCGAGGAGCGAGCCCGCGTACTCCGCCACCGTCTGATCGGGGCAGCCCGCGAGCTGGGCTTCCTTGAGCATCGCCGCCCCACCCGACCACCCGCCCACCTTGGCGTTCACCGCCGGCTCGAGGACCACCCGCGCGTACTCCCGCAGCGCGCCTTCGACGTTCGGCTTGTCGGCGGGGCCGACCACCAGCACCACCTCGCCGTCGCCCTGCACGCCGCGGGCGCTGTCCTGCACGTCGAGCAGGTTCGCCACCAGCAGCGTCTGCGGCCCGTTCTCGGGCACCTTGAGCATGGCCTTGGCCTTCACCAGCGGCGCGTCGAGGCCGGCGAGGTAGCTCTTCAGCACCTTGCGGTAGTCGCCCTGCACGGTGCCCATCGCCTCGTCGAGCTTCCAGCTCGCCCACGCCTTCGCCAGCACCGCCTCGAAGCCCTTGAGGTCCGCCAGCTCCTTGCCCTTGGGCGCGTCCTTGAAGGGCGGCTGGCCGGCGGACACCGACCAGGCGAGGTAGCGGCGCAGCGCCGCCGGGTGCTTGTCGAAGAACTCTTCCGCCGCCCGCTTCACGTCGGCGTCGCCGCCGATGACCCGCGCGCGCACCGCCTGGCGCACCGGGTGGTAGACGAACTTGGGGACCGGGTCCTTGCGGGTCACCGGGCCGACGTCGAAGCCGGTGGCGTTGAAGATGGCGAAGAGCGTGAAGACCCGCTCGTCTGCCCGCAGCTCGGTGCCTTCGCCGGTGTAGAGGCTGGCGAACCAGTCCCCCTGGGATGCGGCGAAGCAGGGCGAAGCGACCAGCGCGGCGACGAAGAGCGAACGCATGGCCCGTGGGTACTCCACGGGTGCCGTGGGGCACAAGCGTTAGGTGCGGACCAGCGACTTCAGGGCGTCGCGGTTCTCCAGGAGCTTCTGACCGAAGGTCGAGCAGATGGCCATCAGGAGCTTGAGGCAGGCCTGCGGCTTGGTCGCCATCAGCTTCTGGAAGTCGCTCTGGCGGATCTCCAGGAAGCTCACCGGGGTGGTCGCCATGGCGGTGCACTGGCGCTGGCCGGTGGAGATGAGCGCCAGCTCGCCGATGGCGTCGCCGGGGCCGATCTCGCCCAGGAGCATGTCCTCGTTCTGGCGGCCCTTGAGGCTCAGGGTGACCCGGCCGTCGATCACCACCAGGAGCGAGTCGCCCACCATGTTCTCGACGAACAGGGGCGTGCCGGCGGGCGTGCTGCGGGCCACCGCGATCCCCGCGAGGATCTTGAGCCCCGTCTCGGTGAACTCCTTGAACAGCGCGCAGCGCTGCATCGCTTCGACCGGCGTCACGGCCGGGAGGTGTATCACGCTGCCCCCCGCGGGCCACGTTCAGGGTGAGGGGCAGTGGCTCTTGGCGTCGGCCTTGCCCAGCCGCCAGGCCTCGCAGAACTCGGTGGCCGCGTCCTGCTTCTGGCCCTGCCCTTCCAGCGCCACGGCGAGGAAGAAGTGGGCGTCGGCGTGCTTGGGCTGGCTCTGAATCAGCGCGCGCAGCTCCGCGATGCCCTCGGTGATCTTCTGCTGCTTGAGCAGCACCAGCGCCAGGTTGAGCCGCGCCTTGTTGAAGCCCGGGGCCTGCTGGAGCGTGGCGCGAAAGGCCTCCACCGCGTCGTCGGTGCGCTTTTCGGCGATCGCCACCTTGCCCTTGAGGTTGAGCGCCGCCGCGAAGCCTGGACAGGCGAGCGCCTTGTCGAGCGCGTCGCCCACCGGCTGCTGCGCGTCGAGCCGCGCCTTGGCGAGGAGGTACCAGCTCTCGGACGAGCGCGGCTCGGGCAGCCGCTCCAGGGCCGCGAGCGAGCCCGAGGCCCCCGCCAGGGCCACCGTGTCGGCAGTCGCGCGGCAGGCCGCGGGAGGCGCCGGGTCTTCACCGGTCGCGAAGAGCGCGTCGAGCCGCGCCCGCGCCGCCGTCGGGTCCACCGCGGCGAGCTCCACCCCGCCGCCGCCCCGGCCGTCCGAGGTGGTCTTCGAGCCGAAGGCGCCCAGCGCGAAGGCCGCGCCCACGCCGCCGAGGATCACCACCGCCCCGAGGCCCGCGAGCAGCGGCCCCTTCGACGACGGCGCTGCTGCCGGGGCCGCCGCCGGAGCCGGCGTCGCGGAGGTGCCCGGCATGGTCGGCGACGCCGGGTACTTCCCCGCGTACCAGGTGAGGATCGCGACCATCGAGTTGAGGCTCGCCACCACCTCGTCCTCGCCCACCTTGACGCCCGCGTCGGCCAGGCCGCCCGCGTGGTCGTGCGACGAGAGGTTGCCCCACGCCTGCACGGTGCCCATGTGGGCGAGCAAGTTGGTGGGAATGACCCCCGCGTTCGCCTGCTGGCGGAACTTGGTGATGAGCTCGTCGAGCATCGCCTTGCCCGGCGTCTGCTTGAGTTCGCTGGTGACCATCGCGCGCAGCAGCGTCTCCAGCACCAGCCGGGCGTTCTGCATCACGCCCTTGTAGTCGCCGGAGCGCCCGCGGCTGACCATCGCCTCGATGTCTTCCCGCGCGCGCCCGAACTGGGGCGCCAGGAGACTCAGCTTCTTGAGCAGCGGCTCGATGTCCACGGTCGCGCTCTCACTTCACCAGGCGGTCGAGGTCCAGCGCCGCGAGCACGAAGTCGGGCTGGTCCTTCACCACCGCCTTGAGCTTGTCGGCCGCCGTCTTGGGGTCCTTCTTGTCCTTGGCGTCGAGCGCCTCGGCGTACTTGAGCGCGGTCGACAGCTTGAGCTTCACGCCCGTCTTCTTCGGTGCGGGGGGCGCCAGCGCCTCGGCCTTGCTGAGCAGCTCGGAAAGCCGGCCCGAGAGCTCCTGCTCCGCCTCGTACACGTCGTCGGCGCTCGCCTTCACCCGCATCGGCTTGCCGCCTTCGGGCTTGAGGACGTCGCCGGTCTCCAGGCGAATGGCGCGCGCCTCGAAGAGGATGTTCTTGCCCGCCTCGATCACGCTGCCGGTCACCAGGTAGCGCGCGCCCGCGAGCTTGCCCACCTGCGCGGCGGTGGCCTTGTCGACCATCGCGCCCTGCTGCAGCTTGAGCTCGGCGAGCAGGTCCTCGAGCCGCTCCCGCTCCAGCACGCGGATGCCTTCGGCGGCCGAGAGGTCGCTGATCATCATCTGCGCCAGGCCCTTCTTGAGCACCTGGAGCTTCTGATCGTTCGACTGCACGTCGAAGTAGAGGATCGCCACCAGGGGCGCCGGCGTGGCCGAGGGCTTGGGAGCGTCTGCCGCGAAGGCCAGGGCGCTCAGCAAGAGCGCCGCGAGAGGAGCACGGGTCATGCGCCGGTTGTATCAGGGAAGCCGGTACCCGTATTTCGTCGGGGTGGTCTTGAAGCCGAGCGTGTCCCCCAGCGTCGAATCTGGCGTCTGGTCGGCGGGCCGGAAGCGCAGCTCGAAGTCTGCCGAGAGGCCGTCCTCGCCCGCCTTGAAGGTGTGCGTCTCGGTGGACGGCTTCTCGCCGTGGAAGAGCTCGAAGCGCACCTTCTGAGGGACGAAGACGGTGCCGAGCTCCTTCATCCCGAGGTCTTCCAGGACAGGGATGTGGTCCTGGTCGGTCACCGTGCAGTCGGCCGGCTTCGACGTCATCGTGATGAGGTCGTTCGTCCGGGTGAGCTCGACGGAGCAGTGACCCAGCGTCCAGGTGACGTTGCTGCCGGTGCCCGGGACGAACGTCAGCTGGGGGTGGACCAGCTTGCTCATCGTCTCGCCGGCGGGCGACAGCGTGTTCACGGTGGAATCGAACTGCCAGGTCCCCGCGAAGCTCGCGGGGCCGCAGGCGCTGCACGTCACGGCGAGGCCGACGAGGAGCATTCGCATGCTCCGGCGCCTAGCGTCAGGCTGCGGGCTGCGTCCACACGTACCTCTGCGTGAAGTCACCTCCGAGCCCCACCCCGGTGTCGCGCTTGCGATCCGAGACCAGCGCCTTGTCCAGCCCGGCCTCCTGCCCCGACTCCGGCACGCGGGTGCCCGACTCCCAGTGCGACTCGTTGGTCACCGTGAACTGCAGCTGGGGCTTGCCCGTCTTCGGGTCCGTCCCGGTGCACTCGACCTTGGTGGAGTACGAGCCGAGGAACCATTCGAGCGCGTTGTACTTCTTGTCCGAGTTCTCGGCGGTGTCGGGCCCAGCGAAGACGAACTTGCCGGCCGGGTCGAGCACGTCACCGGGCTTCGGGTTCGGGTACTTCGCGAGGAACGCCGCCTCGGCGTCCTTCTGGGTCTGCTGCTTCGCGAGGTCGCCGGTGTACGTGGGGTCGGTCACCGTCACCACGTCGCCGCCCTTCTTGTCCTTCGACCAGACGCCGAGGTCCTTCGGCTTCCCTTCGAAGAGCCAGGTGCCCCACAGCTTGCCCCAGTCGCCCTTGAGGCCGTCGGTGCGGGCGATGCCTTCGAGGTCGACCTTCCCCAGCTTGTCGGCGAACTTCCCGACCGCGGTGTCGCCAGCGACCAGGGCGATCGGCTTGGTGACCACGTCGACCGCGACCTCCGCGCCCTTGAGCAGCTTCGGCACCGAGCCCTTGGGCAAGAGCGCGCTGGCGCCGTCGTAGGCCAGCTTCAGCGTGCCTCGCGTCGCGTCGCGCGCGAAGTCCGCCGGGTCGTGCACCGCCTTGTCCGCCGCCAGCACCACCGGGTTGTGCTTCGCCGTCTCGAAGGCCGACTTCGAGGTGTCGACCACCTTCTGCTCCGCGGCGGTCACCACCTGCTTCGTCTTGTCGACGGCTCCGGTGACCAGCTGCTTGCCCGCGTCGGTGGCCTGCTTCCACTTGCGCTTCAGTCCATCCAGCATGACGTCCTCGACTTCGGCCCGGTGGTCCCCAATCTCTCCGCCCGGGCTCCGTCTTGATTCTCGAGAATCGTTCCGCGGGCCGTCCCGGCGCGAGGGGTGAAGGCCCCTGACATCGGTCACCGGCGTGTTTCAGCAGCGGGAAGTGCCCGACTCTGCTGAGGTCCACCTCGCGATGGATGCCCGCCTCCGCAGCGCGTGCGACGCCCTCTTCGATCCGCAGCAGACGGTCTGGGCCTTCGAGCGCCCTGCCCCCGGCGCCGAGCCCGGCCCGGGTGAGGTCTTCCTCTCCGTCGGCTCCCGTGACGCCCACCTCGCCCCACATCCGCTGATGCTCGGCTGGAAGCTGCCGCAGTGGCGCAGCCGGGGGCTCTCCAGCACCACCCAGGTGGTCCTCGACGCTGCGGCGACCATCGACGCCCTGCCCCACCGGCTCACCCTGCGCGCCCACGAGCCGACGCTCGACGTGCTCTGCGCCGCGTTGCTCCTGAGCTACCGCAGGCTCAACCGCCAGTGGCCCGCCGGCGCGAACGCACTCTGCGAGTACGTCACCGCGTGGGAACAGGGGCGCACCGAGCTCGCCGGCCAGTACGAAGGCGCGCTGGCCTCGGCCTTCTACGCCGGGCTGCAGCTCTACCGGCCCGCTGGCGGCCACCCGGCGCGCGAGCTGGTGACGCTGCTGAGCGAGGTGCTCGATCGCAACCTCTCGCTCCTCGAGCTCGCGCAGCTCCCGCCCGGCCTCATCGCCCCCGCGGTGCAGCGCCGCCTGCGGGCGGACAGCGATCTCTACCGGACCGAGCTGTCCCGCGGGCAGCGCGTGCAGCTCGAGCTCCCGCTCGACGAGCAGGCGGGCTCGGCGGTCCGCCGGGTCGACGCCCTGTTCCTCAGCTCCCCGCAGGACGTGACGGTCCTCAAGCTGCTCGCCCGCCCCGATCAGCAGCACTCGTTCTACCGGCGGGGCTTCGAGGTGATGGCCATTCACGCGCCCAACGAGGCGCACGCCTATGGGCGGCACACCATCACCCTCGCGCCCGAGAGCCCGGGCAGCCTCGCCAACCTGGGCGTGGTGCTCGATCGCCTCGAAGGCCCCATCGCGCCCGACGGCACCGCCCGCGTCACCGGCAAGCCGCGCTTCACCTCGCAGCCCGCCGAGCTGCAGGGCCTCGCCGACCCCTGGTACTGCGACGCCTACCCGGCCCAGGGCGCCCGGGCGACGCTGGTCGCGCCGCCCTTCGCCGGCACCCGCCTCACCCGCGAGGAGATCTGGGAAGCGCTGTGGGACCGCTTCAACCTCGGCCGAAACATCCACGTCACCTCCGCGCGCACCGTGTTCGCCCGGCCCTTCCGCATGGTGCGCCGCCAGAGCGTGGAGGCGCTCTCGGCCCAGGGGTGGAAGCGCTCGGCGCTGCCGGACGCCGGCACCGGCCTGCTCCCGTCGGTCTTCAGCTCGTTCCTCGGCGACGCCGAGCCGGGCGACGTGGCGCACCTCGAGAAGCCGGCGACGGGCGGCCTGCTGCACCTGTCCGTGTACCCGAGCGATCTCGTGCTCGCCTGGTTCGAGCGCACGAGTGGCCCCACCACCCTCTTCGAGCTCGCCCAGGTTCAGGCCCGGCTCGCGCAGTCCGCCGATCTGCACGGCGCGGTGGTCCTCTCCGAGCTCGACGGCTGGCTCGCCCCGGTCGGCGCGCAGCGGTGGTCGGTCTTCGGCGCGTACCGCATCAACCGCGCCCGCTCGACGATGCTCGACGACTCCCGCAGCGTGCTGGGGCTCTTCCACGCGCTCGCGTCCGGCGCTCCGCCGACGCTGGAGTCGCTCCCGTCGGAGCTGGCGGTGCAGGCGCGCAAGGTCATCGCCGTGGGCGACGACGAGCACTGGCTCACCTCGAGCGGCGGTGCCCGCTTCGAGCTGCGGCTGGAAGATCGCCCCGCGGCCCCGGCGCTCGACGAGGACTTCACGCTCTTCCTGCTCACGCTGGGCCAGCGCTACACCGCCTTCGAGATCACCCGGCGCATGGGCGAGGTCGAGCGCCGCTCGCGCACCTCGCGCTGGGCGAGCCTGCTGCCGAGCCGCGACGTGCGCGCCGACGTGATGTTCTTCACCAACTCGCTCTGGTACGCGCGGGTGAGCGACGACCCCGACCTGGAAGCCCGCTACGACGCCTGGAAGGCGCTCCACGGCATGGCGGAGACGGTCGAGTCGCTGCGCAGCCAGACCACCGAGCTCGACGAGTTCCGCAAGGAACGCTTCGAAGGCATGGTGGGCTTGCTGGTCTTCGTCTTCCTGCCCATCACCATCGTCTGCGGCTTCTTCTCCGGCGCGCAGTTCAACGAGATGGACCTGAAGCTGGGCCTCCCGTGGACCACGGGAGGGTGGAAGATCTTCCTCATCTACACCGGCGTCTTCACGGTGCTGGTGTTCGGCACCCTGGTCGTCGGCCGGCTGCTGTCCTTCCGGCGGCGCTAGCTAAGCTAGTTCGCGCCGGGGAACGCGTTCACGTACTGCACCTTCACGTCGGGGAACGCGTCGACGAACTGCACCTTGGTGTCGGGGAACGCGGTCACCATCTGCCACTTGCCGCAGGAGTCCGGGAAGGCGTTGACCTTCTGCACCTTCACGTCGGGGAACGCGCTCACCACCTGCACCTTCACGTCGGGGAACGCCGTCACCACCTGGATCTTCCCGTAGAGCTTGTGGCCGTTGAAGCTGCAGCCGCCCTTGTCGAAGCCGCCGCCCGCCTCGCTGCGCGCGCTGAGCAGCCCGACCGCCGCCGCCGCCGCCACCGCCCCCAACACCGCGAATCGCTTCATCATGTGGTGCCTCCTGGAATGCTGCGTGTGCCCTTCAGGCGCCAAGACCCCCGGGCCGCGAGAAGTGTGAAAAATGCCCCCACCGTGTCTGCCACCCAATCGTAGACGTCGCAGGAACGCCCGGGCACGAAGTACTGGTGGAGCTCGTCGGTCGCTCCGTAGGCGGAAGTCATCGCCACCGCGAGCAGGCCCGCCCGCCACTCGCGCGCGCGGAGCGCGTAGAGCCAGGCGGCGCACCCCACGAAGTACGCCCCCGCGTGGATCACCTTGTCGAAGCTCCAGATGCCCTTGGGGACCGGGAAGCTGCTCTGCGACGAGAGGAAGAAGATGAGCGCCATCCACCCCAGGGCGGGGAGGAAGCGGCTCAGGCGACGCACGACTCCACCTGTTCCACCGCCTCGGCGATGGGCACCGTGGGGTTCGAGCGCACCGCGCGCTGCGCGCCGTAGAGCGAGCCCACCGTGCACTGGGTCACGTGCACCTCGACCAGCGAACCCGCCGGAGCGTCGCCCTCGAAGTTCACCACCCGGTTCTGCGGGCTGCGGCCGGTGCGACGGGCGGGGTCGGTCTTCGACGGCCCCTCGACCAGGACCTCCACCGTGTGGCCCACCAGCGCCTGGTTGCGCTCCTTGCTGATCTGCTTCTGCACCGCCTGCAGCCGCTCGAGGCGCGCGAGCTTCACCTCGTCGCTCACCACGCCCCACTCCGCTTCCTTGAGAATGGCCGACGTCTTCGGGCGCGGCGAGTAGACGAAGGAGAACTGCCCGTCGTAGCGGACCTGCTCGGCGAGCTTCATGGTGCGCTCGAAGTCTTCCTCGGTCTCGCCGGGGAAGCCCACGATGATGTCGGTGGTGATCGCGATGTCCGGCCGGGCCGCGCGCAGCTTCTCGAGGCGTTCCAGGTACTCGGCCACCGTGTAGTCGCGGCGCATGCGCTTGAGCACCGGGTCCGAGCCGCTCTGCACGGGGAGATGGAAGTGCGGCGCGATCTTGGGTTCCACCCGGAAGGCGTCGATCAGCTCGTCGGACAGGTCGTGCGGGTGGCTGGTGGTGAAGCGCACCCGCTCGATGCCCGGCACCTGGGCGGTGCGCAGCAGCAGCTGCGCGAACGAGATGCCGCCGCGGTAGGAGTTCACGTTCTGGCCGATGAGGGTGATCTCCCGCACCCCGACCTGGGCCAGCGCCTTGGCCTCCAGCAGCACCTCGGCGAACGGCCGGCTCACTTCGCGGCCGCGGGTGTGCGGCACCACGCAGAAGGCGCAGACGTTGTCGCAGCCCTTCATCACGGTGACGAACTCGCTCACCCGGCCGCGCGAGGTCTCGGGGTCGGCGCGCGGAAAGACGTACTCCTCGGAGTCCACCCACGCCGTCTCCACCACCCGCTCCGCCCTGGCCCGCACCAGGATCTCGGGGAGCTTGGCGATGGCATCTGGCCCGAAGACGAAGTCCACGTACGGCGCCCGCTCGAGGATCTTGGCCTTCTCCTGCTGCGCCACGCAGCCACCCACGCCGATCAGCGCGCCGCGCTGCAGCTTCGCCTGGCGGTAGCGGCCGAGCGCGGACTGCATCTTCTCTTCCGCCTTCTCGCGGATCGCGCAGGTGTTGAGGATGATCAGGTCCGCGTCGTCCGCCGTCGGCGTCGCGCGGTAGTCGAGCCCCGCCAGCACCTCGCCCATGCGCAAGGTGTCGTTGACGTTCATCTGACAGCCGAAGGTGTGGACGAAGTAGCGCTTCATGGCGGCGGGCCGTCTCCTACACCCGAACGCCGCCACCCGGCAAAGCCCAGCTCAGGCGGGAATCAGCTGCTGGGCCACCCGCTCCAGGTCGGCCAGCGTCTGCACCGTCACCACCTGCGAGCAGGCCTTCTCGTAGGTCAGCATCTCGCTGTCGCCGAAGCCCCACGAGCTCCTGGGCTCGGTGCAGATCCACACCACGCGCTTGGCCTTGCGCTTCAGGTCCTCGAGCGCCCAGGCGTTCGCCGGGTTGTAGTTGTTCCGGCCGTCGCCGATGACCAGCACCGTGGTCCGCCGGGTGACGCTCCCCAGCTCGCCCCGGGCGAAGTTCGCCAGCGCCCGCCCGTAGTTGGAGTTCGAGGCCAGCGAGATGATGTCACCCGCCAGCGCCCGCTCCAGCGCTGCCTCGGGCTTGGCGTCCTTGAAGTACGAGGTCGCCTCGCCCACGTCGCTGACGAAGATGAAGCTGCGGACCCGCGAGAACAGGGTCTGCAGCGTGTACGCGAACAGCAGCATCATCCGCGAGGCGTTGCGCACCGAGTCCGAGACGTCGCACAGCACCACCACGTCGGGGCGCTGCGGCCGGCGCCGGCGGAAGTACGGCACCATCGGCACCCCGCCCGCGCTCAGGTTCTTGCGCAGCGTCTTGAGCGGATTGAGCGCTCCCTTGCGGCGCGAGGCCTGCTTGCGCGTGAGCCGGCTCTTGAGCTTCTCCGCCAGCGCCCGCACCGAGCGCTGGGCCGCGTCGACCTCGGCGCGCCCCAGGGTGTGGAAGGCGCGGTCGTTGAGGCCCCCGGTCGGCTTGCGCAGCCGCGCCTGGGCCTGGCGCTGCACTTCCCGCCGGGCCGCGTCCTCGACGCTCCTCAACGCCTGGGCGAGCTGGCTCTGCACCACCTCGAGGCCCTGCGGGCTCAAGCCCCGCGCGGTGAGCTCCCGCTCGAGCCCCGACAGCTCGCTGCGCATCGACTCCACCCCGGCGCCAGTGAGCAGCCGCCGGCTGAAGAAGCCCTGCTGCAGCGTGCTCTGGAGCCGCCCGAAGTCGAGCTGCAGCGCCGACTGCCGGAACAGGCGCGCCAGGGCCGCCGCGTTGCCCTGGAGCGCCGCCTGCGACAGCGGCGAGAGCGCCTCCTGCAGCCGCGGCAGCCAGTGCATCAACATCGCCAGGTCGTCGCCCTCGAGGAGCTTCTCTTCCTGGATGCGCTCGAGCAGCGCGCGGTCGATCGCCTCGAAGGTCTTCGCCGCGCCCGAGAAGTAGAAGTCGAAGGCCCGGTCGAAGGTGTCCACGTCCTGGGCGCGCTTGCAGAGCGTGCTCTTCAGCACCGCGCGGAACGCCTCGCGATCGGCGAGCCCGCTCAAGCCCACTGCCCGTGCGGCATCGAGGCTCTCCGACACCGAGATGCGCAGGCCGTTCTGCCGCAGCACCTCCGAGAACTCGACGAGCCGCGCATCCACGCCCGGGAGTCTAGCGGCGCTCGAAGGCCATGACCGCCTCGATGTGGTGCGTCTGGGGGAAGAGGTCGAGCAGCTGCAGGCTCACCGGGCGGAACCCCTGCCCCACGAGCTGCCCCGCGTCCCTCGCCAGCGAGGCCGGATCGCAGGCGACGTAGATCACCCGCTTCACCATCAGCTCGGTCGCCCAGCCGGCGATGCCCGGGGCGCCGGTCCGCGGCGGGTCGGCGAGCAGCACGTCGAAGCGCTCCCGCGCGGCCACCAGGCCCTGCACGGCCCGCTCCGCGTCCTGCTGCATCAGCCGCACCTGGGGGCCCAGCACCTTGCGCGCCAGGGCGAGCGAGACCGGGGACGATTCCACCGCCACCACCCGCGGCACCTTGGCTGCCAGGGGCACCGTGAAGTTGCCGTTGCCGCAGTACAGCTCGAGCGCCGACTCCGCGCCGTCGCCCAGCACCCCGAGCGCGGTGTCGACCAGGAGCCGGTTGCCGGTGACGTGCGCCTGGGCGAAGGCATCGGGGCGGACGAAGGTGGCGCCGTCGCGCAGCTCGGGCGCGCCGATGAGCTGCGAAGGCCCGTCGTCGGGCACCAGCACCACCCCGGCGAGCCCCGCCGCGCGCCGCCAGCGCTCTGCCCGGTCCTCGTGCGCCGGCCTCCGCGGGCCCTTGAGCCACAGGGCGGCCGCCACCGCGCCCGAGGCCTCCAGCAGGTGCACTTCGCTCAGCTCCCGCAGCAGGGGCTTGAGCTCGGAGAGCGTCGGCAGCACCGCCTGAAGCCGTGGAGTGAGCGCCGGGCATGCCCCGACCTCCACCAGCGCGTGGCTCTCGTGCTCGAAGAAGCCGAGCTTGCCGTGCTCCACGTGCAGCACCGCCCGCCGGCGGGCTCCCAGGAAAGGCTCCGGGCCCAGGGTCGAGCGCAGCTGGTAGTCCGACGGCGCGATGCGGCCCACGTGCTCCAGCGCCGAGACGACGATCTGCTCCTTCTCGCGCCGCTGGACCACCTCGGTGGTGTGCAGCCAGTCGCACCCGCCGCAGCGCCCGAAGAGCGGACAGGCGGGCGCACGGCGATCGGGGCTCGGGGTGACGATGGCCGCCTGCTCGCCGCGCAGCACCTTGCCGCGGGTGACGAGCTCGACCTCGACCGTCTCTCCGGGGAGCGCTCCAGCGACGAACACCGCGCGCCCTTCGTGGTGCGCGAGACCGTCGCCTGATTTCGCCAGCCGCTCGACCCGGAGCGCGACCTTCACTTCTTGGTGGGTGCCCGGTGCTCGGGCATCAGCGCTTCACGCAGGCGGTCGACGAACCGCTCGATGCGCGCTCGCTTCTCTTCGTCGACGTCGATGAACTCCACCGCCATGCCCGGGACCTGGTTGGCGGGGTTGTCGACCTCGTTGACCCGCACCACCCGGCCGCTCAGATCGAACGGGAAGGCCTGGTCGGGCAGCGAGATGATCAGCTTCACCGTCGAGCCGACGGGCTGCGGGTTGCGCGAGTTGATGAACAGACCGCCGCGCGAGATGTTGACCGCCCAGTCGGTGATGAACCCATCGACGGTTCGGTACGCGACGAGCAGCTCGTGGTGCAGGCGATCCGACTGCCGGGCACCCTTCTTCTTGAGGTCGGTGGTGGGCTTGTCCGCCATGGGAGCGACGGACTCTACACCGCTCACGCCCCGGCGCTACTCACACCGGCATGGTCTTGAGATCGGGGGCCGGGGTCAGCTTGGGCTGGGTCAGCTTCTGCACCGACTCCACCGTCTCCCCCGGGGCCAGCTCCTTGAGGATCAGCCCCTTCGGCCCCACCTCGAGCAGCGCGAGGTCGGTGACGATCACATGCACACACTTCTGGCCGGTGAGCGGCAGCGAGCACCGGTCGAGGATCTTGGGGGCCCCGTCCTTGGTGGCGTGCTCCATGGCCACGAAGACCCGCTTGGCGCCCACCGCGAGGTCCATCGCCCCGCCCATGCCCTTCACCATCTTGCCGGGGATCATCCAGTTCGCCAGGTCGCCCTGGGCGCTGACCTCCATGGCCCCCAGCACCGCGAGGTCCACGTGGCCGCCGCGGATCATCCCGAAGGACGCCGCCGAGTCGAAGAACGCCGCACCCGGGACCGCGGTGACCGTCTCCTTGCCCGCGTTGATGAGGTCGGCGTCTTCCTGGCCTTCCTCCGGCCAGGGGCCGATGCCCAGGAGGCCGTTCTCCGAGTGCAGGAGCACGTCCATCCCCTGGGGGATGTAATTTGCAACCAGGGTCGGCAGGCCGATGCCCAGGTTCACGTAGAAGCCGTCGCGCAGCTCCTGCGCCACGCGCTGGGCGATCTGCTCACGAGACAGCGGCACGGGTGCCTCCCTTCGGGCGCACGGTGCGCTTCTCGATCCACTTCTGGTAGCCCTGCCCCACCACCACGCGCTTCACGAAGATCGACGGCACGTGGATCTGATCGGGGTCGAGCGCGCCCACCGGCACCAGCTGCTCCACCTCGGCGATGGTCACCTTCGCCGCCATGCACATCAGCGGCGAGAAGTTGCGCGCCGTCTTGCGGAACACCAGGTTGCCCCAGGGGTCGGCCTTCCACGCGCGGACGATGGCGAAGTCGGCCTTGAGCGGCTTCTCCAGCACGTACTCGCGGCCGTCGATGACCTTGGTCTCCTTGCCTTCGGCGATGGCGGTGCCCACGCCGGTCGGCGTGTAGAAGCCGCCGATGCCGCAGCCCCCGGCCCGGATGCGCTCGGCCAGCGTGCCCTGGGGGTTGAGCTCGACCTCCAGCTCCTTGGACAGGAACTGCCGCTCGAACTCCTTGTTCTCGCCCACGTAGCTGGCGACCATCTTCTTCACCTGCTTGGCCTTGAGCAGCACGCCCAGGCCGAGCTCGGTGGTCCCGCAGTTGTTGGAGATGACGGTGAGGCCCTTCACGCCCTTGGCGTGGATCGCCGCGATCAGGGTCTCGGGGTTGCCGCAGAGGCCGAAGCCCCCGCTCATGATCACCGCCCCGTCCGCGACGTCCTTCACCGCCTCCTGGGCGCTGGCGACGACCTTGTTCACGCCCGCTCCAGCAGCATCGCGATGCCTTCGCCGCCGCCGATGCAGAGGCTGGCCACGCCGCGCTTCTTGCCGAAGTCCTTGAGCTCGTGGAGCAGCGTCACCACCAGCCGGCAGCCCGAGGCGCCGATGGGGTGCCCGAGCACCACCGCGCCGCCGCGCGGGTTCACCTTCGCCGGGTCGAGCTTCAGGATCTGGTTGTTGGCGATCGCCACCACCGCGAAGGCCTCGTTGATCTCCCACACGTCGACGTCGGTGGTGGCGAGCTTGGTCTGCGTCATCAGCTTGGAGATCGCGTCCGCCGGCGCGATGGTGAACTCCACCGGCTTGCGGGCCGCCTGGCTCCAGCCCTTGATGGTCGCCAGCACGGTGCGGCCTTCGGCCTTGGCCTTCTCCGCCGACATCAGCACCACCGCCGCCGCGCCGTCGTTGATCGACGAGGCGTTGCCGGCGGTGACCGTGCCGTCCTTCTGGAAGGCGGGCTTGAGCGTGGGGATCTTCTCGGGCTTGGCGCCCTTGGGGCCTTCGTCCTCGGACACGATGACCGGGTCGCCCTTCTTCTGGGGCACCGAGACCGGCGCGATCTCCGCCTTGAAGGCGCCTTCCTTCTGCGCGCGAATGGCCCGGTTGGTGGACTCCACCGAGTACTCGTCCTGCATGGCGCGCGAGATGTTGCGCTCCTTGGCGCAGACCTCGCCGCAGTTGCCCATGTGCACGTTGTCGTACGGGTCCCACAGACCGTCGTGGATCATCAGGTCCTTCATCTCCACGTTGCCCATGCGGGCGCCGCCGCGGAGCGTGGACGAGAAGTACGGGGCGTTGCTCATCGACTCCATGCCGCCCGCCACCGCGACGTCGATCTCGCCGAGCGCGATCGACTGGTAGGCCTGGGCGATCGCTTTGAGCCCCGAGCCGCAGACCTTGTTGATGGTGGTGCACGGCACCGCGTCGGGGAGCCCCGCGAAGCGCGACGCCTGCCGCGCCGGCGCCTGGCCGATGCCGCCCTGGAGCACGCAGCCCATGAGCACTTCCTGCACCGCTTCCGGCTTCACCCCGGCTCGCTCCAGCGCGGCCTTGATCGCCACCGCGCCCAGCTGCGGCGCCGACAGCGAGGACAGCGCGCCCTGAAACGCGCCGATGGGGGTGCGGGCTGCTCCGACGATGACGACGTCACGGGCCATGGATGTTCTCCGGAGGAGGTCTGACTCCCTTATCAACCCGCCCCGGAGGAGAATCAAGGCGATGTCTTTGACCTTCCGCGTCGACGATCTGACGGGGGCCACCCAGGCGCTGATCCGCGACCACCTCGCCGGCATGCACCGCAACTCGCCCCCGGGCGCCTGCCACGCCTTCGATCTCACCGGGCTGCGCCAGCCGTCGGTCACCGTGTGGACCGCGTGGTGGGGCGAGGCGCTCGCCGGCTGCGGCGCCCTGCACCGCCTCGATGCCCGGCGTGGCGAGCTCAAGACCATGCGCGTCGCCGACGCCTTCCTCGGCCAGGGCATCGGGCGCGCCCTGCTCGAGCACCTGGTGGGCGAGGCCAGGCGGGAGGGCCTCGAGAGCCTCTGGCTCGAGACCGGACGCGGGCCCGCGTTCGACCCCGCCACCACGCTGTACCTGAGCGCCGGGTTCGAGCGGTGCGGGCCGTTCGGCGACTACGTCGACGACGGCTTCAGCGTCTTCATGACCCGAGCGCTGTGCGGCCGTCGAAGGCCGGCTAGCCGCAGTAGACGACCGTGCCGTTCTCCATCTGGCAAGTCTGCCCGGAGCACGAGACCTTGCAGCCCTGGCACGCCTCGCAGGTGTAGGCCGCGCATTCCTGGAGGAAGCACACCTGCGGCATCTCGCGGTCGCAGGTGTAGTGGTTCTGCACCTCGCAGCTCCGGTTGCCAGCGGCATACGCGAGGCAGGCCGCCGGAAGCGCCTGCTCCATCCGGGTGCAGGACTCGACTCGACTCGAGAGTCCGGCATCGCCGCAGTCGGGAACGGCCATCGCCCAGTCGAGGCAGGGCGTTCCCGGGCCGGCGTCGAAAGGTTCCCCAACACCAGCGTCGCGACGACCCGCGTCGGCGCTGCCAGAATCCATGGTGCCCGAGACGGGCCCACACGCGGCCAGGACGACGAAGATGAGCGGCGCGCGCATCGTGAGCCCCCGACGATTTCCGGCCACGCGGGAGCTTGGTCCAGGCCGCCCGCCCCCCGCAAACGACGAAGCCCGGCGCTCCGTGACGGAGACACCGGGCTTCGCTCGCGACGACGGGAGCTGACTTACTTCTTCAGCTTGCCCGCCATCACGTCGCCGAGGCGCGCCTTCGAGCCTTCGGCCTGCTTCTTGAGGTACTCGCGGTAGTCGTCCTCACCCTCGTGCAGCAGGGCCTTGATCGACAGCGCGATCTTCCGGTCGGTCGAGTTGATGTCGATGATCTTCACGTCGACCTCCTGGCCCTCGGCCAGGACGTCGCGCGGGTTCTCGACGCGCTCTTCCTTGATCTCGGACACGTGCACCAGACCCTCGATGCCCGGCTCGATCTCCACGAACGCGCCGAAGTCGGTGATCTTGGTGACCTTGCCCTTGAGACGGCTGCCCACCGGCGAACGCTCCGGCAGGGTGTCCCACGGGTCCTGGGTCAGCTGCTTGATGCCGAGAGAGAAGCGCTCGTTCTCGACGTCGATGTTGAGCACCACCGCCTCGACTTCGTCACCCTTCTTGTAGACGTCGCCCGGGTGCTTGATGCGCTGGGTCCAGCTGATGTCGGACACGTGCACCAGACCGTCGACCCCGTCCTCGACGCCGACGAACACGCCGAAGTCGGTGACGTTGCGGACCTGGCCCTTGATGACCGAGCCGATCGGGTACTTGTCCTCGAGCAGCGTCCAGGGGTTCTGCTCGATCTGCTTCATGCCCAGCGCGATGCGCTTGGCCTTGGGATCGATGTCCAGGACGACCGCTTCGACTTCCTTGCCGACCTCGAGCACCTTCGACGGGTGCTTGACGCGCTTGGTCCACGACATCTCGCTGACGTGGACGAGACCTTCCACGCCCTGCTCGATCTCGATGAAGGCGCCGTAGTCGGTGAGGCTGACGACCTTGCCCTTGACGCGGGTGCCGACCGGGTACTTCTCGTCGGCGCGGTGCCACGGGTCTTCCTGGATCTGCTTGAGACCCAGCGAGACGCGCTCGGCCGCGGGGTCGAACTTGAGGACCACCACGCGGACTTCGTCGCCCACGTTGAACATCTCGCTGGGGTGACCGATGCGGCCCCACGACATGTCGGTGATGTGGAGCAGACCGTCGATGCCGCCGAGGTCGATGAAGGCGCCGTAGTCGGTGAGGTTCTTCACCTGGCCCTTCATCACCGCGCCCTCCTTCAGGTTCTGGAGGGTGACCTTCTTCTGCTCTTCACGCTGCTTCTCGAGCAGCACGCGGCGGCTCAGCACGATGTTGCCGCGCTTCTTGTTGAACTTGATGACCTTGAACTCGAATTCCTTCGCCAGGAACTGGTCCAGGTTGCGCACCGGGCGGATGTCCACCTGGCTGCCGGGGAGGAACGCCTTCACGCCGATGTCGACCTGGAGGCCACCCTTCACGCGGCCGACGATGGTGCCCTTGACGACCTCGTCGCGCTCGCACGCAGCCGAGATCTCGTCCCAGATGCGCATCTTGTCGGCCTTCTCCTTGGAGAGGACGACCATGCCCGTGTCGTTTTCACGGCTCTCGAGCAGAACCTCGACCGGGTCCCCCGCCTTCACCGTCACCTCGCCCTTGGCGTTGGTGAACTCGGCGATGGCGATCTGACCTTCGGACTTGTAGCCGATGTCGACGACGGCGAACTCGCGGGTCACCTGCACCACGGTGCCCTTGATGATCTCGCCTTCCTTCTGCAGGCCGTCGCCACCACGCTCCTTGAGCGAGGCCTCGAACAGCGCCGCAAAATCTTCTTCCCCTTCGAAACCGGCCGGCTGATTCACGTTCTGCTGCATAGGTGAGAGTTTTCCTTAGTTCTGCACACTGCACCCCGGTCGGACGACCACCTGTCGAGCGCGGGGCATCGGCGCTCGAAAGTGCTTCTTCGCCACCCTGGCGATGGAAGGGGGCGGACCCTAGGCAAGGGGCCGAACGGCCGTCAAGGCGGGGGGCGCCGAAGGCCCCGGAACGTCACTTCGCCTTGTCGAGGCGCGGGTAGAAGGCCGCCAGGGCCGGATCCGGCAGCCGCAGCGAATAGACCTCTTCCCCCAGCGCCGCCACGGCGTCGTCCAGCACCGCCTCGGCGTCCTTCTCTTCTTCCTCGTGCGCGGCGATGGCCTCGTCGAGCGACTGCATCCGCTCCTCGTGCTCGGCCTTGCGGACCTCGCCCTCGTCTTCCATCTCCAGGAGCCGCTTGTGCGCGAGGATCCCCTGGGCGCCGGGCTGGCCGGGCTTGGGGGTGAGGATGAGATCCAGCTCCCGGTCCATCTCCTCGAGGTCGCGGTCCTTGCGCATCACCTTGATGCGCGCGCGCTTCAGGTTCTCCGCCGACAGGCGCACCTTGTCCGGCTGATGCGCGAACTTGAGCTCGAACTCCTTGTGCTGGGCCTCGGCGCGCTTGATCGACGTCTTCTCGTACCGGAGCGCCGCCTTCTGCGACGACAGCGTCTTGCGCAGCTCGCGGCTGCGGCCTTCGACGCCTTCCACCGCCTTGCGCCACTTCTTGACGATCTCTTCCTGCTCGGTGCGCTCGGCCGACTGCGCTTCCAGGAAGTCCTGGTACGCGGCGTCCTCGTCGTTCATCTCCTGCTCGAGCGCTTCCTTCTCCTCGCGCACCGCCAGCAGGGTGTCCTCGGCGGCGAACACCTCTTCCATCGTCGCCGGAGGGTTCGGCTTGCTGCCCAGCCGCTCCCGCGCCAGATCTCCCAGCTGCAACAGCAGCTCTTCGTAGCTTTCTTTCGCCATCGCGCTGGGGCGTACGTTTAGCAGACGGCGCCGGAATCAGAAGGCCAGCGCGACGACCACCGCGAAGCCCAGCGCACCGAAGAGCGTCAGCAAGGCCCCGAAGCGCCAGCCGAGCGACCGCCAGCGCAGGGCGAGCACCGCGGCGGCCAGCGACGCCAGGGCGCCGCAGCCCAGGAGCCAGGGAGCGGCCGCCCGCCGTGGCACATCGCGGGCGCGCACCAGGGTGACCGACGTCGTTCTCCCCTGCGCGGTCGCCTCGCGGACCTCGCCGCCCAGGTCGCTCGAGAGCCGCACCGAGTAGCCCGCGGGCAGCACCCGCAGCACCCGGAAGTCCTGGCTCAGCTCGCCGGGCGGACACGTGAAGCCGGCGGTGAGCTCGAGATAGCCGTCGCGCAGGAACGCCGCCTCTCCGAAGCGGAGGCAGGCGGCCGAGGCCCGCAGCGGCACCTGATCCCACACGCCGGCCACGAGCGCCGCGGTCCGCGCGTCGAGATCGGCCTGGTCGAGCCGGCCGTCGTCGTCGGCGTCGAGCGGGGCCAGCAGGGCGAGCGTCTGCGCGGTGGCGGTGATCGACTCGGTCAGCCCGCCGTCGGGGGTGTCCCGGAGTCGGACCCCGAGCAGGTCGGCCTCGTGGGCCGACGCCGCGGCTGCGCCGAGCACCACCGCCGCTGCCAGCGCGCGCCACACGGGCGTCGATTTGCCTGCCCCCCGGGTTTTTCGCAAAGCGCTTCTTTAGTAAGGCCTCACCCCACGTGAGCGGCGCCGGGGAGGACCGGGGACTGGTGGTGGGGGTGACCGGCGCGTCGTCCGACCTCGGCCGGTTGCTGCTGCCCCGGCTGGCCGCCGATCCGCGCGTCTCCCGCATCGTCGCCTTCGACGTGGCCGCCCCGGCGCCGGTGCCCAAGCTCGAGGTCCTGAAGATCGACCTCACCCGCCCGGGGAGCGAGCCGGCGCTGATCGAGACCTTCCGGTCCTTCGGGCTCGATGCGCTGTACCACCTGGCGTTCCTGTCCTCTCGGGTGCGCGGCGCGTCGTTCGCCCACGAGCTCGAGGTGATCGGCTCGATGCACGTGCTCGCCGCTGCCGGGGCCACCGCGCTGCCGCGCCTCATCGTCGCGTCGACCACCGCGCTCTACGGCGCGCGCACCGACGCGCCCGGGATCCTGGTCGAAGAGCAGCCGCTGCGCGGGCCGAGGGCGAGCCGCTTCATCCACGACAAGATCGAGGTCGAGCGCCAGCTCGAGAGCTTCCGGCAGCGCCACCCCGAGACCCAGGTCGCGGTGCTCCGCTTCGCTCCCATCGTCGGGCCCGACGTCGACAACCCCATCTCCCGCTGGCTGCGCACCAAGGTCTTCCCCCTGCCCCTGGGGTTCGACCCGCTCTGGCAGGTGGTGCACCAGGACGACGCCGCCACTGCGCTGATCCAGGCGCTGACCTCCACCGCCGAAGGCCCCTTCAACATCGCCTGCGACGAGGTACTCCCGCTGAGCGCGGTGGTCCGCCAGGCGGGCGGCGTCGCGGTGCCGGTGCCCGGCACGGTGCTCGAAGGCGTGCTGGAGGTGATGTCGCGTGCCGGGCTCCCCACGGCGCAGCCCAGCCTCCTCGAGTACCTGCGTCACAGCTGGGTGGCCGACGTCGCCCGGGCGCGCGAGGTGCTGGGCTTCGTTCCGCGCTATACGGCACTGGCCGCGCTCCGTACGACGCGGGGGGCATGACGATGGGGACCAAGGGCGTCCTGGGAAACGATCCGTTCCGCCGCGGCGCCGCCGCCCGCGAAGGCGCGAGCCCTGCCGAGCCGGCCGCCCCCATCCGCGAGCCCAAGGTCCGCAAGGCACCTCGCCCCGAGTCCGCTCAGCCCAAGCGCACCCAGTCGTTTCCGGGCGCCACCGCGGGCGCGACCAACGCGCCGGTCCGCGAAGCGCTCAAGGCGATGCGCTCGGGGGCCCAGCCTGCCGGCGCCTCGCCGCCCCACCCGCCCCCGCTGCCCACGCGCGAGAAGGTGCTGGGCGACGGCCCCACGGCTCCGATTCCCCGCCCACAGGCACACAAGAACGTGGTCCGCGCCGCACTGGCTGACCTCGCGCCCGCGCCCACCCAGCCGATGCCGTCGCGGCACGCCGCCAAGCCTCCGCCTGCCAAGACTCGGCCTGCCCCCGTGCCGAAGAAGGGCAGCCGCCCCACCAAGGCGAAGAGCGCGCGGGCCGCGAAGGGCCGCAAGCCCGGCGTGGCTGCGCAGGTCACCGCGCCCATTCCGGTGGCGCAGGCGGCCTCGCCGGTCGGCCTGCGCCTGCCGCTCTCGGCGCCGGGGCCGCACGTGAACTCCCCCGA
>JAIBBQ010000088.1 GCA_019694595.1 Myxococcaceae bacterium
CACCGCCCGCCGAGCCGCCACCAGCCGAACCACCGCCAGCCGAGCCGCCACCAGCCGAGCCGCCACCGGAGCCGCCGCCACCACCCCCGGCGCCTCCGCCGCTGCCCATCATTCCTCCGTCAGTGGGATCGCCCGAAGGGAGGAACTCGACGATCCACGCCGTGTACGCAGGGAGCTGCACGCTCAGCGCACCGCCCGACACCGACCCCGATCCGGCGGGACCGAGACGGCCACCGGCGCCGAAGCCGTACGCCCGCCACGGCCCCATCGAGCCCACGCCGACGAAGTTCACGTTCGCCGTCTGGCTGAAGTTGGGGTCCTTGTTGATCAGCACCAGCGTCACTCGACCACTCGCGTCGTGCGCCGCGAACGCCGAGACCGTGCTCGCGTCATCGGAGCTCGCCAGCACCGACGTCGCACCGAACTGGCTGCCCGCTCCGTCGAAGTTCCGGAAGAGCGCGAACGCGTCCTCGGCGACGCCGTTGTCCGGCACCACCTCGTCGAGCGTCGCGACGTCGACGCCTTCACGGCCGAGGATGCCGAGGACCTCCGCCTGGGTCAGCGCACCGTTGACGTGGCTCAGCCCGCCCCAGCCGTAGCTGCTGATCGACAGCCCGGTCCCCGGATACTGCTGGGCGATCCAGGTCCGCACCCGAGGAATGATCCGCTGCACGCTGTCGTAGCAACAGATCTCCCAGGTCTCCGAGGTGTAGGTCGGATCCCAGAGCACGCGCGTCGACCGCAGCCGCATCGCGTTCAGCGTCGGCGAGTCGTCGTCCGACACCACCTTGAGGCTCACGCCGCCGTCCGGGTTCGCGACCTCGCCCTGCGGGTACGCGTGAATGTCGAGGTAGTCGAGCACCCGCTTGCCCGAGGCCGTCTCGATCAACGCGGCCTGCTGCAGGTAGTACGGCAGGAACTCGAGGTCGTTGTAGTTCTGGCGATCGAAGTTCGCGGAATCGAAGTACTCGAGCCAGCCCCACGCGGCCGGGCCCGCCGTCTTGGCCAGCGGGTCCGCCTGCTTCACCGCCAACCCGTACTCGCGCAGCTGCGCCTTCACTTCCTCGTACGTCGCTCGCCCCGGGTGAACGTCGCGGTGCGTCTCGTGCCACAGCCCCGGCTGATTCCCCAGCTGGTAGATCGACACACCGCCGTCGCGCGCCTGGCCGAAGCGCGCCACCAGCGCCGCCACCACGTCGCGCACGTACCCCGCGTCGGTCGCCACCGAGGTGTCGAACGGCGAGTTGCCCGTCACCGGGCCGCCGTCGGTGAAGACCCCGTTGCCACAGTCCGGGTCGAGCGGGTCCACCGACTGCTGCGGGCCATACACGCTCACCGGGAAGCTGCAGGTGAACGGCGCCTGCGCCGGGCTGTCCTTGGAGACGAAGCCCATCACCGGGAGCTGGAGCCACGGCACCAGCCCCGCGCTCCTGGTCGAGTCCACGAACTGGCCCGAGAAGGTGTCCCCCGCATCGGGCGCGAGCACGAAGTTCCGGTAGTGGTACCCGTCCCCCGCAGTGTTCGACGTGTCGTTGGCGAAGTTGTAGCGGAGGAACTGGTTGCCCCCGAGCCGACGAAGGCTCACGCCCATGCGCTGCGCCTGCGCCGGGCTGCCCTGCGACAGGCCGTAGATCAACGGCGAGATCGACCGCCGCTGCAGTCCGACGTCCACCGTCACCTGGGCGGAGAAAGCTGCGGTGGCAAAAAGCAACGGCGCGAGGGCAAACGACCGCACGGCCGCCTACCCTAACGCCGCGCCGCCTCTCAAGGAATAGGGGGCCGCTCAACGCGGCGCCCCCGAAGCCGCCGTCAGCCGATGCTGCCCTGGCAGACGCAGGAGCCCATCGCGCCGCAGTTCGCTCCCGTCGCCGAGTCGATGCAGCTCGCGCCGGCGCAGCACGGCGTCGCCTGGCTGCAGGTCTGGCCGATGCCGGGGCACGCCGCCGGCTGGCAGGTTCCGTTCGCCGCTCCCGACGGGATGGCGCAGGTGTTGCCCGCGCAGCAGTCCGCCAGCGCCGAGCAGGTGCCGCCGGTGGGCTGGCAGACCGCCGCCGCCTTGCACGCACCACCGGTGCACACCATCGAGCAGCACTGGCTGCTGCTCGAGCAGGTGCCGTTGTTCGCCACGCAGAGCGTGCCGCCGTCGCCGACGATGATCACGCCGCCGTCCGGCCCGCGCACCAGGCCACCGTCGGCGCCCACCAGCACGCCGCCGTCACCCACCGTGAAGCCGCCGTCGCCGCCGGGGCCGCCGCCCTCGATGAGCCCGCGGCAGACGCCGTTCACGCAGTCGCCGACGCAGCAGTTCGCGCTGGTGGTGCAGGTGCCCCCGAGCGGGTTGCACGCCGGCTTGGTGCAGCGAAGGAGCCCGCCGTCGGCCGGCAGACAGGGCAGCCCGCTGCAGCACTGGTCGCGGAACTGGCAGACGTCGCCTTCCGCGATGCAGCAGCCGGCCGCGCCGGTGTAGCCCGTGGGGCAGGTCTGCGAACCGCCGCCGAAGCAGCGCGGGATGCCCGAGAGGTCGGGCTTGCAGACCGCCTTCTTGCCGTCGCAGCAGTCCTGCGACGCGTTGATCTTGCCGCCGTCGGCCAGCACCGGCGCGCCGCAGATGTTCCCCACCGGGTTGCAGGCCTGGCCGTTGTCGCAGCGCCCCACCCCCGACACCTGGCCGGCGCAGGTCACGCTGCCGTTGGGGTTCACCCCGCCGCCACAGCACGCGTTGTCGCTGGTGCAGCTGGTGCCGGTGAGCCGGCAGCCGCCCGCGGGCAAGCACACCGTGGCGCCGGAGCCGGGGTCGAAGCACACGCGCGAGCAGCAGTTCGAGCCGCCGCTGCAGGGGTTGCCCTGCTGGATGCAGCCGCCGCCGCCGCTGCCGGTGATCTCCTGGCAGCGGCCGGCCATGCCGCCCGAGCCCGAGCAGACCCCGCCGCAGCACTCGCTGTTGGCGTAGCAGACGTCGCCGTTGGCCTGGCAGTAGTAGGCCTTGCTGCAGACGCCGCCCTTGCAGAGCGTCGAGCAGCACTCGCCACTCCCCGCGTCGCCCGAGCACGACTGCCCGAGCACCTTGCACGTGCCGCCGACCGCGGTGTTCGCCGCGCACTTGCCGCCGGTGCACACCCCGGTGCAGCAGGTGGCCGCCCCCGAGCAGCTGCCGCCGACGTCGGTGCACACCTGGTTCGAGCAGGCGCCATTCACACAGGAGTTGCTGCAGCAGTCGGTGCTGGAGCCGCACGGGCCGCCGGCGCCGCGGCAGAAGGTGCTCGAGGTGCACACGCTGCCGGTGCAGGTGCCGTCACAGCACGGCTTCATCGGGTCGCACGCCGAGCCCGCGCCGATGCAGGTGCCTCCGTCGGGGAGCTGGCCAGTGCTGCCGCCTCCGCTGGAGCTCGAACCGCCGCCGCTCGACGCGGCGCCGCCGCCCTGGGCCCCGTCGCCGCCCCCGTTGCTGGTGCCTGGAGGGGACCCCGAGCACTGACACCCCGCCACCGCCAGGGTGAGCGCCGCAGCACAGACCATTCGCAGCATCATCGAGCGTGACCTTTGGACCTACGTGTGGACGGCTGCCGCCGTGACTCCCACCGCGGGCCACCTTGAACGAGGGCCCCGGGCTGGCTGGACTTGCACCGGGGGTGCCGGAAGCGCAGCGCAACGATTCTGGGGCCTTTGGGCTCCAGATTGAAGCGTGAAGGCTCCCTTTTGAACGACAAGTTCAATCGCGAAACCAGGTGCTCGATCGTCGTTGAACTTCCCCGAGGTCACCGCTAAGTCAGCCCGGCTTTCTTCCAGTCTTCTCAAGTCCTTCCGTCGAGGTCAGCCACGTGAGCACCTACGCGCTCGAACAACTCGAGGCCCGCCTGCCAGGCGCACTGGAGCAGCGCTACCAGGACCGCGCCGGCGACCACTGGGGCGTGGTGGCGAGGCTGAAGATCGCCGACGCCGCGAAGGTGGTGAAGGAGCTCGGCTACACGCTCTTCGTGTCGATGGACTGCGTCGACCGCCTGCACCTGCCGGAGTCGACGCCGCGCTTCGAGGTGCTCTACTTCTTCTACAGCCTCGAGCGGAACGAGCACCTGCGGCTCAAGGTGCTGGTGAGCGAAGACGAGTGCGAGCTGCCCACCATTCGCTTCGTGTACCAGGGTGCGAACTGGGCCGAGCGCCTGGCGTGGGACTTCTACGGCGTGCGCTTCACCGGCCACGGCGACCTGCGCCGCATGCTCCTGTACGAGGAGTTCCAGGGGCACCCGCTGCGCAAGGACTACGCGATGCGCGACCGGCAGCCGCTGATTCCCGAGCGGCCCATCAAGGACATCTTCCGCGGCCCGGGCACCTCCGGCGTCTCCTGACGAGGACTCACCATGGCGCACGACGAATACGACCCGACCCCCAGCAACGACGAGCTCGAGGCTCACCTCCAGACGCGCAACATGGTGGTGAACCTGGGGCCTTCCCACCCGGCCATGCACGGCACGGTGCGCATGAAGGTCGAGCTCGATGGCGAGACCATCGTGAAGGCCGACACCGAGATCGGCTTCCTGCACCGCGGGTTCCAGAAGAGCTGCGAGAACGTCACCTGGACCCAGTGCATCCCGTACACCGACCGGCTCAACTACGTGTCGGCGCTGATGAACAACTTCGGGTTCCTGAGCGCGGTCGAGAAGCTCATCGGCCTCGAGATTCCCGAGCGCGCGAAGTTCATCCGCGTCATCGGCGCGGAGCTGCACCGCATCGCCGACCACCTCACCGCCACCGGCGCGCTGGGGCTCGAGCTGGGCGCCTTCGCGGCGTTCCTCTACGGCATCGAGGCGCGCGAGCTGATCCAGGACCGGGTGACCGAGCTCACCGGTGCGCGGCTCACCACCAACTACGGCCGCGTGGGCGGGCTCAACCGCGACCTGCCGCCCGGCTGGGGCGACAAGGTGCTGCGCACGCTCACCAAGGTCGAGGAGCTGTGCGGCGAGGTGTCCGCGCTGCTGACCCACAACCGCATCTTCACCGACCGCTGCCGCGGCACCGGGGTGATCACCGCGACCGACGCGCTCGACTTCGGCTTCACCGGCCCGTGCCTGCGCGCGTGCGGCGTGAACCTCGACCTGCGCAAGCAGAAGCCCTACTGGGCCTACGACCAGCTCAAGTTCGAGGTGGCGATGGGCAAGAACGGCGACAACTACGATCGCTACCTGATCCGCGTGAAGGAGATCGCGGAGTCGATCAGCCTCATCCGCCAGGCGCTCGACAAGATGCCCGAAGGCCCGGTGATCGTCGACGACCGGCGCATCGCGCTGCCGCCGAAGGACGAGGTCTACGGCACCATCGAAGGCGTGATGGCGCACTTCAAGCTGGTGATGGAAGGCATCCAGGTGCCGGCGGGCGAGGTGTACGACGCCACCGAGGCCGCCAACGGCGAGCTCGGCTGGTACCTGCGGTCCGACGGCAGCGGGCGGCCGTACAAGGTGCACGTGCGCGCGCCGGGGTTCCACATTCTCTCGGGAGTCGGAAAGATGATCGAAGGGCGCATGCTGGCTGACCTGATCCCCACCTTCGACACGATCAACATGATCGGCGGCGAGGTCGAACAGTGAGCGAGCCCACCAAGCCGGCCGGTGCCCCTGCCCCGCCTCCGCCCGGGCCTCCGGCGAAGCCGCCCCCGAAGAACCCGGGGTTCGTCACCTTCACCGTCGACGGCAAGGAAGTGGTGGCCAAGCCCGGCACCAACATGGTCGAGGCGGCCAAGCAGGTGGGCGTCGAGATTCCCTACTACTGCTACCACCCGCGGCTCTCCATCGCGGCCAACTGCCGCATGTGCATGGTGGAGTCGTCGGGCGCGCCCAAGCTGGTGCCGGCCTGCCAGACGGCGATCGCCGAAGGCGTGGCGATCAAGACCACCACCGACAAGGTGCGCGATCAGCAGCGCGCGGTGATGGAGTTCCTGCTGCTCAACCACCCGGTCGACTGCTCCATCTGCGACCAGGCTGGCGAGTGCAAGCTGCAGGACTACTACATGCGGTACGACCACAAGCCCTCGCGCCTCGAAGGCTCGAAGGTCCTGCGCAACAAGCGCAAGGTGCTGGGCCCGACCGTGGTGCTCGACCAGGAGCGCTGCATCCTCTGCACCCGCTGCGTGCGCTTCATGGACGAGGTGGCGAAGGAGCCGCAGCTCGGCGTCTTCGGCCGCGGCAGCCACGAGCGCATCGACGTGCACCCGACCTACGGGTCGCTGTCGTCGAACTACTCGGGCAACGTGGTGGACATCTGCCCGGTGGGCGCGCTGCTCAACCGCGACTTCCGGTTCCGCGCGCGCGCGTGGTTCCTCTCGTCGGCGCCGTCGGTCTGCACCGGCTGCTCGCGCGGCTGCTCGACCTGGGTCGACTTCATGGGCCAGGACGTCTACCGCTACCGCCCGCGCGAGAACGAGGCGATCAACAAGAGCTGGCTGTGCGACCAGGGCCGCCTCACCTACAAGGCGCTCAACAAGGGCCGCGTGGCGCAGAGCGTGGTGGGCCGCGGCCAGGACGCGCGCGAGGTGAACGCCGCGGAGGCGATCAAGTACGCCGCGCTCAAGCTCAAGCCGGTGGTGGGCGGCGTGCACGTGCTCGTCTCGCCGACGGTGTCCAACGAAGGGCTCCTCGCGGGCCTCTCGCTCGCCAAGGACGTGCTGCAGGCCAAGCACGTCTACGTGGGTGGCCGGGCGAACGGCGCCGCCGACGCGCTCCTGATGACGGCGGACAAGAACCCCAACCGCAAGGGCCTGGAGTGGATCGCCAAGGGCCTGGGCCTCGAGCTCAAGCCGTTCGCGGAGCTGGAAGGCGCGCTCGACAAGAACCAGGTGAAGGCGCTGTACGCCATCGGCACCGCGGTGCCGGTGGACCCCGACGCCTTCGCCAAGAAGCTCGCCGGCGTGGAGCTCGTGGTGGCGCAGGCGACCAACGAGTCTCCGGTCACCGCGCAGGCGCACGCGCTCCTGGCGACGGCCTCGCACGTGGAAGACGAAGGCACCTTCACGCAGGAAGCGGGCATCACCCAGCGGGTGCGCCGCGCGTTCCCGCCGCGGGGTGACTCGCAGCCGCACTGGAAGTGGTCGAGCGGCATCGCCAAGGAGCTCGGCGCCGCGGTGGCCTACGGCTCGTCGCGCGAGGTCTTCAAGGCGCTGGCGCCGTCGGTGCCGGAGCTGGCCGGCTACGAGTGGGACAAGCAGGCCCCCATCGCGCAGAAGAAGGGCATCAGCACGCTGCCGGCGAGCGCCGACGGCCGCCCGCCCGGCTGGCGTGAGACGGGCGTTCCTCGGGTGCGGGGGATCTGACGATGAAGATGAAGAAGTGGATCGAGGTCTCGCTCGCCATCGGCTTCATCATCGGCGCGCTCTACGGCCTGATGGCGGCGGCGTACGGGCTGAGCGGCCTGCTCGAAGGGCTGCTCAAGGACAAGTTCGGGGTGTCCGGCGGCGCCGGGTTCGCGAACCTCCTGGTGCTGATGCTGGGCTGCGTGATGGTGATCGCCACCGCGCTCACGCTCGCCGAGCGCAAGTGGTCGGCGATGATGCAGGACCGCATCGGCCCCAACCGGGCGACCATCGACATCGGCCCCCTGAAGGGCCGGGCGCTGGGCGGGGTGCCGCACATCGTCACCGACGTGCTCAAGCTGCTGACCAAGGAAGACTTCCAGCCGGCGACGGCGAGCAAGTTCCTCTTCAACCTGGGCCCGATCCTGGCGTTCGCGCCGGTGTTCGCGCTCTTCGCCATCGTCCCCGTGGGGCCGACGCTCGAGGTGGCGGGCCAGAAGGTCGGCCTGTACGTGGCCAACCCCGACTTCGGCCTGCTCTACATGCTCGGCATCGCGTCGCTCGCGGTGTACGGCACCTCGCTCGCCGGCTGGGCGTCGAACAACAAGTTCGCGCTGCTGGGCGGCGTGCGCGCCAGCTCGCAGATGATCAGCTACGAGGTCGCGCTCGGGCTGTCGCTGGTGGGCATGATGATCGCCTTCGGCACCGTGCAGCTCGCGGGGCCGACGGGCATGTCGGAGATGCAGGGCCACTACCTGTGGAAGGCGACCGTCGGCGGGCTCGACGTGGGCATCCCGGCGTGGGGCTTCCTGCTGCAGCCGGTGGGCTTCATTCTCTTCTTCGCGGCGGCGTTCGCGGAGACCAAGCGGGCGCCGTTCGACGTGCCCGAAGGCGAGAGCGAGATCATCGGCTACTTCGTGGAGTACTCGGGCATGAAGTTCGGCCTCTTCATGATCGCGGAGTTCGTGGAGGTGGTGGTGCTCTCGGGCGTGCTGACCGCGATCTTCTTCGGCGGGTGGACGCTGCCCTTCGGCAACGAGGCGCTGGCGAGCGTCGGCTTCTTCCAGGACCACCCGTGGGTGCTGGGGGCGCTGTTCGCGACCATCTTCTGGGTGAAGGTGATCTTGCTCTGCTACCTGCAGCTGGCGATTCGGTGGACCTTCCCCCGCTTCCGGTACGATCAGATCCAGACGCTGGGCTGGAAGATCCTCCTGCCCATGGGGCTGGTGAACCTGTTCGTCACCGGCGCGCTGATCCTCTGGGACCCGACGCTGCGCTCGCTGGCGATCGCCGGTGGCCTGGAGATCGCGCTCATCGCCGCGGTGACGCTGGTGCCGCGCGGCGGCGCGAAGGACGAGCACGCCGAGGACCACGGCCACGGCGGCCACGGCGCCCATGGCGCGACCGACGCGGCGGCCCCCGCGCTGGCGGCGCACCACTGAGCGGGAGACCACGATGAGCGATCTGACCCACGGCCACGACGCGCACGCCCCGGTGAAGGTGGAAGGCCCGGACTTCCGCGAGCGCACGTTCGTGCCCGAGCTCCTGAAGGGCCTGGCGATCACCACCCGGCACTTCCTGAAGAACCTGTTCGGCGACCGCGACGCGAACCCGCAGGTGCTCGACCGCACCGGCGACTCGCTGGTCACCACCGTGCAGTACCCGGAAGAGAAGACCCCGTACCCCGAAGGCTACCGGGGGCTGCACCGCCTGGTCCCGCGCGAGGACGGCAAGCCCCGCTGCGTGGCTTGCTACATGTGCGCCACCATCTGCCCGGCGCAGTGCATCTACATCGAGGCCGGCGAGTACGGCGCGGAAGACGGCGCGGCGGAGTCGCGGGTCATCGAGAAGTACCCCACCCAGTTCGTCATCGACGAGCTGCGCTGCATCGTGTGCGGGCTGTGCGTGGACGCGTGCCCGAAGGACGCGATCCGCATGGACACGTACGTGCACACGCCCAGCGAGTACAACCGCCAGGGCTTCGTGTACGACATTCCCAAGCTGCTCAAGGGACCGCCGGTCACCCACCCGTCGGACCCCTGGTACAAGCGGGGCGCCTCGGCGGAGCCGGACCACGTGCACAAGGAAGCGCACACCCGCATCGGCGAAGGCGCGGTGCACGTGCCGCTGCCGCCCGGGCCGCGCATCGAGGTCGACCACAGCAACCCGGTGCCGGTGACGAAGTTCCTGAAGTGAGCGGCTGCCCGCGCGCGTGAGTCAGACCAAGCCCAGCGCGTGGGCGAGCCTGAAGACGGTCGCGTCCAGCCGCCGGCTGGTGTCGGTGGCGCTGCTGTCCCTGTCCAGCGGCATGCCGCTGGGCCTGGTGATCACCGCGATGCCGGCGTGGCTCGACCAGAACCACATCGACATCAAGACCATCGGCATCCTCGGGCTGGCGCAGGCGCCCTGGGGCTTCAAGTTCCTCTGGAGCCCGCTGATGGACCGCTGGCGCCCGGCGTGGCTCGGCTTTCGCCGCGGCTGGGTGCTCATCTGCCAGCTGCTGCTCACCGTCTTGAGCGTGGTGCTGGGGCTGATGGCGGACGCGCCCGACGTGGCGGCGGTGGCGGCGATCACCGCGGCCATCGCCTTCACCTCCGCGTCGCACGACATCGCCTACGACGCGTACGCCATCGAGGTGCTGCCGCGCGAGGAGCAGGCGTTCGCGGTGAGCGCGCGGGGGCTGCTCTACAAGGCGGGCATGCTGCTCGCGGGCAACGCCGCCATCTCGCTGGCGCCGTCGCTGGGGTGGAAGGCGACGTTCTACGCGCTGGGCGGCATCTACCTGCTGCTGTTGCCGGTGACGATCTTCGCCCCCGAGCCGCCCGAGCAGCCCGGCCGGCCGCAGACCCTGGGCGAGGCTGTGTGGCAGCCCTTCGTGGGCTTCCTGGCGCGGCCGGCGGTGCTGCAGCTCATCGCCTTCGTGCTGCTCTTCCGCCTGGGCGACAGCCTCGCCGGAGCGCTGGTGACGCCGTTCCTGCAGCAGCGCGGCTACGACGCGGTGTCGGTGGGCGTGGCGCGGGGCGCGGTGGGCCTGGTCGCCACCTTCGTGGGCACGGTGGCCGGGGGCGTGGTGACGGCGCGCCTGGGCGTGGGCCGCTCGCTCTGGGTGGGCGCGCTGGCGCAGGCGCTGTCCAACCTGGGCTACGTGGCGATCGCGGTGGTCGACCCGAGCCCGGGGGTGATGTTCGCCGCCCTGGCGGTGGAAGGCGGCAGCTCGGCGCTGGCCTCGGTGGGCTTCGGGGTGCTCCTGATGCGGCTCACCGACAAGCGCTTCTCGGCGACCCAGTTCGCGCTCTTCACCAGCCTGGTGGGCATCGCGCGGACCTTCGTGGGCCCGCCGGCGGGCATGCTGGCCGACGCCCTGGGCTGGCGGGACTTCTTCCTGCTCACGGTGCCGGTGGCCTTGCCGGGCATGGTGCTGCTGCACCGCTTCGCGCCCTGGGGCACCGACCCCAAGGGGCTATCGGGCGAGCTCGAGTCGCTGCCCCGCGGCGAACCCTGGCCGCGGACCACGGTGGTGGCCTCCGCGGTGGGCTCGGGGGTGCTGGCCGCGGCGGGCTCGCTGGTGCTCTCGGAGCTCCTGGCGGCGATGAAGCTGATGCGCGGCGGCAAGGGGCTGCCCTTCGGGGCCGATCTCCAGCGCCTGGGCTTGCCGGAGTCGGCGCTGGGCTCGATGGACTTCCTGAGCGCGGTGGTCTTCGGGGTGGTCTTCGCGGTGGCGGTGGCGGCGTACCTGGTGGCGCGCGGCCGCCAAGCGCCGGCGGCCAAGTCCGGTTAGGGTCGGGGCACGATGCGCAGCTACCGCGTCTCGGTGTGCAAGGGCCCCGACTGCAAGGGCAACGGCAGCGACGCCGTGTTCCGTCACGCCACCGAGGCGCTGCCGCGGCTCGGGCTGGCGCCGCGCTGCGAGCTCTACCGGGGCGGGTGCTACGGGCTGTGCCACCTGGGGCCCAACGTGGTGGTGCGCGAGAAGAGCGACCGCCCGCCGGACCCGTTCTCGACCGAGGACTTCCAGCTCCAGGGCACGGCCGACGAGGCGTACTACTGGCAGATGACGCCCGAGAAGATGGAGCGGATGCTCCTGGAGCACGTGGCGCACGACCGGCCGGTGCGTGACCTGCTGGGCGATCCGGACACTCCGGAAGACTTCCGGGCATCCCCGCGTTGAGGGCTTCACACTTCGCAACGGCAGGCGCCGAGCGCGCCGGTTAAAGGCCACCCCTCCATGCACAGCCTGTCCCCGGCCTGGATCCGCCCCCTCTTCTTCCTGCTCTTCTCGGGCCTGCTCGCCTCGGTCTCGGTGTACCTGTATCGCCGCCTCATCCGCGACGTCACCGGGCACACGGTGCTGCGGGTGGTGGGCGCGGGCCTGGTGGTGGGGCTGTCACTCGGAGCGCTGATGCTGCGGGTGCTGCGGCCGCGGGCGACCTTCTCGCAGAGCTTCGCGGTGGGCCTGGCGCTGTGGATGGGCATGCTCCTCTACACGGTGCTGTCGCTGTGGGTGCTGGAGCTGGTGAAGGTGGCGCGGGCGCGGGTGGCCAAGCCCGAGACGCCGCCGTCGCCCGAGCGGCGGCTGTTCCTGTCGCGAGCGCTGGCGGCGAGCTCGGTGGCGGCGGGCGGTAGCCTGGCGTCGTTCGGGGTGTACCGGGCCTACTCGCCGCCGAGCGTCACCGAGTTCACGGTGAAGCTGCCCGGGCTGCCGCGGACGCTCGAGGGGTACTCCATCGTCCAGCTGTCCGACGTGCACATCGGCCCGGTGCTGCGGCAGGCGTTCCTCGACGACCTGGTGGAACGCGCCAACGCGCTCAAGCCCGACCTCCTGGCGGTGACGGGCGACCTGGTGGACGGCAGCGTCGAGGACCTGGGCGACATCGTGGGCCGCATCGGGCGGCTGAAGGCGCGGCACGGCACGTACTTCGTCTCGGGCAACCACGACTGGTACGCGGGGTGGGACGAGTGGTCGCAGGCGCTCGGCGCCATGGGGCTCACCGTGCTGCGCAACCGCTGGCTCACCATCGGCGACGCGGGGGGCTCGTTCGATCTCATCGGGGTCGACGACTACGGCTCGAGGCACGTCGCCCAGGGCTACGAGCTCTCGGCCGCGCTCGCGGGGAGGGACCCGGGGCGTGCGTCGGTGGTGCTCTCGCACCAGCCGGGCAGCTTCGACGACACGGTGAAGGAGAAGCTGGGCCTGCAGCTGTCGGGGCACACCCACGGCGGCCAGACGTTTCCGGCGACGGGCATCTCGAGCCTCATCTGGGGCCCGCGCTCGGCGGGGTACTCGCGCGAAGGCGACTCGCAGCTGGTGGTGAGCCGGGGCTGCGGCTTCGTGGGGCCGCCCATGCGGCTCGGGAGCCCCCCGGAGCTGGTGAAGGTGATCCTCACCGCAGGGTGAGGGTCGCGCCGCAAGTCAGCGCGCGAAGGTCGCGGCGTAGACGAAGGCGTCGTCGGCGAGCACGGCCCGGGCGGTGCGCTCGTGGGCGGCGCGCCAGGCGGCCTCGCGCGCGGGCGTGGGCTGGCCCCAGGTGTCTCCGCAGGTGGGTGCTTCGAGGAGCACGGTGCTCGGGTCGAAGCCTTCGGGCTCGCCGCCATAGGCCACCACGTCGCCCCGCTCGGCGAGCCACGGCAGGAGGTTGCCGCTCACCAGCAGCGGCCCGGGCGCCGCGCGCACCCGCTCTATCGCGCGGGCGACCGCGTCCACGCGGCCGGGGGCATCGGGACAGTCGGCAGAACCACCCCACCCGTGCTGACCGCCCAGCACCCGCGCCGTTCTCCGCAGGAACGGCTCGTTGCCGGCGATCAGCAGCACCACGGTCGCCGCCGCCACCCAGCGCGGCACCGGGCGGGTCCCGAGGAGCGCGGCGAGCCCGAGCACGCCGCCGGCGACGACCACCGCGGCGTAGTGGGCCTGCCAGGCCATGGAGAGGAAGCGAATGCCGAGGAGCGGCGCGAGCGCGAGGAACAGCCAGCCGGCGCCGTCGGGCGCGCGCTCGCCGCGCCAGCGCTTCCAGGCGAGGCAGACGGCGAGCGGCAGGAAGGCGGCGAGCAGATTCCCCATCGCAGCGAGCTGGTGGGGCGCGAACCGGAGCGCGAGGAAGGCGCCCAGGCCCTGCTCGAGGCCGCGGAACGGCGTCGCCGCGTGCTCGGACTCCACCGGCCCCAGGAGCCAGGGCCGCACCGCCAGCGCGAGAATTCCCCAGACCGCGGAGAGCGACCCGAAGCTCCACGCCACCCAGCGCGGTGCGCGCTTCCACGCGTACGGCACCAGCGCCAGGCCGACGAAGGGGAACTCTTCCTTGCACGCCAGGAGCAGCACCAAGGCCAGCAGCGCCACGCGCCAGCGCTCGAGCAGGAGCGCCGCGAGCAGGAGCGCCAGGGGCGCCATGGCCCAGGTGGTGGGGTGCGCGGGGAAGGTGAGCCCCTGGGTGACGCCCACGTCGAGCACCAGCAACGCACCGAGCAGCCACCAGGCGGTCCGCGAGAGCCGCCCTTCCCGCGCGAGCCACGCGAGGGGAACGAGCGCGAGGAGCGCGAAGAGCGCCTCGGCGACCAGGGCGACCTCCACCGCGGGCCAGCGCCAGGTGAAGGGCGCCACCAGGAAGAGGATGGGGTCGACGTGATCGTTGAAGAGGTGAATCTGCCGGCCCGACAGCCAGGGGTTGGGCGGGTCGATCGCCAGGCGGGCGAGCGCCTGGCTGTAGATGCCCAGGTCGTAGTTGGAGAAGCCGAAGTGGTGCGCGCGCAGCCAGGTGGGCACCACCGCGTTGCCCAAGAGGAGCGCGCCCAGCAGGCCGAAGAAGGCCGCGACCTCGAGGCCGCCTGGCCGAGGCGCCCGCTCCACCTCAGCCCTTGGTGAGGCCGAGCTTGAAGGTGATCACGCACCCCTGGATGCCCAGGCCATTGGGCGATTGCGTCTTGAGCGAGTTGTCGATGCTGTCGCACGCCGCCTGGTCGTCGACGAGCGAATAGGTGTGCATCAGCTCCAGGGTGCCCGTGTTCCCGCTGTCGGTCGCGGTGGTGGTGACCAGGTCGGCGATGGAGCAGGTCGAGCCGGGGATGGGTGCCTTCGACGACGAAGTCGTCACCAGCTGGTTCCCGGTGATGTCGAAGACGGTGGTGGTGGCGGTGCAGGCGGAGGCATCGCGCGCGGTGCAGTTCTGCGCGGTCGCCTTCTTGCCGGTCGAGTCGACCTTGTAGGCGAAGTAGGTCTTGTCGGTGAACTCGATGGGCTTCTGGCCCGCGCGGAAGTTGGCGTTGTCGCTGCAAGCGCCGAACACCACGTCGGACGAGGTCACCTTCCAGAAGTACAGCGTGTTGGCCTGCTGCATGGTGCCGCTGGAGGCACCGCAGGCGACCCAGGTGAGCGCGAGGACGGGGAGCAGCCGCATCACCTGCGAGCTTAGCCGCCTCACGTGCGCTCGGCTTCCTGCAGCTCGGCCTGCGCCGCTTCCCAGCGGGCGAGCGACTCTTCGAGCACCTCGGCCGCCTCGCGGTGCGCTTCCATCACCGGGCGCGCCTTGGCGAAGTCCTGGGCGAAGGCGGGGTCCACGAGCTGCGCTTCGCGGGCCTTCTGCTCGGTCTCCAGGGTGGCGATCTTCGCCTCCAGGGCGGCGATCTCCTTCTTGAGCGGGCCGGTCTTCGCGCTCCGGGCCTGCCGCGCCTCGGCCTCGAGGCGCTTGCGGTCCTTCTCGCTGACCTTGGCCCTGGACTCGGGCGCCGCGCCGCTCGCCGGGGCTTCGGCCGCCTCGAGTTCCAGGTGGTGCAGGTACTCGGCGAGGTTGCCCGGGTACGGCACCACGCCGTGGTCGCGCACGTCCCAGACGTGGGTGGCCAGCGTGTCGAGGAAGCTGCGGTTGTGGGTCACGAAGAGGATGGTGCCGCCGTAGCCCTCGAGCGCCTCGATGAGCGCCTCGGCGGAGTCGAGGTCGAGGTGATTGGTGGGCTCGTCGAGCAACAGCAGGTTCGCCGGGGTGAGCAGCAGCCGCGCCAGCGCCACCCGCGCCCGCTCCCCGCCCGAGAGCACCTTGACCTTCTTGTCGACGTCGTCGCCGGTGAAGAGGAACGCGCCCAGCACGCCGCGCAGCTCCTGGGGCATGCGGGCGGGGGCGGCGCGCTGCAGCGTCTCCAGCACCGACAGCGTCGGGTCGAGCGACTCGCCGTGGTGCTGCGCGTAGTAGCCGACCTGCACCTGGTTGCCGATGGTCACCGTGCCGGAGTCGGCGGTGAGCTCGCCCGCGGCGATCTTGAGCAGCGTGGTCTTCCCTGCCCCGTTGACGCCCACCACCGCCACCCGCTGGCCGCGCCACAGGGTGGCCGAGGCGTTGCGGTACACGGTGTGCGCGCCGTAGGCCTTGCTCACCTTGTCCACCACCAGCACCTCGCGGGCGCCCTGCGGCACCTCGGCGAAGCTGAAGGACACCGTGCTGCGCTCCTGATGCACCTGCACGGTCTCGAGCTTCTCGAGCTGCTTCATGCGGCTCTGGGCCTGCTTGGCCTTGCTCGCCTTGGCGCGGAAGCGATCGACGAAGGCCTGCATCTCGGCGCGCTTGGCCTCGACCTTCTCGGCGCGCGCCAGGAGCAGCTCGTATTCCTGGGCCCGCAGGCGGCGGTAGTCGTCGTGGTTGCCGGTGTAGCTGCGCAGGCCTTCGAGCTCGAGCGAGAGCACGCGGTCGATCTGCCGGTTCAGGAACTCGCGGTCGTGACTGATCAGCACCAGCGACTGGCGCGAGCGCTTGAGGAAGGCGTCGAACCAGGCGAGCGTGGGCAGGTCGAGGTGGTTGGTGGGTTCGTCGAGCAGCAGCAGGTCGGGGGCCTGCAGCAACAGCCCCGCGAGCGCGGCGCGCATGCGCCACCCGCCGGAGAGCTGCGCGAGCTCGCGCTCGGAGTCGGTGGGCTGGAAGCCCAGGCCCTTGAGGATCGCCTCCGCCCGGTGCCGCCCGTAGTGCTCGTCGAAGTGGTCCTTGGTCTCGTGGGTGTCGGCGAGCGCCTGGGCGAGTTCGAGCTGCTCCGCCTCGTCCTTCGCGCCGGCGAGCGCGGCCTCGAGCTCGAGGAGCTTCGACTCCAGCCCGTCGCGGCCGGGGACCGAGCGCATCACCTGCTCGATCACCGTGCCCTGCGGCGCGGAGACCAGGTCCTGCGGCAGGTAGCCAACCTTGATGCCGCGGCGGAAGACGAGCGAGCCGCGGTCGGGGGTGAGCTGCCCGGACAGGATCTTGAGCAGCGTCGACTTGCCGGTGCCGTTGGGGCCGACCAGGCCGATCTTGTCGCCCGGCCCGATGGAGAAGGCGGCGTCCTGGTACAGGGTCTTCTTCCCGTACGAGAGGCTCACCCCTTTGGCGATGACCAGGCTCACGAGCGGCAGCGCGCATTGCAGACGTGGGCGCGGCGCGCAATGCCTTCGGCCGGCCTACTGGGTGAACCACTGGCACTTCTTGGACACGCACCCGCAGTGGGCCGTCGACAGCGCGGGGAGGCAGGGGCACGGCGCGAAGAAGCCCGGGGTGTCGGTCGAGGTGCAGTGGTTGCCGCAGCCGTTGAGGAAGCAGTCGCCGTCGCCGTCGCAGATGCCGTCGGAGAACTCCTCGAAGCCGGCGTCGAGCGGGTGGCGTTCTTTCGTGCGCTCGTAAGGCGCGATCTGCGGGCAGCACACCTGGTCGGCCTGGTCGCACATCGAGATGGGCTCGCAGGTGGCGAGCGCCGAATCGCACCGCGGTCCCGGGAGCCCGACGGCGGTCACCTCGACGCCCAGGCACCCGGCGTCCAGCGCGGCGACCGACTTCGTCAGCGAGGCGGCGAGGAGGTCGAGCGGCGTGGTGTGGGTCTGCAGCATCACCTGCACGCAGGCGGGCGGGGTCTGCGCGTGCCCGCAGCACAGCCCGTAGCCGAGGCCGATGACCCCCGGCGTGGCGAGGAGCTCGGCCTCGATGGAGGCGCGCACCCGGGCCGCCTGGGCGACCGAGCTGGTCGCGCTGCGCCCGGGGATCGCGAGCACCACGGTGCGCTCCGAGCAGGTCCGCTGCACGTACCCGGCGTCGAACGGCCCGGAGGCGTCGGCGGTGCCGATCACGTCCACGCACCCGGCGAACCAGGGGACCCCGGCGTCGACACCGGCGTCCGCCCCCGCATCGGGCCGAGGCGGATCCCCCGGAACCAGGACCATTCCGGAGTCGTGCGCCCCGGAGTCCGCAGGTCCGCCAGCGGAGGTGGTGACCCCGCCACAGCCTGCCGCCAACGCCACCGCCGCCACCCAGAGCACGTGCCGCATGGACCCTGCGGTTTGCAAAGGTGGAGCCAGCGCCCCCACCCGCGCGGAGGCCTGCCCAGGCGCCAGGGTCGGGACATCGCCGCCAGTCTTCCCGGTGGAAATGTGAGGCCGGTTCCCGGTGGAAATGTGAGGCCGGCGGTGCTTCGACCGATGGAACCCTCCGCAAGGTGGGCGCATCTCACACCGGTTGGTACACTCGGCGCAGGTCATGGCAGGCGACGCCATCGAGACGGTCAAGGCGGAGGACTTCATCGGGCAGGTGCTCGATGGTCGCTATCGCATCGAGAGCGTGCTCGGCCACGGCGGCATGGGCATGGTCTTCAAGGCCGTGCAGACGTCGATGTCGCGGCCGGTGGCGGTGAAGCTGCTCCACCCGCAGCTGGCGCTGGCCCCCACGTTCTTCGAGCGGTTCAAGCGCGAGGCCGAGGTCGCGAGCCGCCTGCACCACCCGAACATCATCACCATCTTCGACTTCGGGCGGACGACCGAAGGCGCCTGCTACTACGTGATGGAGCTGCTCGAAGGCGAGAGCCTGCGCCAGCAGGTGCGCCGCGAAGGGCCGATGTCGCTGCGGCGGGCGGCGGCGATCCTCGAGCAGGTGGCGCTGGGGCTCTCGCACGCGCACCGGCAGAACGTGGTGCACCGCGACCTCAAGCCTCACAACATCATGCTGAGCGAGGTCGACGGCGCCTACTACGTCAAGGTGCTCGACTTCGGCCTGGTGAAGGCGATGGAGGCCGAGGACGAGGAGCAGCTCACCTCGACCGGCCAGGTGCTGGGCACGCCGCAGTACATGCCGCCCGAGCAGGCGAGCGGCGAGGCGGTGGACCAGCGCAGCGACCTCTACTCGCTCGCGGGCGTCCTCTACTTCTGCCTCGCCGGCACCTCGCCGTTCGGCGCCAACACGGTGCGCAAGGCGCTCACCGCGGCGCTGACCAAGCCGGTGCCGCCCATCGGCACCCACCGCAAGGGCGCGCCGCTCCCCCGGGCCATCGACGAGCTCATTCGCAAGGGCATGGCGAAGGAGAAGGAGGACCGGTACCAGAGCTGCGAGGAGCTGGTCGCCGACCTCCAGGCGGCGCTCAAGGGCCTGTCCGACGAGCAGCTCGATGCCCGGCCGGGCACCACGAGCGAGGAAGCGCCCAAGAAGGACAGCGGCTCGCAGTCGGGCGCGAGCCCCAGCAAGCGGAGCGCGAGCAGCAAGGCGAGCCCGGGCAGCCGGCCCAACTCCAAGGCGGTCAGCTCGGTCGCCGGGCGGGCGCTCCCCAAGGGCGAGCCCAAGGTGGAAGTGAAGCCCGAGCCCAAGGCCTCGAGCCCGTCCGACCTCCACCGCCGAGCGACCGCGCCCGACATGCCGTCGACGCCGCTGCCGTCGATCGCGCCCAGCCGGCACCCGCTGTACCTGGGCCTGGGCCTGGCGGCGGTCGCGGTGGTGGGCGTGGTGATCTACCTCGTGCTCGGCAGCAGCCCGCCCCCGGCCCCCACCGCGGTGCGCCCTGCCCCCACGCCGCCGACGAAGGTGGCCGCGGTGGCGCCCACCCCGGCGCCGACGCCTCCCGTCGCCGCCGCGGCCGACGGCCAGGAAGCACCGGCGCAGGTCCGGGTGAAGCTGGAGACGAAGCCTTCGGGAGCGTCGGTACTCGAGGACGGCGTGCTCATCGGCAAGACGCCCATCGAGCGCGCCTGGCCGCGCGACGAGGCCCACCAGGTGACGTTCCAGCTCGGCGGCTTCGTCGATTCCAACCGCACCTTCCGGCTCGCCCACGACGACACCTTCACCGTCGATCTGACCCCCGCCCGCAAGGCCGCCGCGGCCACCGGAAAAGGCCCCAAGAAGAAGGAGCCGGAGACGGGCATCGAGGCCTTCGAATAGGGTCATTCATGACCCGGTCGCCTTGATTTCTTCAGTTCTTTCAGTATCTTGAAGTGCGGAACGCCGAGGCGCCCTCCGTTGTTGGTCTGGTCGGTTAGGCTCCGGCCGACTTCAACGAGAACCCCTCATGACGCCCCTTTCGACCGCCGCCGTCTTCCGCGAAAAGACCCCCGATCCTCACTTCGGCGAGGCCGTTCCGGCAGAGAGCGGCGCGCTGCTGACCGCGCGGATCAAGGATCTCCGGCTCCACCTGTCGGGCACGGTGCTCGAGAAGTACATCCAGCAGCTGTACGCCGAGCTGGAGGCCAAGGGCATCGCGCTCAAGCCCGAGTGCTACCTGTCGGATCAGTGGGGCTGCCCGAACGGCGTGCCGGTCATCGGCATCCCGTTCTACCTGGCGGACCAGAAGCTCCAGTCGATCGAGGCCTCTCTCGGCTCGGGCGTGGAGAGCGAGCGCGAGATCCTGATGTACCTGCGCCACGAGGCGGGCCACGCGTTCAACTACGCCTACAAGCTCTACGAGACCGAGGACTGGCGGAAGGTCTTCGGCGACTACAGCCGCCCGTACCGCGAGGACTTCAAGCCGCAGCCGTTCAGCCGCAAGTACGTGGTGCACATGTCGGGCTGGTACGCGCAGAAGCACCCCGACGAGGACTTCGCGGAGACCTTCGCGGTGTGGCTCACCCCGGGGAGCGACTGGGAGAAGAAGTACAAGGGCTGGGGCGCGCTCAAGAAGCTGCAGGCGGTGCAGGCCGCGGTGGAGTCGCTCGGCCAGAAGCCGCCGCTGGTGACGCTGCGCGAGCGCGACCTCGACGTCGACGAGATGGAAGAGACGGTGCTCGAGCACTACCAGGCGCGCGATCTCGAGGAGAAGGTCGACCTCCAGCTCGGCGAGCACCTGGACCAGGACCTCACCCACCTCTTCGAAGGCCCGCTGCTCGGCGGCGTGCGCGCCGACACCCTGGTGCGCGCGGAGCGGCAGCACCTGATCCAGGCGGTGACGCAGTACTCGGGCGTCAGCCGCAGCGTGGTGCGCTCGGTGCTCGACCACCTCACCGAGCGCGTGGCGGCGCTGGGCCTCACGGTGCACCGCGAGCAGGCCAAGGAATACATGACCCGCCTCACCTCGCTGGTGACGGCGCTGGCGATGAACTACCTCTACACAGATCGCTTCTTCGAAGTGGACTGACGGTAGATTGCGGCCCCATGGCCGCATTGAAGCTCCACTTCGGCGTGCTCCACTACCAGCCCAAGGGCGAACCGGTGGATCCGGTGGTGGAGCACGTGGCGCAGGCGCTGCGCGAGCTCGGACACACCACCGCGCTCATCGGCGTGCACGAGAAGGTCGCCGACGTGCTCTCGCAGATCGAGGCCGCCAAGGTCGACCTGGTCTTCAACGTCTGCGAGACCTTCGCCGACGACTACCGCCTCGAAGTGAACGTGGCGGCGCTGATGGAGCTCGCCAAGGTGCCGTTCACCGGCTCGGGGACCACGGGGCTCTTGCTCGCGCAGGACAAGACGCTCGCCAAGCAGCTGCTCGAGTACCACGAGGTGGTGACGCCCCGCTTCGCCACCTTCGACGGCGAGACCTTCGAGACCAACGGGCGCATGGGCTTTCCGCTGATCGTGAAGCCGGCGCGCAGCGACGCTTCCATCGGCATCGGGCGGCACTCGGTGGTGACCAACTGGGACGAGCTGACCCAGCGGGTGCGCGACATTCGCAAGGAGCTCAACGACGAGGCGCTCGCCGAGGAGTTCATCGACGGCCGCGAGGTCTACGTGGGCGTGGTGGGCCCGACGCGGCGGCCGGAGATTTTGCCCATCGTCGAGCTCAACTTCGGCAACTGGGACACCAAGGTGCCCAAGGTCTCGGACCGCGCGGTGAAGTTCGGCCCGGTGAGCGAAGGCAGCCCGCAGCTGGAGATCGCCACCAACCTGACCCCCGAGCAGATCGCGCGCATCGAGCGCTCGGCGCTGCTGGCGTACCGGGCGCTCAAGATCCGCGACTACGCGCGCATCGACTTCCGCATCGACCAGCGCACCGGCGAGCCGTACGTGCTCGAGGTGAACCCCAACCCGTACCTCGAGTCGGAGAGCGAGCTGGCGATGGCGGCCGAGGAGCGGGGCATCTCGTACACCCAGCTCATCGGGCGCATCATCGACTCCGCCTGCCTGCGCCACGCGCTCAAGAAGGAGCGCGAGGTGAGCGCGCCTTCCGAGCGGTCCGCCGCGCGGGCCTGACGCCCGTCAGCCGCCGAAGGCCTCGGCGAAGAACCGGTCCATCGCCTCGTAGGCGCGCTTGGCGCTCGAGGGGTTGTACATGGCCTGCCCGGGGGCGTTGGCGTCGACGTCGGTGAAGGAGTGCACCGAGTTGCCGTACTTCACCAGCTGCCAGTCGATCTTCGCGGCGCGCATCTCGTCTTCGAAGGCGGCCACGTCCTTCGCGGGCACGAAGGGGTCGTCGGCGCCGTGGAGTGCGAGCACCTTGCCGGTGATGTTCTTGGCGTCGGCCGGGTTGGGGGTGTCGAGGCCGCCGTGAAGGGAGACCACCCCTGCGAGCTTGGCGCCACTGCGGGCGAGCTCGAGCACCGAGGTGCCGCCGAAGCAGAAGCCGAAGGCGCCCAGCTTGGTGACGTCGAGGGGCGCGATCTTCGCCTGGGCCTTCAGGACCTCGAGCGCCTTGGCGGCGCGCTCGCGCATCAGCTTGCGGTCGCCCTTCACCGCGCCGGCGGCCTTGCCGGCCTCTTCCTGGTTCTTCGGGCGGCCGTCCTTGCCGTACATGTCGGCGATGAAGAGCACGTACTTGGTGCCGACGAGCCCTTCGGCCTGCTTGATGTTGGCGAGGTTGATGCCGAGCCAGTTGGGCACCACCACCAGGCCGGGCCGGGGCGTCTTGACCGAGTCGTCGAACATCAGGATGCCTTCCATCTTCGTCTTGCCGACCTCGTAGGCGACGGTCTTGGCGACGACGGCAGCGGACGCAGGGAGGCTGAACAGCACGGCGAGGAGCAACGCGCGCATCGAAAGACCTCAGGGAGACGGCGAGAGGCCTTCGCGCCTAGCTCACAGGTGCTGCGCGAGGAAGGCGTACTTGTCGCGCCAGCACTTGCGGGCCTTGGCGTTGAAGACGAAGGCGTGGAAGGCGTGCATGCCGCCTTCGTAGACTGGCGCTTCCACGTGCACGCCGCGCGCGCGCAACACCGCCTCGAGCCGGGCGGCGTCGTGCTTGAGCGGGTCGGCGGCGCCCGAGGGGGCGAAGAACTTGGGCAGCGGCCGGTCGGTGGGCTCGCCGCGCTCGAGCGCCACGATGACGTCGACCAGGTCGAGCGAGGGGTGGCCCACCGGCAGCGGCGTGGTGGGCAGGTACGCGGTGGCCATCTCCTCGAAGCGGTCGAGCATGAAGGTGCTCGTCACCCCCGACACGGGAATGTGCGCCGGGTCGGACACCTGGAACACCGCGCACGCCGGCAGCGCCACCCTGGGCACCACGCCGGTGTCGAACGCCGCCCGGGCGAAGGGCTCGTCGCGGCGGGTGGTGAGCGCCAGGGTGAGCGCGGTGGCGAGGTTGCCGCCGGCGGACTCCCCGGCGAGCGCGAGGCGGTTCAGGTCCACGCGGTGGGTGTCGGCGTTCTTCTCGAGCCAGACGACGAACTCGCAGAGGTCCTCCACCGCCGCCGGGTAGCGGTGCTCCGGGGCGAGCCGGTAGTCGAGCGAGAGCACCTGGTAGCCGGCGCGCGCGAACATGAGCGCGAACATCCAGTGGGTGCCCTTGGACATGAAGTGGAACGCGCCGCCGTGGACGTAGACGACGGTGGGCAGCGGGCCTTGCGCCTTCTTGGGGCGGTAGAGATCGAGCCGATGCTCCGGCCGCGGGCCGTAGGCGATGTCGCGCTGCACCTCGACGCCGTGCACCGCGGGGATGCTGACGGGCAGCACCCGGGCCCCGTGGGCGCCCGCGAGGAAGAAGCCCTTGGTGAGCGACTTGCCGACCTGCCGGCGCATGCGCGCGGGCAGCGATTCCGGGGGGGTGACGTCGACCGCTGAACTCATCGACCGCATCGTTCCAGGGGTGGGCGCATCTCGTCTACCGGGTCCACAGCTCGTAGGAGAGCTTGAGCACCAGGGCGACCACCACCGAGACGACCACCGGGCGGATGAGCCGGGCGCCGCCCTTGATGCCCAGGGACGCGCCGAAGTAGCCGCCGGCGATCTGCCCGACGGCCATGGGCAGCGCGATGGGCCAGAGGACCTTGCCCGCGAAGGCCATGAGCCCCACGGTGGCGGCGTTGGAGGCGAAGTTCACCACCTTGGCGTCGGCGGTGGCCTGCTCGAGGGTGCGGCCCATCAGCCCCACGAAGGCGATGATCAGGAAGGTGCCGGTCCCGGGGCCGAAGAAGCCGTCGTAGGCGCCGATGAGCAGCGCCACCCCCAGCGCCTTGCCCAGCGTGGGGGCCCCGCGCGAGGCGCCGGGGCGGTAGGCGACCATGAAGCCGCCCGCGGCGAGCAGGAGCCCGAGAATGACCGGCTTGAGCACCGCCGGGTCGAGCTGCAGCACCAGGGCGGCGCCGGCCAGGGCGCCCAGCGCTCCGGCAGGGAGCGCGACCTTGGCCTGGCGCGCGTCGACCAGCCCGGCCCGCCAGTAGCGGAGCATGGAGGTCAACGCGCCGAGCACCGACTGGGCCTTGTTGGTGCCCAGCGCGAGGTGCGGCGGCAGGCCGGCCGCGAGCAGCGCCGGCACGGTGACGAGACCGCCGCCCCCGGCGATGGCGTCGATGGTGCCCGCCGCGAAGGCGACGCCCGCGAGGGCGAGGAGGACGGGCAGCTCGGGCGTCATCGCGAGCTGCCCGCCATACCACCGTCACGCCGGAGGCGAAGCGCTCAGCGGCGCGCGTGGGCGCCCGAGTGCTTCTCGAGCCGCTTGGTGACGTCGTCGCGCTGCGCAGGCGTGAGGAGCCGGTGGACCTCGAGCGCGGAATCGGCGACCGAGTGCACCAGCGCCTTCACCGCGTCCAGCTGACCGTCGATGACGGCGTGGACCTTGGTGGCGTCGGGCTCGCTCTTCTTCCATTCCGCCACCAGCGCGTCGCGGGTGCCTTCGCCCTGGGCGAGCACCGGCTTCACGTCGGCGACGAACTTCTTGGACAGCGCCTCGACCTGGGTGCGCTGCTGGGGGGTGGCGTCGAGGTCGTCGAGCGCGTCGTCGACCTTCCACGCCACCATCTTCTCCATGCGCTCGGCGGGAGCGCCGCGGCCGCAGGCGGCGAGGACCGAGGCGAGGGAAACGGCGATCACGATGCGGTTCATGTGTGCTCCTGGCCGCGAGGGAAACGCCGACCGGCCCGGCGGTCTCGCGATGAAGAGCACTGTGACGCGCGCGCGTTGTCCCACCGTTCGCGCGGCGTGAAGAAGTGTGAAACCCGCCGCTACTGGCAGTTGCTGGGCGTCGGCAGCACGCAGACCCCGTCGACGCCCGCGCTGCACGCCGCGGGGAACAGGCACTGCGGCGTCGAGTGGTTCACCGTCGCCTGCCGGGACAGCGTGCGGCACGCCTGGGCCTCCAGTGCCGGGGCGTTGCAGCGGCTCTCGGTGCCGGCGGCGTTCTTCTCGCACTCGCCGCCGCCGGTGCAGAGGGCCCCCGGCTGGCCACAGCCCGCATCGGCCGCGAGGTAGGTGAGCTTCTGGCAGGTGCCCAGCGCGTCGTTGCACCACAGCCCCTGGTCGACGGCGCAGTCGGGCTTGGTCCCGCGGTTGGACTCGCAGGGCGTGCCCACCGCGGTGCCCTGCTTGACGCACTTGAAGGTGGACGTCCCCACGCAGCCGAGCCCGAGCTCGCAGGGGAACTCGTCGGCGCAGTCGCCGTTCTCGGGCACCGGCTGGAGGCAGCGACCCCGAGCGCAGGCGAAGCCGCGCGAGCAGGTGGTGGTGCTGCAGTCGTCGGCAGGCTTGGACAGCGCCGCGCAGGTGCCGCACTTGGCGCCCTGCCCGGTGTCGAGCGCGAGCTTGCAGAAGGTGCTCTGGCACTGGGCGTCGTAGAGGCAGCCCTGGCCGTTGGCCCGCTGGCCGGGCGCGACGCACCCGGGAACGTCGCCCACCGCGAGCGCCTGGCAGCCGGCGGCGCGCAGCGCGCTCGCGCACCCGCCGAGGTTCGCCGCCTTGGCGCCGGTGCCCGGGGCGGTGAGCGCCAGCTCGCACACCTGCTTCCACCGCGCGTGGCAGAGCGCCTGGCTGCCCAGCGTGAGCTGGAAGA
>JAIBBQ010000328.1 GCA_019694595.1 Myxococcaceae bacterium
CCGGACCCGTTGCCGCCGCCGAACGCGCTGCCCCCGCCGCCTCCACCGCCTCCACCGCCGCTGGACGTCCCTCCGCCGCTGCTGCCTGCGCCTCCACCGCTGGAGGCGCCGCTGCCGCCACCGCTGCTGCCTGACGGGTCGCCTGCGCCACAGCCGAGGACGACGAAGAGGACTGCGAGGACGACGCCGACGATGTGCCTGTGCATGAAAGACCCTCCGGATGCGTTCGGAGGGCCAAGACACGCTGTCCGCGGCGCGTGTAGCGGCCGAGACTGATTTTTCTTCAGCCCACCGTCAGGCGGGCCTGCGCGTGGCGCTTGATGTCGCGGGCGACGTACCAGCCGGTGAAGGCGATGACCCCCAGGTCGTCGAGCCAGCCGACGAAGGGGATGACGTCGGGAATCGCGTCGAGCGGCAGCACCACGTAGGCCGCGGCGGCGACGGCGAGCAGCTTGCGCACCATCGAGACCTGCGGATCCCTGAAGTACCCGGTCACCTGAGCGAGCGTCATGCCTGCATCTACGAAGGGGCTGCGGCGCGATTGCGGTCTGAGCGATGCTGCGCGCCAACCATGGGCAAGAAGACCAAGAAGACCAAGTTCAGCGACAATTCGCGCGAGGCGTACGAGTTCAAGGTGCACCCGGCGGGCACGCTCGACCTCGAGGGCACCGACCCGCTCGTCGAGGAAGACAAGTCGAAGGCGGAGAAGGCCATCGAGAAGCTGCAGGAGCAGATCTTCGAGCTCCAGGTGCGCTACTTCCTCGAGAAGCGCCGGGCCATCTTCGTCTTCGAAGGCTGGGACGCGGCGGGCAAGGGCGGCGCCATCAAGCGCCTCACCGCGCCGATGGACCCGCGCGGGTACAAGGTGTGGCCCATCGCCGCCCCGAAGGACGCGGAGGCGCGGCAGCACTACCTGTGGCGCTTCTTCACCCGGCTGCCGGAGATGGGGGAAATCGCCATCTTCGACCGCAGCTGGTACGGCCGCGTGCTGGTCGAGCGGGTGGAGCGCTTCTGCAGCGAGAAGGCCTGGCAGCGCGCCTACGACGAGATCAACGCCTTCGAGCGCATGCTCACCGACGACGGCGTGGTGCTGCTCAAGTTCTTCCTGCACATCGACGCCGACACCCAGATGCGGCGCTTCAAGGACCGGGAGAAGGACCCCATTCGCCAGTTCAAGATTGGCCCCGACGACTGGCGCAACCGCAAGAAGTGGCCGGACTACCTGGTCGCCTACCAGGACATGTTCGACCGCACCCACCGGCCCGACGCGCCCTGGGTCATCGTGCCCGCGGCCGACAAGCGCCACGCGCGCCTCACCGTGCTCAAGACGTGCGTGCAGGCGCTCAAGGAACGGCTCTAGGACGCGCGAGGGGCCCCGGAGCTCAGGGAATCAAGTTCGCCGGGGAATGCGAGGGCGAAGCCCGAACCCTCACGGCAGGCCGTGGCGGTCGGCGGCGACGTAGATCCGCACGCGCAGCTCGCCGTCGGCGGTGCGCACCGTGGCCTCGGTGTGGCCCGAGCTTCGGCCCACGATGGTCAGCTTGCGGCCCTGGCGCTTGACCTCGACCAGGTTGGGGTCGTCGAGCGCCACCCCCGACACGGCCGACGGCATCTCCACCGTCGTCGAGGTCCCCACCGGCAGGTTCACCTGCAGGGGCTTGGATGCAAAAGCGGGAACGGCGAGCAGGACCAGCGCGAGGAAGAGCTTCATGAAAAGGCTGCAGATCAACTTCCGCGCCAACGGCCAAGCACCTGTGTGCACACGAGTTCCCACCCCGGCCCCCCTGCGCGCGCGCACTCCAGTGGAGCGCTCACCCTCCAGCGCCGCACCGCGCTAAGGTTTCCCATCGCTCCACGCGTGCAACCTCCCCTGGCCAGGCGGGTTCGCGCCGTTGCCAGACGCCAGTGACGACCCCAAGCACGTCGCCCTCCAGCCTCAAGGTGCTCCGCTCGCTCGGCTCCGACGAGATGAGCGAGGCCTACCTGGCCTCGGTGCCCGGCTTCGAGGCCCCGCTGGTGGTGCGCGCGCTGCGGCCCGAGGTGGCCGCCGACGAGGCCAAGGCGAGCCGCTTCATCGAGTCCGCCCGCAGCCTCATCGCCGTCGCCCACCCGTCGCTGGTGCGCATTCACTCCGCGGGGCGCATGCAAGACGGGCGCGTCTACGCGCTGAGCGACTTCGTCGACGCCGACACGCTGCAGTCGCGGGGCACGGTGCCGGTGCCGCCGCTGGTCGAGCTCGGCCTCTCGCTCTGCGACGCGCTGGAAGCGGTGCACCAGGCGGGGCTCAGCCTGGGCACGCTCTCGCCGCGCCACGTCTTCCTGCCCGATACCCACGTGCTGCTCGACCCGCTGGGCGCGCTGGTGGGGCTGCCCGCCGCGCCCGCGCCGGCGCTCGACGTGCGCTCCCTGGCGGTGATGCTGCAGGCCGCCGCCGCGCCGGGCGACGACAAGCACACCTTCGACACCGCCATCCGCGAGTCGCTGACCCACGCCACCACCGCGCAGGACCTCAAGAAGACGCTCGAGTCGCTGCGCGCCTCCTGGAGCGGTGAGACCACGGTGAGCAGCGAGCGCCCCGCCGCGGCCACGCCCGAGGAGCCCGACCTGAGCGGCCAGCAGCTCGGTCAGTGGAAGCTCGAGCACCTGGTGGGCGAAGGCGCGATGGGCCGGGTGTACCTGGGCCGCCATGCGCGCATCGGCCGCCAGGCGGCCATCAAGGTGCTGAAGGCCGAGCACGCGGGACAGACGGAGCTCGTGCGGCGCTTCATCGCCGAGGCCACCGCGGTCAACGCCATCAAGAACCCGCACATCGTCGAGGTCTTCGACTTCGGCGAGGAGCGCCGCGGCGAAGGCCTGCCGCTCGTCTTCTGCGTGATGGAGCTGCTCGACGGCGTCTCGCTGTCGCAGGCCATCTTCGACGGGCCGTTCGGCGAGGCGCGCGCGGCGAAGGTCGGCCGGCAGCTCGCCCAGGCGCTGGCGGCGGCGCACGAGGTCGGCGTGGTGCACCGCGACGTGAAGCCCGAGAACATCTTCCTCCACCGCCGCGACGGCGACCGCGACTACGTCAAGGTGCTCGACTTCGGCGTCGCCAAGCTGGTGAAGCCCATCGAAGGCCTGAGCATCTCCGGCACCCTCGCCGGGGTGGTCATCGGCACGCCGGAGTACATGGCGCCCGAGCAGGCGCTGGGCTCGCCCACCGACGGGCGCGCCGACCTCTACGCGGTCGGCCTGGTGCTCTACGAGATGCTGTCGAACAAGCAGCCGTTCCTCGCCGACACCTTCGGCAAGCTGGTGGTGGCCATCACCACCCAGCTGCCGCCGCCGCTGCCGGTGCGGGCGCCTTCGGGCGAGTTCATTCCCGCGCGCCTGTCCGCGGTGGTGATGAAGTGCCTCGAGAAGGAGCCCGCCGACCGCTACCAGACGGGCGCCGAGCTCGCCGCGGCGCTCGAGCCGTTCACGCTCCCCGGCGGGGTGGACTTCGAGCCGTCGCCCGGAGGCGTCTCGGCGCCGCTCGACGCCGAGGTGGTGGAGGCCGCGGTGAAGCGCTCCCGCGCGCCGCTGGTGGCGGTGGTGGCGTCGCTGGTCGCGCTCCTCGTCGGCGGCGGCTACTGGCTCACCCGCCCGATGGATCCGCCGCCCGCTCCGCCCGCGCCCGCGCCGGTGGTGGAGCAGGTGGCGCCGCCCGCGCCCCCGCCGGAGCCCGCGAAGCGCCTGGTGACGTTGCAGGTGGCGAGCGAGCCGGTGGGCGCCAAGGTGGTGCGCGCGGACACCGGCGCCACGCTGGGGGTGACGCCGCTGTCGCTCGCGGTGGAGGCCCAGGCGACCGCGGTGCCGCTGCGGGTGGAACTCGACGGCTACCGGCCGGCCACCCAGGACGTGGCCTTCGACGGCGAGCCCCGCCTCGACGTGAAGCTGAGCCGCCTCGAGGCGCCGACGAAGGTGGCCACGCCGCCCGGCAAGGGTAAGGTGAAGAAGAAGGTCAGCCGCGATGCGACGATGGATCCGTTCGGTCAGTAGCGTTGTCCTCCTGGCGCTCGCCGCGCCAGCGCTCGCCGACGTGGCCGAGGACCAGGCCCGCGCGCTCTACAAGCAGGGGCAGACCGCCTACGACGTGGGCGAGTTCCAGAAGGCGCTCGACCTCTTCACCGACGCGTACAAGACCAAGGCGCTGCCGGGCTTCCTCTTCAACATCGCACAGTGCCACCGCCAGCTGCAGGCCTTCGAGCGCGCCGGCTTCTTCTACGGCCGCTACCTGGACCTCGCCGACCCCAAGGCCTCGAACCTCGAGCTCGCCCGCACGCTCAAGGTGGAGATGGAGTCCAGGCAGGCGGCCAAGGACGCCGCCGACGCGAAGGCCGCCGCCGACGCGAAGCTGGTCGAAGAGCAGCGCGCCGCGGAAGAACTCAAGCGCGCCGAGGAGCTCAAGCACGCGAGCGAGGTGGCGCTGGCGCCCGCCTACACCGTGCCGCCGCCGCCGCCGATGCCCGAGCCGGAAGTGGTGACGCCCGTCACCCACCGCTGGTGGTTCTGGACCGCCATCGTCGGCGGAGCGGCGGCCATCGCCGGGGGCGTGACGGCCGCGGTGGTGCTCACCCGAGCGCCGCCGACGCTGCCCGCCACCACGCTCATGGACATTCCATGAAGCGCACCCGGCTCTGGGCGGCCTCGCTGTTCGTCGCGGTGGCCTGCGCGCCGACCGCGACCGAGACCACGCTGCTCGTGGACGTCAGCTTCGAGCCCACGATGGACGTGCACCAGCTCATCTTCCAGGAGTTCGACCAGAACCAGGTCGCCATCTTCGGCCCGCTCGCGCGCCCGGTGGACCCGTCGGTCGAGCGGCTGGCGAGCCCGCAGTCGGTGCGCATTCACCTGCCGGACTCGCGCGCCGACCAGTACGTGTACGTGGTCGCCAGCGCGCAGGAGCCGGGGCCCGTCGGGCGGGTGCTCGGCGGGTACGACCTGTCCATCGTGCCGCGCAACCTCGAGACCACGATGGTGATTCGCCTGCGGCCGGTGGGGCCTCCCGACGCGGGGCAGGGCGGCGGCGCGGGCGGCGGCGCCG
>JAIBBQ010000089.1 GCA_019694595.1 Myxococcaceae bacterium
CACCGCCACCGCCACCGCCACCACCGCCACCGCGGCGACGACGGCGCCGGCGCTTGCGACCGAGGCCCGGCGCGTCGGCCGACGGCGTGGGCGCGGCGCCGCCGTGCCAGGCCGCCAGGGCTTCCTCGTGCTCGCCGGTGGCCTTGACCCACACCTCGAACACCAGGAGCGCCTCGCTGAAGAGCGGGTGCTTGCGGAAGCTGTCCAGGCCGCCGCGGCGGCGGCGCAGGCCGGCCAGGGTGGGCATGGCGAGCAGCATCATGCGGCAGCGCTCGGCGATGCGTCGGGGGAGCCGCGCGGTGCGCACGAGTTCCTGGAGCAGCGCCTCGATGTCCTGGGCCACCATCGGCCGGCCGGGAGTGTCTTCGCTGCCGGGCGACTCCAGGCTGAGCGGCAGCAGCAGCGCCGCGAGCAGCATCGAGTCGTCGAACGGCGCACCGCCGCGGACCAGCACGTCGAGCGCGTCGGCGAAGAGGAAGTAGTCCTCGAGCGACTCCGCGTCTTGCCGGCGCAGGTACTCGTCGAGCGGCTTGAGCAGCACCTTGAGCGCGTCGAGCGCCTGCAGGAGCTTGAGTGCGGGCGACGAGACGCCGCCGCGGATGAGCCGGAAGGTCTCTTCCAGCAGGCGGGGCGCCGAGCAGCGCGGCAGGTCTTCGACCGCGCCTTCCATCGCCGCGTAGGTCCACGGCTCGATGTCGAAGCCCAGCTTGCAGGCGAAGCGCACCGCGCGCAGCAGCCGCACGGGGTCTTCGCGCATGCGCACCTCGGGGTCGCCGATGGTGCGGATCTGCTGGAGCCGCAGGTCGCGCACGCCGCGCACGTGGTCGATCACCTCGCCCACGGTGGGATCGTAGAAGAGCCCGTTGATGGTGAAGTCGCGGCGCCGCGCGTCCTGCATCGCGGTGCCGAAGACGTTGTCCTCGCTGAGGAAGTGGTCGCGCGGCACCTTGAGCTCGCCGCTCACCACCACCTCGCCGGTGACCACGGTCTCGCCGGAGATGGGCGTCTCACCGCCGTCGGCCGCGTCGGCGGCCTCGGCCGGCAGCTCGTGCTCGCCGCTGAGCGCGTCGACCGCTTCCATCGGAATGGGGTGCTCGTCGCTGAGCGCCTCGGCGGTGAGCTCGTCGGGCTCCTCGAGGTGGCCGTCGAGCTTCGAGGCTTCCACCGCGTCGCGCGCGGCGGCGGCCATGCCTTCGACGTCGGCGGCGGCCATCTCCGCGGTGTCCAGCGTGCGCACGTCGCCTTCGGCGGCCTCCGACGGCTGCGGCTCTTCCATGTCGGACGGGTTCGCCCGGAAGGTCGACACCTCGAGGATCTTCCCGCCCTTGAAGTACACGTGGGCGAGGCGGAACCGGCGGCCGATGAGGCGGCAGTTGCGGAACAGCCCGCGCACCTCGTCGGGCGTGGCGCTGGTGGCGATGTCGAAGTCCTTCGGGGTGCGGCCCACCAGGAGGTCGCGCACGCAGCCCCCCACCAGGAAGGCCTCGTGGCCGCTCTGGCGCAGGCGCTGCACCACCCGCACCGCGTCGAAGTCCAGCCGCGCGGGGTCGATCTGCGGCGCGTGCTCCTGCCCCGCCCCGCGGTTGCCTTCGTCGCCCTGCCCCACTGCCTCGACGCTGCCATTCGCGGCCTGCGGGGTGCCGTCCATCGCGGGCACCGCGGCCGGGGGCGTCGGATTCGTCTCCGTCACGTGTGGTTCTTCCGTTCTGCCGCCAGGCCCCAAGAGGCCCGCTCGCGGCAGCAAGCGCATAGCGCACCGGGGCGGCCGACTGCCAGTCGCTCAGCTGCCCGAAGGCCGGGTGCGCGCCTTGTGGGTGCGGGGCCGGGCATGGTCGAGCAGCGACAGGTAGTCGACCTCGCGCGCCGCCGGCGGGGGCACCGGCGAGCCCAGCGCGGCGATGCGCTTGGTGAACGCCGCGAGAATGTCGGGCACCGGGCGCATGGAGTTGAGCAGCGCACCGGGAGACTTGAGCGCCTCGGTGAGCGCCTCGGCCACCGCCCCCAGCGGCACTCCGCGGCGCAGCAGGTCCTGGAACGAGTTGGAGAGCGTCAGCAGGTTGTGCCCGGCGGTCTGCACCATCTCCACCGCGACCTTGATCACCGACGGCGCGGTGAGGTGGCCGTCGGCCATCAACACCAGGGAGGCCTGGAAGTAGTTGAAGACCGGCACCACCCGCGGCCCGTAGCGGGCGAACGAGGCGGGAGGCGTCAGGCGGTCCAGGTTGATGAAGATGCGGCGCACCGGGTCCGCGGGGGGAATCTCCTTCCACCGCGCGAGGATGCGCTCGACGTCGTCCTCGTAGACCTCGGCGGCGCGCAGCACCTCGTGCACCACCGGCTCGCTCACCCGGCGCGACACCATGTCGGCGTACAGCGAGTAGATGAAGGCGTCGGCTTCCGCGTCGTCGCCGAAGAGCACTTCCTCGGCCTCGGTGGGCGCGTTGAGGCGGCTCTCGAGCAGCACCGGCAGCTTGTAGCCGACCTGCCCGCGCAGGGCCTTGAAGCGCCCGCGCAGGAGGTTGCGCATGTTGTCCTTCAGCACCAGCTCGTCGAACTCCACGCCGTCGAGCTTGAGCTTCTCGGCGAGCACCGCTCGCATCTGGGTGGGGCTGCCGGACACGATGCACAGCCGCACGTCGCCCTGGGCCTTGAGCTCGCGGATGAGCGTGGCCGCGCCGGGCACCGCCTTCTTCTCCTCGGCCTTCTGCAGCGCGGTGCGCACCAGCTGCCGGAAGGTGTCGAAGTCGGTCTGGAGGTACGTCTTGTCGAGGTCCCACCGGTAGATGCGGCGGGGCGGCCTCGGGTCGATGCGGTCGGTCAAGCTCACGCCGGCGCCTGCAGGCCTTGCTCGATGACGTGAGCCAGCTGGTTGGACACGGCCTTGGCGGCGACCTTGCCCGCGTTGGCGATGGCCCGCGCCTTGGACCGGCCGTGCGCCTTGATGAAGAGCCGGTCGAACCCGAGGATCGGCGCGCCGCCGTACTGCTCCCAGTCGGTGACTTCCTTGATGCGCTCGAAGCCCGAGCTCAGCATCGCGAGGCCCGCGCGCCAGAGCAGCTTCTCCTTGTACGCGTACTTGGCGAGCTCGAGCACCGTCTCGTGCACGCCTTCGAGCATCTTGAGGCACACGTTGCCCACGAAGCCGTCGCAGACCACCACGTCGGCGGTGCCGCGGGGAATGTCGACGCCTTCCACGTTGCCGATGAACTGCAGGCCCGACACCGAGCGCAGCCGCTGGTTCGCTTCCACCACCCGCGGCGGGCCCTTCTGGGCCTCGGTGCCGTTGGACAGGAGCGCCACGGTGGGGTTGGGGTTCTTGCTGATGATGCGCGCGTAGGCGGCGCCCATCACCGCGAACGACACCAGGTCGTCGGCGGTGGCGTCGACGGTCGCCCCCACGTCGAGGATGAGCGAGAACGGGTCCGACTTGGAGCCGTGCACCGCCTGGGTCGGGTACACCGTGGCCAGCGCGGCGCGCTTCACCCCGGGAATGAGCTTGAAGCTCCGCGCGCAGGCCAGCACGCACGCGCCGGTGTTGCCCGCCGACACCAGCGCCTCCGCGTCGCCCCGCGCCACCAGCTCGGCGGCGACCTTGATCGACGCCAGGGGCTTCTCTTCCAGCGCGGCCGAAGGCTTCTCGGTCATCGCCACGAAGGTGGGGGCGTGGTGCACCGCCAGCCGCTCGGCGTTGTAGCGGGTCTGGCTGAGCGCCTGGCCGATGACCGCCTGGTCGCCCACCAGCAGCGCGTGAATGTTGGGGGTGTCGAGCGTGAGCGCGGCCGCGCCCTTCACCAGCTCGGCGGGGCCGTGGTCCGACCCCATCACGTCGAAGGCGATGGTGATGGGGCGCTGCGGGTCAGCCATGGCGCCGCTGTTCTACCGCGGGCGTGGCGGATTTGCCTCGTCGTCGCGGAACGTGTGCGCCGGCTGCGCCTCAGTGGGCCGGCGTGCCGGCGTCGAGCAGCGAATTGAGCGCGCGCAGCGCGTCGACGGTGGTGAACACGCCGACCACGGTGTCCTTCTCCATCACCACCGCGCAGCCGTACTTGTGCTCGGCCATCGCCGCGGCGACCTTGCGCACCGTGGCCTTGGGGCCCACCACGTAGGGCTCGGGGGACATCGCGTCGCTCACCGGCACTTCCCGGGTGTCGACGCCCTTCAGGGTCTCGATGAGGTGCAGGTCCCGCTGGGTGAGCACGCCGACGAGCTGCCCGCCGTCGAGCACCGGCAGGTGCCTGATGGCGTGCTCGTTCATCAGCTTGTGCGCCACCGCGAGGGGCTGGTCGGACCCCACGGTGAACGGCACCAGGGACATGAACTGGTTGATGCGCACGTTGTTCATGCCCCGAACGGGAGCAAGAAGGTGGCCAGCCCCTGCCCCGGCGAAGCCTCACCCGGGGGCGCACCCGCTGCGCAGGGCTGCCGCGGCCCGGCAAACCCTGCATCGCGCCGGGGTCGTGCTGCCTCGAAACGCTGCGTGGTTCTCGAGGAACCCTCCCTCGAAACCTTGCTTCACGCAGGGTCCGGCTTCACGCGACCCGAACCCCACCCGTGGGACGGGGCGAACGCCCCGCCGTCTTCGCGGGCAGTCGCCCTCGCGAAGACAAATTACGGGTTCGACCCGACCTGCTCGCCGGCCCGGGTGCCCTTCTCGATGCAGCCCTTGGTGAGCGTGTACTGGTAGGTGCCGAGCTCGTCGCGCCAGTACTCGCCGAAGTACGCCCAGTACAGGTGGTCGTCGCTCACCGCGACCGATTCCTTGTACTTCTTCACGATGTCGACCTTGCCACCGCTCGACAGCTGCGCTTCGAGGAACGCCTTCTCCTTGTCGGTGGTCTCGAACTTGATGCGCAGCGCGTTGCCGCGCAGCTGCTTGAGCGCCTCGTTCTCGAACTCCAGCTTTCCCTTGGCCATGGTGCCGGCGGCCTTGATCAGCTCCTGGCGCTGCACCTTGAGGCCTTCGATGAGCGTCTTGGCGAGGTTGGAGAACTTGAACGCGTCGGCCTTGGACCCGAACCCGTCGACCTCGCCTTCCAGCTCGTTGATCGAGTCGCTGGTCTTCTTGAGGTCCTGGTCGGTGAGCGCCAGCTTCAAGATGCGCTCGAGGATCTCGTCGGTGCCCTTGCGCTCCACCGCTTCCTTGTTCTTCTTCTGGATGTCCGCGAGCACCTGGTAGTACTCGGGCGCCTCCATGTCCTTCTTGGTGAGGACATCGAGCTCGTCCTGCACCGGGCCGTAGATGCGCTCGAAGTCCTCGAGGATCGACGTCGACTCCCGGTAGCGGCAGTTCTCGTAATAGATGACCGCCTTCAAGATGAGCGCTTCGGGGAAGTACTCGTCCTTGAAGAACGGCGAGCTCAGCGTGATCATGTTGCCCAGCGCCTGCTCGTACTGACCGATGCGGTAGTGCGCCCAGCTGCCTTCGAAGAGCGCCTCGAGCCACTGCGTGTTCCCGCGCTCGACCTTGTTGAAATAGAAGATCGCGTAGCGGTTCTGCTTCGCGCCGTAGTGGGTGCGGCCGAGCTGCATGAAGGCCAGCTCACGCAGGCTCTGCAGCGAGCGCGAGTCGGCGGTCTGCGGGCCGGCCGGCTGGCGGGTCACCCGCACCACTTCCTTCATCGACTCCAGCGCGCTCTCCGGCTTGTTCTCGCGGAAGTACGCCAGGCCTTCGAGGTACTTGCCCTTGGCGTAGAACGGGTCGCCCTTGGGGATCATCAGCGCCAGGCGCTTCACCTCGTCGAAGGCCTTGTTGGCGTCGCCCTTCTGGTCGACCTGGTCGAGCGCCTTGCCGCGCACCAGGTAGTAGCGCGCCAGCAGGTAGCGGAACTCGTTGCGGAAGCGCTCGGGGAACTCGAAGTTCGAGTACTTGGCGATCTCGTTGAGCACCACCTGCTCGTTCACCGTCTTGCGGCTGATGAAGAACAGCCACTCGAGCGAGCTCTTGAAGAACTTGGTCTGCGGCCCGCGCGAGAGGATCTTGGAGAACTCGCCGAGCGACGAGTGGTACAGCCCCATGCGGTAGAGCGACTTGGCGAGCAGGTACTGCGACTCGACCGCCAGCGCCGCCATGTTGGGGTCGTTCATCAGCTCGAAGCTGGTGAGCGCCGCCTGCTCGTAGTTCTCGCTCTTGAACTGGTTGAGCGCCACGTCGAGCTTCTGCCGGTCGCCCGACTTGCCCGACACGTCGACCGCGTCGAAGGACATGGTGGGCGCGACCTTCTCGCCCTTCTTGCCCGCCGCGGGCGCGGTGTCGCCCTTCTTGTCCGCCGGCTTCGCCGGGCCCGACAGATCGAGCCCCGCCTCGGGCAGCGGCACCTCGGGCGTGGCGGCCTTGTCACTGCCTTCCTTGTCGCCCGAGTCCTCGGTGGTGGTCGTCGAGGTGCTCGAGCCGGTCTTCTTCTTCACCGGCTTCTTCTTCTTCTTGCCCAGGTTCAGGCCTTCGAAGCTCTGGCCGAAGGTCGGCGTGGCCACGGCCACGGTCAGGGCGATGCACAGCGCGGAGCTCAGTCGCAGGCGGTTCATGCGCATCACCCCGGCTCGAAGGTCAGCGGGAAGAACATCGACACCCCAAGGTGCATCATCAGCTGATTGCGGAAGCTGGTCTGGCCGTCGCTCTCGCCGAACTTCTCGAGGTACAGCACGTCGCGCAGCTCGGTGCGCACCGTCAGCCACCGGTTGATGAACCAGCGGAAGCCGACACCCACGTTGCCGCCCACGGTGAACTGGGAGTTGGGCCCGTACATGAGGAACTGCGGGCCGATCGCCCCGTACATGTTGAAGTGGAGAAACTTCTCGGCGATCATCGCGATCTTCCCGTAGAGCGGCGACCACTGGAGCTCGGCTCCGAAGTTGAGCCCGCCCTGCCCGAAGGCGTTCTTGCTGGTGAGCAGGTCGCGGGTCGGCGCCGCGCAGCCCGCCGTCATGCCGCTCGACGCCGGGGTGCAGATCTGCGCCGCCCCGGAGACGATGGAGATGCCGTAGCCCACGCTCGCCGAGGCCGCGAAGTCCTCGTTGAAGTGGTAGGTGAGCGCCAGCGTCGGCTGGTACTTGGTGAAGAAGGCGTCCTTGATCGAGATGCCCACGCCCGGCGCCACCTCGAAGCGGCCCTTCATGAGCAGCAGGTGCCCGGTGACCGGGCGGACCCGCTCACGCAGCGGGCTCGCGCGGTCCTTGTCGACTTCCGACACGTCGCCTGCTTCGTCTTCGGTGCGCGACTGCGCGTGCGCCAGCGCGGCGGCGAGCAGCGCGGCGAGGAGTGCCCAGCGCATCATTCGGCCTCCCGGTACGTCGACTTGAAGGGGAAGAACACCGACACCCCGGCGTGCACCATCATCACGTTCTGCACCGCGCCCTTGGTGGTACCGGCCGGCTGGTCCACGTAGGTGGTGTTGATCAGCGCCGCGTTCACCGCGAACCAGTCGGTGGCCACGAAGCGAATGCCGAAGCCCAGGTCGGCGCCGATGTTCACCGTGCGCTCCGGCAGCACGCTGGTCTCGGTGTAGACGACGCCCATGCCGCCGAGGACGTAGGCGTCGAGGTGGAGAATGGAGTTGAGGAAGGCGACCTTGCCGTAGAACGGGCTCCATTCCAGGTCGGCCATGGTCATCCAGTACGGGACCGAGAAGAAGATGCGGCTCTGGAAGTCCTTCTTCGCGGAGCGCACGTCGTCGGTCGGCAGCACCTGCATCAGGCTGAAGCGCGCGGCGATGGCCAGCGCGTCGGCCGGGTAGAAGGCGGCGCGGACCCCGAAGCCGAACTTCTGGTAGTACGGGTCGTTCACGCTCACCGTCACCGACGGCGAGAGCTCGAACCGGCCGCGCTTGAGGTAGAGCTTGCGCTGCACGCTCTTCACCCGGTCTTCCTGGGTGATGTCGCGCTCGAGCAGGCCCTTTTCTTCCTGCTTCACCGGAGCGTCGGCCTTGGCCGCGGGCGGCGGTGTGGCCGGCCGCGACGACGGCGGTGTGTCCTTCTTCGGGTCCTCTTTCTTGTCATCGGACAAGTCGAGGCCGTCGAATTGATTCTGGGCGAGCGCGGCAGTCGCCAAGAGGAACGCCCACAACACTGCGATGCGGTTCACGCGTTGGTCCTCGCCTCGTCGTCCCGCCACCCGTGCTCCCGTTGACCTGCAAACCCGGAAGGACGCGCAGCTCCCTTTGAAGCGCGCCGACTCTACTGGTGCGTATTCGCCCCTTCAACAACGCGCTTTGCGTGGTACCTTGCGCCCATGGTTCGTTCCGCGCTCGGCCTGCTCGCCCTGCTGCTCGTCACCACCGGCTGCCCGGCGAAGACCGACCTCGGCCGCGAGTGCACGCTGGTGAAGAAGCTGCCCGACGGCGGCGTGACGCCCATTCTCGAAGGCGACATCAAGGAAGGCGCCAACAAGGACTTCATCTCGCTCGGCTCCGTCGAGTGCGAAGACTTCGTCTGCGTGCGCGACGCCGACTTCCCCCGGCCCGGGCTCGACGGCGGCATGTTCGACCCCAACGCCGTCGCCCACGGGTACTGCAGCCGGCCGTGCATCAAGGGCAACAACTGCCCGGCCGAGAACAGCGCCGACAACGACGACCCGAAGAAGCGCCTCACCTGCCGCTCGCTGTTGCTCGACTCCGACACGCTCCAGGCCATCTGCGCCAAGACGCCGGAGAAGTGCACCGCGTTCGGCAACACCACCTCGCCCGACTTCTGCGCGCGCGGGACCTCGCCCGACGGCGGGAGCTGACGCACGGCGCCACGTGTAGGCGCCCCACCCACTCCAGGCATCCACCCGCCGCCCGACGAGGGCCGGCACGGGTCTGGAATTAGATCCTTCTCACCCGCCGTTCGTGGAACCACGGCGCGGCGGGAGTGTCTTCGCGCGTGGTGGCGTCTTTTCCTGAGGAGTGGCGCATGAATCGGACCCAGATGTACCTGGCGGCGGCGGCGGGGTTGGCGGTGATGGCGCTGGTGGTCGGGCTGCCGCGCTTCGTGGCCGGGCACCCGCAGCCGGCGGCGTTCAGCGGCGCCGGAGCGCTCACCATGACCGCGCGGCTCTCGCACCCCTACGTGCCCGTCGGCCAGACCGACGTGTTCGCCACCGTGGACATCAAGGGCGTGGAGGTGCCGGGAGCGACCCGCGCGCCGGTGAACCTGGCCCTGGTGCTCGACCGCTCGGGGTCCATGGCGGGCGCCAAGCTCGACGAGGCGAAGCTGGCGGCGCAGCAGCTCATCGGCCAGCTCGGGCCGAGCGACCGCCTGGCGATCGTGCACTACGGCAGCGACGTGCGCTCGCAGCCGGGCCTGTACGCCACCGAGGAGAACAAACGGGCGCTGATGAACTTCGTGGCCAACATCACCGACGACGGCGGCACCAACATCGGCGCCGCGCTCACCACCGCGCGCGAGCTCCTGGTCGCCTCGAAGGCGGGCTTCAAGGTGAACCGCATGATCCTCATCTCCGACGGGCAGCCCACCGAAGGGGTGACCGACGCGGCGGGCCTCACCAACCTGGTGAAGGAAGCGCGCGCCATGGGCATCTCGGTGAGCTCCATCGGCGTGGGCGACGACTTCCAGGAAAGCCTGATGGCGGCCTTCGCCGAGGTGGGCGGCGGCGCGTACGGCTACCTCAAGGACACCAGCCAGCTCGCCACCATCTTCCGCAAGGACCTGGCGCAGGCCGGCACCCAGGTGGCGCACAACGTGGTGCTGCACTTCGAGCTGCCCGACGACGTGACCCTGGGAGAGGTGCTCGGGTACCAGGCGATGCAGAGCGGGCACTCGGTGGCGGTGCCGATGCCCGACGTCTCGGCCGGCCAGCTCGACCGCATGGTGGTGCGCCTCAAGGTGCAGGCGAGCAGCGCGGGCCGCACCGTCGAGGTGAGCAACCTGCGGCTCTCGTACTTCGACGAGCTGAGCGGTGGGCCGGGCGAGGCGCGGGTGCAGCTCGCGGCGCTGGTGACCGACCAGTTCGAGCTGGTGGCGAAGAACCTCGACAAGGACGCCACCGTCTTCGCGGCGCGGGCGCGCAGCGCGGACAACACCCGCCGCGCGGGTGACCTCCTCAACGAGGGCCGCGCCGAGGAAGCCCAGGCGCTGCTGCAGGAGAACGGCATGATCTTCGAGGAAGCGGCCAAGGTCGCCGGGCCGGCGGCGGTGGCGCCCGACGTGGCGGGGAACAACGCCCTGTCCGACACCTTCCTCAAGGGCGAGCGCAAGGACGCGGCCAAGAAGGCCCTGAGCAAGGCCCGCATGGACTACGGCCTGATGGGCTCCACGTACTGACCTCGACGTCCCTTCCTTCCGGGAGCGCGCCATGAGCACCACCAGCACCGCGGTTCTGCAGATTCACCAGCGGGAGGTCTTCGAGCGCAACGTGACCCGCGCGCTCGCGGCCGGGGCGGGCGCCGGGTTCCTCGCCTACCTCACCCAGCGCATCGGCATCGGGGTGCCGCTGTCGTTCCTGGTGCTGGCGGGCACCGCGCTCGCCGCGGTCCGGGGCGACCGGCTCGACCGCATGATGCTCAGCGCGCTGGCGCTGGTGCTGCCGGCGGCGCCGCACGTGATGGGGCTGAGCGCCGGGTGGACCGTGGCCTTCTCGGGGGCCGCGGCCGGCGCGCTCCTGGTGCGCAGCCGGGCGAGCGAGAAAGGCGGCGAGGCCGGCGTGGGCGTGAGCCGGCCCGGCCCCTGGCACTACGCGCTGGGGGCGACCGCGACCGCGGGCCTCGCGGTGGCGGGTCTCGAGGTGGCGCGGGTGCTCGCCTCGCGGCTGGGCATGCTGGCCACGCCGGTGCCGCTGACCCTGGTGGCGAGCGGGGTGGTGGTGGCGCTCTTCGCGTCGATCGGCGGGCTGGCGGCGCACCTGATGCTCAAGTCGGACCCGGTGGAGGCGCGCTGCGAGGAACTCATTCCCACGCTCACCGGCGAGCTGCACACCTCGGCGGAGCGCGCGCTGCAGCTCTACCGACAGTGCGGCGAGTCGCTGGCCGCCCTGCCCCGCGAGCCGGCGCGGGAAGAGCTCGCGCGCACCCTGCAGCAGGTGACCAGGAGCTCGGTGGAGCTCGCCGCGGAGTGGAACGGCGTCGAGCAGCAGCTGGTGCAGAACACCAGGGAAGATCTCGAGCGGCAGATCGCCGAGCTGACCCAGGAAGCGAAGGCCGCGCGCGACGCCATCGCCCGCAAGCAGCTGCAGATGGCGGCCGCGTCGCTCAAGGAGGAAGTCGACCGCCTGAGCGAGCTCTCGTACAAGCGCGAGCGCATTCTCGCGAAGCTCAAAGGCCAGCTGGCGCTGCTCGAGCGGGCGAAGGTGGCGCTCATCGGCATGCGCTCGGGCCACGCGCAGGTGAAGGCTGCCGAGCTGAGCGCGCTGGCGCGCAAGTTCGGGGCGCTCGCGACCGCCCAGGCCGACGAGGCGCGCATCGCGCACGAGGCCGCGACCGGGGCGGAGCTGAGCACCCTGCCGGTCGCGGAGGCGACCACCAGCGGCGAGCACGACGTGCTGCGGGCGATCGACGAGTCGATCGGCGACATCACCGGCGAGGCCCCCAAGGCGCGCGAGAAGGTGTGAGCCGATGCTCGGCGACCTCTACCGCTGGGCACGGAAGGACGAAGTCGGCCCCGTCGTCCTCGTGCTGGTGACGCTGGAAGTGATCGCCTGGCTCGCCTTGCGCTGAAGCCCAGCCCGCAGGTCAGCTCGGGCGGCGCGGCAGCGGGCTCGACGGCAGCTCGGGCGGCTGGCGGTAGTGGTACTCGAAGCACGGCTGGCAGAGCCCGTGGCTGACCGGCCAGCGGGCCTGGCTGACGAGCGAAGGAACCCAGTCCCAGTGCGCGGTCTCGGCCACCCGCTGGACGCGGCGGCAGTGGGCGCACTGCACCACCGAGCCCCACCCCTGGCGATAGCGGGGCTCGAGCGCCGGAAAGGCCTCGTCTCCGTGGGGCGCCTCGGACAGCAGCGCGTGCACGATGAGCAGGCAGCCGTCGTCGAGCGGGTGCAGGCGCATGCCGTACTGCCGCTTCAGCTCGGGGCTCGAGCATTCGTAGAAGTGCACCACGGGGCTCGACCGGACCCGCGTCCGGTCGAAGAGGTCCCGGTAGAACGGGCGGAGCACCTCGGGGGTCACCGCCAGCAGGTTGGCCCCGAGGCCGTGCTCACCTTCTGCCCAGCGCGCGCCGTTGTCGCGGGCGAACTGCCACCAGCTGTCGTTGACGTATTCGATGTCGCTCGTGGCGTTCACCCCGCACGCGGCCGCGGAGTCGCGGTCGAGCGCGGAAAGATCGAGCCCCTGGAGGCGCGGGGCGAACGCCGGGGTGAGCTGCATCGGAGAACTCCAGAGAGTAGTGAAGCGCGCGCCGAGGCTGCGCACTTCCACCCGGAACAGTGTGTTCGGGGCCGCCCGGCCGGGCGAGACAGCGTGGCGGTGTACAGTCAGGCGATGCGACGCGTCACCAAGGCCTCGCTCGAGCGCTCGGCGACCTACTACCTCGAGCGGTACTCGGCGACCCGCGCCCAGCTGATCAAGGTGCTGACGCGCAAGGTGTTGCGCTTTGCACGCGAGAAGCCGGTGTCCGCGGAAGCGCCGGAGTGGATCGAAGAGGTGGCGACCAAGCTCGAATCGCTCGGGTACGTCGACGACGCCCGCTACGCGGCGGGCACCGTGCGCCGGCTGGGGAACCGCGGCCGCAGCCTGCGCACCATCGCCCAGACCTTGAAGCTCAAGGGCGTGCCCCAGGCCCAGGCCAAGCACGCGCTGGAAGCACACGACGAGGAAGCGGCCGCCTGGAGCTACGCGCGCCGCCGCAAGCTCGGGCCGTATGCGCCGGAGGTCGACGCAGCGGAGCGCAAGGCGCGGCGGCAGAAGCACCTGGCGGCGCTGGTGCGGCGGGGGTTCTCGTTCGGGCTCGCCAAGCGGATCGTCGATTCGACCTCGCCGCCCTGAGTGGGGCCGGTCGCCCCGCGCCAGGTTACGGCTCGACCTTGAGCGACTCCGCGCCGTCGAACTTGACCGCCGTGCCCGCGCCGACGCCCTGCTTCGCGCACCAGCCGGCCGGCACCTCGAGCACGAACTGCGATTCCTTGCCCGGGTTGCGGCCGCTGAGCGTCTTCGGCTCGGCGTTCTCCACGCAGCCCACGACCTTGAGGTCCTGGTCGATGAAGATCATGTCCAGGGGGATGAGCGTGTTGCGCATCCAGAACGACAGTGGCTGCTGCCGCGAGAAGAGGAACAGCATGCCCTTCCCGTTCTCGAGCTGCGTGCGCCACATGAGCCCGCGGGTCCGTGAGTCGCGGGTGGCGGCGATCTCCACTTCGACGACGTGCTTGCCGCCGTACGCGTCGGCCAGCGTCACCTTGCCCATCGGCAGCGCGGGCGAGACGTACTTCTCTTCCGCCGGGTCGGTGATGGGCGGCGCCTTGGGCGCTTCGACCTTCGGAGGCGGTGGCGCGGCGGGCTTGGGCGGGGGCGAGCCCTTCGCGTCGGTGCACGCGCCCAGCACCACCAGCGCGGCGGCGAGCGAGACGCGGCTCACGACTTCATCGGCTTGTTGAGGAGCTTGCCCGCCAGCTCCGAGCCCAGGCTCGACGACATCAGCTGCTCCACCACGCTCTCGAAGTCGGTGCGCTGGGTGTCCGAGGAGTAGATGAAGCGGATGCCCATGCCGGGCTCCTCGGTGTCGCCCTGGCTCCACACCACCTCGCCGAGCAGCTCGAAGGGCGCCTCGCGCTGGGGCACCGTCAACTTGAAGAGGAAGCGCGTGCCGATGGGCAGCGGCTTCTTCGTCTTGATGAAGGTGCCGCCCTTGCTGATGTTCTTCGTGTAGTCGGCGAAGAACGAGTTGAGCTTCTTGTAGTCGACCTTCAGCTCGATGGGCGCTCGGAAGTCTTTGCGGTGCTCGGGTCCACCCTTCGAATCAGCCATGTCGGGGATGCACTATACGCAGCGGCATGTCGCAAGTCCTGACTCGTGCGTGGGGGGTGCTCCGCCGGCCCCTGCCGCTGGTCCTGGTGCTGCTCCTCACCGGCGGCGGCTGTGCGCTGGTGGCGGTGCCCATTCTCGGGGTCCCCGGCTACGAGCTCGCCGCGGTGCTGGCCCTCGCCCAGGGGCTGCTCGGCCCCTTCCTCGGCATCGCCGCCGCCCGCCAGGAAGGCCGGCTCCTGCGCGGCGTCGACCCCCGCCCGCGTGGTGCAATTCGCCACGACGGCGCCCTGGAGTCGGTCGCCCTGCCGGTCTTCGCCGCCTTCACCCTCGGGCTCGCCACCCTGCTGCCACCCTTCGCCGTGGCCGTGGTGCACGCGCTGGTCTCCACCCGGTGCGACCCCTTCGCGCAGGTCGGCTTCTTCCCCTGGCTCACCATTCCGTCGGCGCTCACCGCCGCGGCCACCGGCGTCTTCTGCGGGCTGTCCTCGAAGCGGCTCTGGGGGCAGATCGGCTGTCTCCTCGGCGCGCTGCTGCTCTTCACCGTGTGGGCCGCCTGGCCGGTGGTCACCGGGCCGCAGCTCTTCGTCTTCAGCCACCTGGGCGGCTACCTGCCTGGCCCGCTGTACGACGAGGCGCTCGCGCTGGGGCCCCCCGTCTACTGGTTCCGCCTGGAGTCGCTCGGCGTGGCCCTGGTGCTGATCGCCTTCGCCGCCTGCCTGGTGGACCTGAAGGACGGCACCCTCGGCCGGCCCGGGCTGCGCCCGGTGAGCCTGCTCACCCTGGGCCTCGCCACCGCCGCGGTGCTCGCGCTGGAAGAGCGGGGCCCGGTGCTCGGCACCCGCATGAGCGACGAGGTGCTCGAGGAACGGCTGGGCGCCCGGAAGGAGACCGAGCACCTGGTGCTGTCCTACCCGCGCAGCAAGCCCAAGGAAGAGGTCGACCGCGCGGTGCGCGACCTCGAGTTCCGCCTCGCCCAGGTCACCGCGTTCCTCGGCCAGGCCCCGGCGGGCAAGGTGCACGTCTGGTGGTACCGCTCGGCGGGCGAGAAGCTCGCGCTGGTGGGCGCCGCGGGAACGCAGTTCGCCAAGCCCTGGCGCCGCGAGGTGCACCTGAACGACGAAGGCTTCCCCCACCGCGTCGCCAAGCACGAGCTGATGCATGCGCTCGCCGGGCCGCTGGGCGCCCCGCCCTTCGGCGTCACCGCGACGCTCTTCGGGCTCGCCCCCAACCCCGGCCTGGTCGAAGGCCTCGCGGTGGCGGGCGATGATCCCATCGACGAGCTGACGCTGCACGAGTGGGCCGCGGCGATGAAGAAGCAGTCGCTCCTGCCCGACGCGCGCACGCTCTTCAGCCTCGAAGGCTTCTACGCCGCGCCGCCGTCGCGCGCCTACACCGCGGCGGGGAGCTTCATTCGCTGGCTGGGCGACACCCACGGCCCCGAGCCGCTGCGCGACGTGTACCGCGACGGCGACTTCCAGCGCGCCTACCACCAGCCCCTGGGAGCGCTGGTCGGCGAGTGGGAGAAGTTCCTCGACGCGGTGCCGCTGGAGCCCGCGGCGGTGGCCCAGGCCTTCGCCCGCTTCCACCGCGGCAGCCTCTTCGAGCGCGCCTGCGCCCGGGAAGTGGCGAGCCTCAGCAAGGAAGCCCACGAGCAGCTCTCGAGCGACCCCGAGACCGCCGCCCAGACCTTCCACCGGTGTGGCCTGCTGCAGCCCGACGAGCCCGGCCACGCGCTGATGGAAGCGCAGGCGCTGGCGCGCGCCGGCCGCCGGGGCGACGCGCTGGCGCTGCTGGCGTCGCTCGCCGGGGCGGTGAAGGGCAAGCCGGCGCTGTCGGCCGAGGTGGCGATGGCCCGCGCCGACCTCGAGCAGGCCCGCGGCGAGGCGGCGCTGGCGAAGGCGCGGCTCGACGAGATCCTCACCTTCGAGCCCAGCGCGCCGATGGAGCGGACCGCGCGGGTGAAGCTGCTCGCGCTCGCCGACGAGAAGGTGGGCGACTCCATCTACGCGTACTTCAAGAGCGGCAAGGACGACGTGAAGCTCCTGGTGCTGCGCGAGGCCCTGGCGCGCGCGCCCCGGCACCCCATCTTGAGCTACCTGCTCGGGCGGCGGCTGGCCCAGGCGGGCGCGCCCACGCTCGCGCTGCCGTACCTGCGCGACGCGCTCGACGGCGAGCTGCCCGAGAAGGTGCGGCTCGAGGCCCTGCGGCTCACCATCGAGGCCCACTACCTGGCAGGCGACTGCGCGGGAGTGCGCGCGCAGACGGGCGCGCTGCCGTCGCTCACCACCGCCCAGCGCCGCGCCGCCCTGGAATGGCAGGAGCGCTGCGACTTCGAGGAGAAGGCCTTCTCCTCGGCGCTGGTCCCCGAGGAGCCCTTGAGGTAATCGGCTGCCCCATGCGCTTCGAATCGCGACAGCGGGTGAACGGCAGCGTGGCGGAGGTCGAGGCCGCGCTGATGGACGATCGGTACCTCCCCTTCCTGCTCCAGCACCACGGCGTGCTGCTCGAGGCGGTGCAGGTCGAGAAGAAGGACCAGGGCACCACCGTGCAGCGCAAGGTGCGCTACCGCCCAAAGCCGGTCATCGAGTCCATCGGGCCCAAGAAGGTGCCGGCCGAGTGGTTCGCCTTCGTCGAGACCTCGACCTGGGACAAGGCGAAGAAGCAGCTCAAGTTCACCAACGTGCCGACCTCGAACAAGATCAGCTCCATGCTGGTCAACACCGGCACCCTCTCGCTCCGCGACGCCGGCAACAACCAGACCGAGCGGGTGATGGAAGGGGAAATCGGCCTCAAGCTGCCCTTCCTGCTCAAGATGCTGGCCCCCATCGGCGAGGCCATCATCCAGCGCGAGGGCCTCAAGATCCTCGACGGCGAGCTGCCGGTGCTCAACCGCTTCATCGCCGAAGTGCTGCGCGCGAAGGCGTGACAATTTGTCAGGGGAATTGCTGACTTCCCCCAACCGTTGGGAGAAACCATGAACCGCACCTGGCTCGTCTCGCTCGCCGCCGCCGCGCTCGCCTCGGCCTGCGCGCCCCACAAGATCGCCGGCACCGAGATCGACGACACCGACGACACCCGCGCCATCCTCGACGTGATGGAGAAGTACCGCCACGCGATGGAGAAGAAGGACGCCAAGACCGTCGTCTCGCTGCTCGACGAGAGCTTCCGCGACGAAGGCGGCACCGCGTCGCCCGACGACGACCTCGACTACGAGTCGGCGCCCACCAAGCTGCCGGCGCTCTTCGCCTCGGTCGAGGACATCAAGATGGACATGCTGGTGCGGAAGATCGACTTCAACGACGACACCAAGACCGCCACCGCGACCTTCACGTACACCGAGAGCTTCAAGCTCCCCCGGTACACCTCCAAGCCGCAGAGCGAGAGCGACATCAAGCAGATGACGCTCAAGCGCACCGGCAAGGACCTCTGGAAGATCGTCTCCGGCATCTGACCCGCGGTTCCTCGAGGGGCTTCATGGCGCTCACCCTGTACGTCGACCGGTTCTGGATCTCGCCGTATGCGATGAGCGCCTTCGTCGCGCTGACCGAGAAGGGCGCGATGTTCGAGACCAAGGAGATCGGTCTCGACAAGAAGGAACACCAGCAGGCGACGTACCTGGCGCACACCGGCCGCATCCCGTCGCTCAAGCACGACGACTTCTGGCTCGCGGAGTCGAGCGCCATCGGCGAGTACGTCGAGGAGCGCCTGTCGGGGCCGCGCATCTACCCGGCCGACATGAAGGAGCGGGCGCTCTGCCGCGAGATCCAGGCGTGGATCCGCAGCGACTTCATGCCGCTGCGCGAGGAACGGGCCACCACCACCATCTGGTACGAGCGCGCGAAGTCGCCGCTGTCCGAGAAGGCGAAGCACGCCGCGGAGCGCCTCATCCACGGCGTGAGCCAGCTGCTCAAGCCCGGCCAGCTGCACCTGTTCGCCAACTGGTGCATCGCCGACACCGACCTGGCGCTGATGCTCCAGCGGCTCAACCTGAACGGCGACGTGCTGCCGGTGGGCCTCAAGACGTACGCCGAGAACCAGTGGAAGCGGCCGTCGGTGCGCGCCTGGAACAACCGGCAGCGTCCGCCGTACGTGGCGTACTGATCAGCCGAGCTGATCGAGCTCGGCGAGCGTCACGGTGTCGAAGCCTTCGGCCGGGGGGAGCTTGATGCTCACCGGGCCGTCGTCGGTGCTGGGCGGCTTGGTGAGGTCGACCACCGCGCCCGGCGCCAGCTGCCCCAGCGCGGTGTCCACCACCTCCACCGTCGGGTGGCGGGCGCTCTCGGCGTGCGGCTTGACGACGCGCACCACCTCGCCGCTCGACAGGTACGCCATGTCGTCGACCGAGAAGTAGCCCCAGAGGGTGGCGAAGCGGTTGAGCAGCCACGGGCTCACGCGCTCGCCGAGGTGCTCCAGCATCCACGTCAGGGCGCCACGGAGCTGGTGGCGGGTGTCGAAGGGCCGCAGGGTGCGCAGGGAGTCGAAGGCGTCGGCGATCGCCACCCACTGGCACGCCAGCACGGGCGCGCGCTCGGCGCCGGGGCCTCCCGGGCGGTGGTGCTCGTAGGCCACCAGGGCGGGCAGCTTGTCGCCGCCCGACGACGACAGCAGCAGCCGGGCGCCTTCGGTGGTGTGGTGGTCGAGCAGCGCCTGCTCGGTGGGGGTGAGCGGCGTTCGCTTCTGGAGCACGCCTTCGGGCACCCGCGACTTGCCCACGTCGTGGAGCATGCCCGCGGTGGCCACCTCTTCCACCTGGGGCTCGGCCCAGCCGAAGGCGCGCGCCTGCAGGCCCGCGAGCAGCGCCACGTTCATCGCGTGCACGTGGAGGTGGTCGTCGCGGTCCCGCATCGCCAGCAGCGTGGCCGCCGGCACGTCGGAGCCGAGGAAGCCGAGCATGGTCTTCGCCAGCTCGGCCATGGGGCCCACGTCCACCGTGCCTTCGGTGCGCACCTTGGCGAGCTCGCGCCCCACCGCCGCGGTGCCGGAGCGGAACACGTCGCGGAACGAGCGGGCGCCCTGCACTCCCGACTTCTTGAAGTTGAGCTGCTGGAGCTCGACCTTGGTGGCGCCGCGGTCCTTCAGGTACTGGTTGCCGTCGACGCCCGCGACCTCCGCGGCCTCGGCCGAGAGGTAGCCCAGGAGCGCCTCGACCTCGGACTCGGGCACCTGCGGCTTGAAGGAGATGATCTCCACTTCGCGGCCCTTGAGCTGCTGCACCAGCTTCACCACCTGCGGCGGCGGGTTCACCACCGGCACGCCGCCCACCGCCAGGCTGTCGCCCACCAGGCCCAGGCTCAGCACCTCGGCGCCGGGGTTCGCCTGGAACCAGGCCGTCAGGTCGGCGTGCAGCACCGCGATGGCCTTGGCCCACACCGGGCTGCCGGCGGCGTAGATGCGGCGGGTGTGGCACGCCCCGGCGAGGCGGGTGGCGATGTCCTTCGAGAGGTCCTTGGGGCTCGCCATGGTCAGACCTTCACGCAGGCATCGCGGACCGCGTCGTGGGTGCTCGTCTTGCCGGCCTGGAGCACGGCGCGCGCGGCAGGCGTGGCGTTGAGCGCGAGCGCCCGGGCCGCGTCGGGGCGCAGGAGGTCGAAGCGCTTGCCGCCGAGCAGCTTCTTGCGCGTGAGCAAGTTCTCGAGCGCCGGCACCGCCGCCTCGCTGCGCGTCGCCCCCAGGGCCTCGATGGCCGCGCGCTCGGCGTGGAGCAGGAGCTCGTCGCCCTTCTCGCCCCCCTCGGCTTCGAGCCCGAAGAGCTTCTTCGCCACGTCGTCGCCGTCGACCCCGGCAGCGGCGCGCATCAGCGCCAGCACGTCGGCGGTGGGGTGCGCGGCGAGCGCCCGCAGGCCCGCGCCCCGGGCCTTGAAGTCCTTGTTGCGCAGCGCGGTGCGCGCGAGCTCGAGCCCCGAGCGCACGTCGAGCCGCGCCGCGGCCATCACCAGCTGCTGCACGCCGGCGGCCGACACTTCCATCACCCGGGGGCGCAGCGGCTTGAGCGCTTCCTCGTCGAGCTGGGCGAAGTACCCCAGCAGCTCGCGCCGCTGATCGATCTTCATCGGGGCGTCGAGCGCGGCGAGCATCGCGGCCGCGAGGGTGGCCGAGCCGCGGCGCCCGCCCGGGCGCAGCAGCCACAGGGTGCGCACCGCCCCGCGCGCGCCGGTGAGCGCCGAGCGCAGCGCCGCCGTCTCCGCCGGGGTGGCGTTCTGGTCCACCCGCTGCACCAGGCGCCGCAGCATCGCCACCAGCGACTCGCCCGGCGGCTGCTCGACGTCGGCCTTCTCGACGGCTTCCTTGAGCGAGGACAGCTGCGCCGCGGTGAGCTCGCCCGAGCCGCCCATCAGCTGGTGGAGCAGCGCCGCCACCCGCTCGTCGAGCACCTGGGGCGTGCCCAGGGCGAGCACCCGCTTGATCTCCGGCGGGTTGTTGGGGAACGCCAGCCGGGCCGCGGCGATCTCCGCCAGCGGCTTGCTGGTCACCTGCCAGGGCACCTCCAGCATGCCCTGGGCGTCGTTGCCGAAGGCGCTCGCCTGCAGCTCCTGCCAGAGCACGCCTTCGAGCGGCTTGCCCTTGGCAGCGAGCGTCTGGTCGAGGCCCTGCAGGAACTTGCGGCGGTCGCTCTCCAGCGGGCGCAGCTGCTTGAGCAGCTGCCCCACCGAAGCCACGGTGTCGGGGTCGGAGCCCTGCCCCATCAGCGCGTCGAGCGCGACCTGCATCACCGACTCGTCGTCGAGTTCCTGGGCGAAGGGCGCCAGGCCGTTGCCGCCGGGCGCCTGCTCGGCGAGCTGCTTGAGCAGGTTGAAGCGGGCCTGCGGCGAGAGCCGCACCATGGCGCGCGAGAGCACCTTGGCGCTCTGGCCGATGGTGGTCTCCTCGGCCCCGCTCATCAGCTGCTCTTCCACCACCTTGCCGTAGGCCTGGGCGGCGAGCTCGGCGACGTCGTCGGCCGAGAGGTCCTTCAGGTCGGCCATGGCGACCGAGCCCTTGCCGCGCACGCCGCGGACCTCGCCCGGCGCGGCGGCCTTCTCCACCACCCCCGGCCCGGCGGCGTCGAGGAGGTCGTCGAGGAAGCCGCCCAGCGACTCGGGGGAGCCGAGCTCCTGCAGCGAGACCTGGAAGGCGGAGCTCGCCTTGGACTTGCCTTCGTGGAAGCGCAGCAGGTCCTGCAGCGCTTCCTTGGCGAGCGGGTCCTTGGCGTCGATGGCGCCCGTCTTGCCTTCGAAGAGCTGGGCGAAGTCGAGCTCCACCACCTCCACACCTTCGATGTGGCGCAGCGCGAGCCAGGGGTTGAGGCCGCCGGCCGCCTTCAGCTCCTCGGGTGACAGCGAGAGGCCCTCGAGCACCGTGGACAGCGGCGAGAGCGACATCGCCCCGGGGAAGCGCACGCAGACCAGCGAGCGCTTGAAGAGGTGCTCGGCGAGCGCCTTGGCGGTGGGGTCCCCCAGCGGGGGCTGTTTCTCGGCGACCCTCAGCTTGGTGCCCGCGCACGCCAGCACCACCGGGCCCGCCTTGGCGGCGGACACCAGCGTCTGGTGCGTCTCCCGCAGGAGCTGGGTGAGGATCGGGTGCCCGCGCTCGTAGAAGCCCACGGCCTTCAAGGCCCGGGACAGCGCGCGCAGGAACGGGAAGATCGCCTTCATCGAGCGGGGACCGACCAAACCACGAAGCGCGGTGCCGAGGTGGCCTTCACCGCGTGCTCCGCACGAGGAGCGGGTCGAGCGCCTGGGCCAGCTCGCCCTGCGGGTCCACCCACTCCCAGAGCTCCACCGTCTGTGCGCCCAGGTTCGCCGGGCCGGTGTACCGGAAGAGGAAGGCGAGGTGACGGCCGCGCCAGGCGGCCCAGTACCGCTCCGGGTCCTGCTCGGGCGGGAAGCGGCTCGCGAGCGCGGCCGGCAGCTGCGAGCGGTAGAGCTCCCGCTGGTCCTGGTGCACCTCGGAGCCGAGCGCCTTCCACAGCGCGTCGAGCACCTCGGCCGACACCGCGAGGCCGTGGTTCTCCAGCCGGGCGCGGGTGCCGAAGGCGTCGGGGAGCCGCGGGTCCTTGCGGTCGATGCGGTCGGTGGTCTCCTTGTGGACCCACTGCGCGAGCGCGCGCACCGCGGCGGTGGCGGCGACGCGGTCTTCCCGCGCGATGGCGTCGCCCAGCGCGGTGACCTCCGACCCCGGCAGCTCGAGGGTGTTCACCCGGTCCACGCGCACCCGGAAGGCGCCGGCCGGCCGCGCCACGCCGTGCTGGAGCCCCGCGAGCGCGGCCCCCAGGCCTGGAGACGTGGGGAGCGCGGCGTCCCCTGCCCGCACCGGCTCCACCTTGGGCCCCAGCACCACGGCGACCGCCAGCGAGGCGGCCACTCCCTGTCGTCGCTCCAGCGCCGCCGCCGACTCGGCGAGGAGCTCGCGGCGCGTGCTCAGCCGCTGCCATTCGACGGGGTCGCGCAGCGCGCCGTCGGCGCCGAGGGCGGTGAGCGCCTGCGCGGCGCCTTCCAGCTCGGCCTTCACCTCGGCCAGCCGCTGCCCGTCGTGCCCCGCGCTCTCCTCGCCGGGCGCGAGCGTCGCGCGATCCGCGATGCGGCGCGCCTCGGCGGCCAGCGAGAGCGCGCACTCCGGGTGTCCGCGGAAGAGCGCAGCGCCGGGCGCGAGCGACACCAGGCTCAGGTGCTCCGGGCTCGGGGCGTGGCGCCGCAGCGCCTCCAGGAGCGGGGTGAGGAACCGGCCGTCGAGCGCCTCGATGCCGCCCAGCTGCTCGGGGGCCGGCACCTCGACGGCGACGATGGCGTCCCGCGGCAGCTCCACCTTCGCGGTGAGCAGAGGGCGGGCGTCGAAGGCCAGCCGGTAGCAGCGGCCCGCGGTGAACGACGCATCGACCTGCGCGTCCTTCACCACGTCGATGCGCGACTGCGCCGCCTGCACCGCGAAGGCCACCTGCTCGTCGAGGAGCAGCACCACCGCCCCGGTGGCGGCGAGCTGGGCGCGCGCCTTCAGGTCGCCGTACGGGCCGAGCAGCTCGGGGTGCCCCAGCAGCGTGCGCTCGGCGTTGGTGAGGAGCTTGCGCAAGGCCGGCAGCGGCGGCGTGGCAGCGCCCGGGTACCCATCGAGGAGCTGCACCAGCTCGTCGCGCCGGACGCGGTCGGTGACGCCTTCGTGCAGGTACCGCGCCTGGCCGGACAACCGGCGCAGCGCGAGCGGCAGCTGCGCATGCCCGGTGTTCCCCGCGCGCAGCACGAAGAGCATGGCGGCGTCGCGCACCACGTCGCTCAGCGCTTCCTCGAGCAACTGCTGCTTGAAGTCGGGCCGGGCGAGGAGCCCTTCGGCGACCTGGGCGGCCAGGGCGCGCGGGTTGAGCGACTCCACGGCCTGCGGCCACCTCGCCTTGGCGAGCGTCACTGCGCAGTCCAGCGTGCGGTAGGCGTTGAGTGGCCGGCCCACGAAGTCGCCCACCGTCGCCCCGAGGCACAGCGGGCTGGAGGCCAGCGCGAACTGGAACCCCAGCCGGCCCGACGGGGCAGCGGCCTTGGGGAGCGCGGCGAGCGCCCCTTCGAGCGCCAGCGACAGCCCGGCGCTCACCAGCGCACACGCCCCGGGCGGGAAGCCTTCGAGCGCCTCGCGGAACGCGCGCACCAGCGACAGCTGCACCAGGTAGGCGGTGGCCTCGCCGCTCCTCGACTTGGGGGCCTCTTCCAGCACCCGGGCGGTGAGCGCGCCCACGGCCTGCAGCAGGCGGTCGGCCGCCCCCTGCACCCACGCCCCGGCGGCCAGCGGCTCGATGGCGCCGGCGACCTGCGCGAGGCGGAGCGCGCGCCGCAGCGACGCGTCGTCGAGCGGCCCGCGCAGCTCCGCGCGCTCGGGCGGCAATGCCGCGGCGATGGCCTGTCGCGCCGCCGCCGGGAAGCCGACCGCGACGCGCGCGTTGGCGAGCGAGGTGCCCTGCCAGCGCTCGAGCGAGTCCACCACCAGCGCCAGGAAGCGGCCGAGCGGGAAGCCGCCCTGGCGGCAGAGGCCCAGCGCCCCGTCGTGGAGCGACAGGCGCCAGGCGAGGGTCTCGGGAACGCTTCCGCGCATGGTGGTGGGCCTAGAGGAAGTCGAACGCGAAGCGACGGCGAATGGGCTCCAGCGCGGCCATCAGCTCCCGGCAGCTCTGCGGCCGGCGCGCCGGCGACTTCTCGAGCAAGCGGGCGATGAGCGCGTCGAGCTCCGGGGGCAGGCCGGGCTTCACGGTGGACGCCACCGGCGCGCGCACCTCGCGGTGCCGGCGAATGAGCTCGCGGATGTCGCTGCTGCGGAACGGGAGCTCGCCGGTGAAGATCTCGAAGGCCACCACCCCGAGCGAGTAGATGTCGGCCGAAGGGCCCACCGCGTCGAAGTGCTCGATCTGCTCGGGTGCGAGGTAGTCCGGCGTGCCGGCGATGATGCCGGTGTGGATGCCCGGCGCCGAGGTGCGGCGGGCGATGCCGAAGTCCATCACCTTCAGGGGGCCGCCCTTCACCACGAAGAGGTTCTGCGGCTTCACGTCGCGGTGCACCACGCCCGCCTCGTGCGCCGCCTGCAGCCCGGCGCACGCCTGGGTGAGCAGCTCGAGCCCGCGCTCGATGGGCAGCGAGGTGGCCACGTGCTTCTTGAGGTCCGAGCCCTCGAGCAGCTCCATGGTGAGGAACTTGAAGCCTTCGTGCTCGTTGAGGTCGAAGACCTTCACGATGTTGGGGTGGGTCAGCTGCCGGGTCAGCTTGAGCTCGTCGCGGAAGTCGAGCAGCTGCTGCCCGCCGGACGCGGGCGGGATGAAGACCTTGAGCGCCACCATCTCCTGCAGCTCGAGGTCGAAGGCCTGGAACACCATCGCCATGCCGCCTTCGCCGAGCAGCCGCTCGAGGCGGTAGCGGCGGGCGACCTGCACGCCGGGCGTGAAGATGACGCTGGGGTCGGCGCGCGGCCCTTCGTCGACGTCGGCGCGCTTGCCGGTGACCCGGGTGGAGCTGACCCCGGAGTCGGGCTCGCGGTCGCGCGAGGTGTCGAGCGGCCGCTTCCCTTCGGCCTTGGTGATGACCCCCGTCTTGTCGGCGCCGTCGTTCGCCGCGGTGGGCGGCGGGGCGCCGAGCACCTTGGTGCCGTCGTGGGCGGGCACGTTGGGCGCCTGCGCGGCCGGGGCGGCCACCACGTCGAGGAGCGCGGCGAGCGCCTGCACCCGCTGCCGGGACTCGGCGTCGGCGTGGGGCGTGGCGAGGAAGGGCGCGAAGAAGCGGCGGCACGCCTCGTCGGTGCGCTTGAGCGCCAGGGCGAGCGGGGCGGCGCGCAGGCAGGCGTCGCGGTAGTGCGGCGAGCGCACGTCGATGGACAGCAGGAGCTGCAGCGCCTGCGCGTGCTCGCCGGCGTGGGTGAGCGCCACCGCGGCGTGCACCGGCAGCTGGCCCTGGAGCCAGGCCTCGGCCGCCTCCCTGGGCTTGCGGGCGTCGAGGTACGCCTCCCCGGCCCGGCCGTAGTCGCGCAGCGCCATGGCGAGCTTGGCGGCGGCTTCGGGGTCGCCGCCGCGGCGCAGGAGCGCGATGGCCTCG
>JAIBBQ010000329.1 GCA_019694595.1 Myxococcaceae bacterium
TGGCTCCGCGTCCAGCGGCGGCGGCTCCGCGTCCAGCGGCGGTGGCTCCGCGTCCAGCGGCGGCGGCTCCGCGTCCAGCGGCGGCGGCTCCGCGTCCAGCGGCGGCGGCTCCGCGTCCAGCGGCGGCGGCTCTGCGTCGAGCGGCGGCGGTGGGTCCACCACCGAACCCACCGCGAGCGGGTGTGGGTGCAGCAGCGCGGAAGGGGTGGTCTTGCTCGCCGCGGTGGCGTTCCTGCGGCGGCGCCGGGTCGCGCCGATGCGGTGATCGCCCGCACCACTGACAACACCAGTTGCCACTTCGAGCCCCGGCACCGGAGCGAAAGTCCCCGAAACTCCACGACAAGACTGCCGGTTCCGGTTGGGCAAGCCCTTGCACCTCAAGGGCATCGTGAAGGCCCTCGCTGCAGTGACCCTTTGCATCGCCGCCCTCAGTGGGTGTGAGGGCGTTCTCGAGACCGGTCAACCGGCCGCGGGCGGTCCGGACGCCCCGGGTGGGCCCGGCATGCCGATGGTTCCCGGCATGCCGTCGCCCCAGCAGCCCCCGGATCCGAGCAAGCCGGATGAGCCCGCGGCGCTGCCCGCCTTCGCCCCGGCCGAACTCCACGCCCGCCTGCTCACCACCGCGCAGTACCGCGGCTCGGTGCTCGCGCTCCTCGGGCCGGAGGCCGCCGCGGTGGCAGCGCCGCCGCACGACGTGGCCGTCAACGGCCTGGCCGCCATCGGCGCCGCGCAGCTCGCGCTGTCCACCACGGCGGTCGACGCCTACGAGCAGAGCGCCTTCGCCGTCGCCAAGGCGGCGCTCGCCGCCCGCAAGGCGACCCTCATCCCCTGCACCCCGACCAAGGCCGACGACGCGGCCTGCATGGGCAAGGCGCTGGAGCCGCTCCTCACCCGCGCCTTCCGCCGCCCGCTCGAGGCCGGCGAGCTCACCCGCTGGGTCGACCTCGGCGTGCTCGCGGCCCAGGGCTACACGGCCTTCGACAAGGGCGTGGAGTTCGCGCTCGCGGGCATCCTCCAGTCGCCTTCGTTCCTCTACCTCGACGAGCACGGCGCGGTGGATCCGCAGGACCCGACCCGCCTCAAGCTCACCGGCTACGAGGTCGCGAGCCGCCTGTCGTACTTCATTCTCTCCGCGCCGCCGGACGACGCGCTCCTCGCCGCCGCGGCCTCGGGCGGCCTCGACACCGCCGACGGGGTGCGCACCCAGGCCCGCCGCCTCACTGCCCTCGCCGCCGCCAAGGACGCGGTCGCCGGCTTCTTCGACGAGGCGCTCGAGCTGCAGGAACTCGAGAAGGTCGCCAAGGACGCCAAGGCCTTCCCCGACTTCACGCCCGCGCTCGCCGCCTCGATGCACGAGGAGACCCGCCGCTTCCTCACCGCGCTGGCCCTCGAGGACAAGGACTTCCGCGACCTCTTCACCTCCACCACCACCTTCGTCGACGCCAACCTCGCCAAGCACTACGGCCTGCCCGCGGTCACCAGCTGGCAGCAGGTCGAGCTGCCCGCCGCGCAAGGCCGCCTCGGGCTCCTCGGCAAGGCGAGCGTGCTCACCATGCAGTCGCACCCCACCAGCAACTCGCCCACCTACCGCGGCAAGTTCATTCGCGAGCGGCTGCTCTGCCAGCCCATCGCCGCACCGCCGCCCGACGTGAACACCCAGCTGCCGCCGTCGACGCCCGACAAGCCCCAGACCCTGCGCCAGCGGCTCCAGGTGCACATGCAGCTCGCGAGCTGCCGCGGGTGCCACGCGATGATGGACCCCCTGGGCTTCGCCTTCGAAGGCTTCGACGCCACCGGCAAGTCGCGCACCACCGACGAAGGCCTGCCGCTCGACACCACCGGCACGCTCGACGGCAAGGGCTTCACCGGGGCGAGCGAGCTCTCGCAGCAGCTGCACGACGACGAGCGCACCATGCGCTGCCTCGCCGCCACGCTCTACCGACAGGGCGTCGGGCACGTCGAGCTGCCCACCGAGGCCCGCCCCTTGAAGGCTGCCACCGACGCCTTCGCCGCAGGCAACCACCGCTTCAGCCAGCTCCTCGTCGAACTCTCGGCGAGCGATGCCTTCCGCTACGGCACGGCCCCGGAGGCCCAGCCATGACCTTCAGGCTCTCCCGCCGCACCCTGCTGCGCGGCGCCGGCGCCGCGGTCGCGCTCCCCACCCTCGAGGCGATGCTCGACGGCAACGGCCTCGCCTACGCCGACGGCGCCCCGATTCCCCGCCGCCTCGTCACCTGGTTCTTCGGCAACGGCGTGCTGCTCCCGCGCTGGGTGCCCACCGCCACCGGCGCCACCTGGGCGCTGCCGCCGCAGCTCGCTCCGCTCGTCGACGCCGCGCGCGGCATCGACGTGAAGAGCTACGTCTCGGTCGTCAGCGGCTTCAACGTGAAGACGCCCAACCTGCGCGGCCACCACAACGGCTCCGCGGCGCTGCTCTCGGGAGCCCCCTTCATTCCCCTCGACCCGGGGACCGCCGGCTACAACTCGAAGTTCAGCACGGCATCGATCGACCAGGTCGCCGCCGACGCCATCGCCGGCACCACCACCTTCAAGAGCCTCCAGCTCGCCGTGTCCAAGCGCGCCACCAAGGGCGAAGGCCCGACGCTGGCGTACATCTCGCACCGCGGGCCCGACCAGCCGATGCCCCCGGTCCTCAACCCCGCCACCCTCTTCACCACCCTCTTCGGCAGCTTCACCCCGAAGGACCCCACCGACCCGCGCGACCGCCTGCGCGGCAGCGTGCTCGACGCGGTGAAGGCCGACGCCTCCCGCCTCAAGGGCCGCGTGGGCAAGGTCGACGCACAGCGGCTCGACGCTCACCTCACCGCCATCTCCGAGGTGCGCGCGCGCATCCTCGCGCTCCCGCCGGTCATCACCTCGAGCTGCGTCAAACCGGCCGCCGTCACCGAGAAGAACCAGGACGTGAGCGGCGTGGAGCCGATGGAGGCGGTGGCCAAGGCGATGAGCGAGCTGCTCGCGCTCGCCTTCGCCTGCGACCTCACCCGTGTGGCGAGCTACCAGTTCTCCGGCTCGGTGGGCGGGCACTGCTACAAGTTCCTCTCGCCGACCGAGGCGCGCGACAACGAGCACGCCATCACCCACGACGCCGCCCAGCAGGAGAAGGTGCACCAGGCGGTGCTCTTCACCATGCGCTGCTTCGCGTACACCCTGCACAAGCTGAAGACGACGCCCGAAGGCACCGGCAACCTGCTCGACAGCACCGGCGTGCTCTGCACCACCGACGTCACCGAGGGGCTCACCCACGGCATCGACAACTACCCCGTGCTCGTCGCCGGCAAGGCCGGTGGCGCGCTCAAGTCGGGGCTCCACGTGCGCAGCACCACGGGCCGCAACACCAGCGACATTCTCCTGTCCCTGATGAAGGCCGTGGTCCCCGGGACCACCGCGGTCGGCGCGGCGCAGGGCCGGTCGACCACGCCGGTCACCGAGCTGCTGACCTAAGGATTCACCTCGACCACCCACACGGTGAAGGTCGCCGCCGCGGCCGCACCGTCGCGGCGCACCGTCAGCGTGGTGCCGCCACCCGAGATGTCGAAGCGGCCCACCGCGTCGGGCGCGGCGTTGTTGGCCCCCGACGGCGACGACTCGCCGCCGCTCTGCCCCGAGCCGGGCATGCCGGCCGCGAAGACCACCGTGCGGGTCGGATCCACCGGGGAGATGGCGGTCGACTGCTGCGTGGTCCCCGCGGAGAGGCTCACCGTGATGGCCTGCACCCGCGCGCGCTGCTGGAAGTCGATGCGCTCCCAGGCGAGCTGCTCGAGCTGCTCCAGCGCACAGCCGCCGTCGTTCGACGCGTTGCCGCGGCTGATGGTCAGCGAGGTGGTCGAAGGCAGAGTGCCCCGCAGCGCCATGCTGCAGTCCTGCAGCACCGCGTCGGCGACCCGCGTCTGCACCAGCACCGCGGCGTTGGTGGACGCGGCCGGGAGCCCCGTCACCTGCACCACGTTGGTGCCCGGCGGGAGCCCGGCGTCGAGCACCCCCCGCACCACCGAGGTGCCGTCGAGCTCCACCACCTGGAAGGCGCGCAGCGGCGTCGCCCCGCAGCCCGACGCGGCGTTCCCGATGGCCTGGAGGTAGGTGGTGGGCGAGGTGATGCGGCCGATGACGAACTCGTCGTCGTCGAGCGAGCCCACCGCGGTGTTGGAGCGCAGCAGGAAGCTCTTCGCCGGGTCGACGCTCATCGGCAGCGCGGTGGTGGCCTCGATGGCCCCCGGACAGCCGCCTTCACCCGTCTGCACGCGCAGCCCGGTGGGCAGCTCCAGCGTGTGCCAGCGCACGAAGCCCGCGGTGCCGGTGCCCGCCTGGCGGTCGCAGGTGATGGTGCTCGCCGAGGTGAGCCGGCAGCGAATCTCGAACTCGGTCGGCGACGGCGTCGCCGCGCTCGCCTGGAAGAAGAGCGCGGTGTGCGCCGGGACCTGCTGGGGCGGAGCGATGGGGCACTGCACCTCGAGGTCCGGCCCGCCGTCGCTCAGCACCGACGCGAAGCTGCAGAAGCCGGTGCGCACCGCCGGCAGCGGGGTGAACGACTGGGTCGCCGTGCCGAAGCTCGCCGTCGCGCTCAGGGTGACCATCACCCCGGAGATGGGCTTCACGAAGAAGTTCGCGTTGAACTTCGTCGGCGCGATGGTCACCGACGTGATGGCCGTGGTGCACGCCGCGTCGGAGAAGTAGGCCGCCGCGCCAGTCGGGCTCACCGTGAGCGCCACGTTCGCCGCCGACGCCACCGCCTGAGGCGAGCCGTTCAACCGCGACTGGATGGTCGTCGCCACGCAGTCGCCCGCGAGCACCGGCGTCGGAGGACTCGTGGTGAAGATGAGCTGGTTCGGCCCGACGGAGCCGCCACCGGCACCGCCCGCCGTTCCGCCGCCAGCCCCACCACCTGCACCACCGGCGGAGCCGCCGCCAGCCGCGCCTCCGCCCGAGCCGCCGCCCGCTCCACCTGCGGCGCCACCGCCCGACCCTCCGCCCGACCCTCCGCCC
>JAIBBQ010000090.1 GCA_019694595.1 Myxococcaceae bacterium
CGAGGCCTGGAGCGCCGGCATGCGCGAGCGCAGCGCCGTGGTCGTGCCGGCGGCGCCGAGGTGCGCCCGGGTGGTGGGCTCGAGGCCTGCGAAGCGCGGCGAGCCGGCCTCGGCTGGCGCTCGGGCGAACGCGCCGGTGGCCTGGTCGAGCAGGCGCGCGGCCTCGGACCCCAGGCGGCGCTCCACGGTCGCCCGGTCGAGCGTGCCTCCGCGGCTCGCGGTCGAGAACGCATCGAGCAGCCTGGTGGCGATGATGCCGGGCTCGAGCGGCGCCCCGAACTCGGCGTCCTCCGCGAGCGCACCCAGCACCGCCCGGTCGAGGCCGGGGCCCGTGGGGAGCCGCGGCGCCCGGCCCGCGAGCTCGGCGCCGATGCGGCTGGAGGTGGAGTCGACCTCGGGCAGTCGCTCGGCCATGCGCCGGGCGAAGGGCTCGAGCGCGCGTGCCGCCTCCGGCGTCTTGAGGTACCGCGCGAACTCGCTCAGCCGCAGGGCCACCGTTCGACTCTACCGGCATCGGGTGAAGAAGCGTGAAGTGGGCCTGCGTGAATCCTTTGGCGCGGTTAGTGTGGACCCGTGCGCCCCCGGCATCGCGAACCCCTCGAGAAGGACACCGGCAAGAAGCCGCCCCCCAAGGTCACGCTGCGGCGCATCCTCAAGCTCGCGATGCCGGAGCTCTGGCCGATCGCCATCGGCACCATCTTCCTGTTCCTGGGGAGCGCGGCGAACCTGGCGCTTCCGCAGGGCATCCGCGTCATCATCGACGACGCGATCGACACCAAGAACCTGGGGCGCATCAACGAGATCACCGAGGCGCTGGTGGTCGCGTTCCTGGTGCTGGGCGTCTCGGTGGCCCTGCGCTTCCGCATCTTCTCCAACGTGGGCGAGCGGGTGGTGGCGCGCCTGCGCAGCCAGCTCTTCGCCAGCCTGATGCGGCAGGACATCGCCTTCTTCGACGCGCAGCGCACCGGCGAGCTCACCAACCGCCTCGCCGCCGACACCACCGTGCTGCAGAACACGGTGTCGGTGAACATCTCGATGTCGCTGCGCAACCTGGCGGCGGTCGTCGGCTCGCTGTCGATGCTGGTGTACACCTCCCCGCAGCTGACCGGCGTGATGCTGCTCATCGTGCCGCCGGTGGCGCTCGGCGCCGTCGCCTACGGCCGCAAGGTGCGGCAGCTGTCGAAGCAGTCGCAGGACGCGCTCGCCAAGGCGAGCGAGGTGGCCGAGGAGACGCTGTCCGGCATCCGCACCGTGCGCAGCTTCGCCGCCGAGCCGAAGGAGATCCGTCGCTACGAGGCGACGGTGAACGACTCCCTGGCCCTGGCGATGCGCCGCACCCAGCTGACCTCGATCTTCATCGGCGCGGCGAGCTTCGCGACCTTCACCGCGGGCGCGCTGGTCTTCTGGTACGGCGGTCGTCTGGTGATCGCCGACGAGCTGTCGAAGGGCTCGCTCATCGCCTTCCTGGTCTACACGCTGCTGATGGCTGGTTCGCTCGGCTCGCTCAGCGAGCTGTGGGCCGACTTCCAGCGCGCCGCGGGCGCCGCGGAACGGGTGTTCGAGCTGCTCGAGCGCACCCCGTCGATGGTCGCCCAGGGCGGAAAGACGATCGACCCCATCGTCGGCCGGGTGGAATGGCGCGACGTGCGCTTCGCCTATCCGACGCGGCCGGAAGTGCCGGTGCTGCAGGGCTTCCAGCTCGCCCTGGAGCCGGGCGAGGTGGTGGCCATCGTGGGGCCGTCGGGGGCGGGCAAGTCGACCATCGCTTCGCTCCTCTACCGGCTCTACGACCCCGATTCGGGCGAGGTGACGCTCGACGGCCAGCGCCTCACCACGCTCGACCCCGAGTGGCTGCGCCGCCAGGTCGGCGTGGTGGCCCAGGAGCCGCTGCTGTTCTCGGCCTCGGTGGCCGAGAACATCCGCTACGGCCGGCCCGAGGCCACCGACGCCGAGGTCGAGGCCGCGGCCAGGCTCGCCAACGCCCACGACTTCGTGACCGCCTTCCCCGAGAAGTACAAGACGCTGGTCGGCGAGCGCGGCGTGCAGCTGTCGGGTGGGCAGAAGCAGCGCGTGGCCATCGCCCGCGCGGTCCTCAAGAACCCCAAGCTCCTCATTCTCGACGAGGCGACCAGCGCGCTCGACGCCGAGAGCGAATACCTGGTGCGCGAAGCGCTCGAGCGGCTGATGAAGGGCCGCACCACCTTGGTCATCGCCCACCGCCTGTCGACGGTGAAGGACGCCAACCGGGTGGTGGTGCTGGAGCACGGCAAGGCAGCCCAGATCGGCACCCACGAGAGCCTGGTCGCGCAAGACGGGCTCTACCGGCGGCTGGTCGAGCGGCAGTTCGCCGCCTGACCCTGGACCACGGTCAGGGCGGGCAGCGGGCCTCGAGCTCGCGCCTGAGCCCGTCGACGTGCACCGACACCACCTGGGCCCCGAGGCGGCCGTGAGCCTCGCGCGCCTTCGGGCAGTCCTTCGCCGTGAGCGCTTCGGCCAGGGCCCTGGCGTCAGGGCAGGCGCGGGCGCTCGCCTCGCACAGCTGCGCGACCTGGCCGGCGACGGTGTCCACCGCTGGCGCGGGCACCGGGGGCGCCTGGACGTTGACGCGCACCACCTCGGTCACGACGAACAGCACCCCGAGCGCGGCGGCCACCAGGATCACGATCTGGAGGATGCGGCTCGCGCTCCGGGGCGCGGCGCTCGGCTCGGGGGCGCTCACCCGGCGGGGCATAGCCCGGGTTCGTCGCGCGGCCTGCGTTTCTTCTCTTCTGCGTGGGGCCGGGTTCTGAAAGTCTCACCGTCCATGTCGGCTTCTCCCGAAGATGCGCTGCTGGGCCGCATCGCGCTGCACTACAAGCTGGTCACCAACGAGCAGCTGCAGAAGGCGCTCGCGCACCAGCAGACCTCGAACCCCCGCCTGCGGGTCGGCGAGGCGCTGCACGCGCTCAAGCTCATCACCGCCGAGCAGCTCGCCTGGCTGGTGAACGCGCAGGAACAGTACGTCGCCAAGATGAAGGGGCAGGGCGGTGCGGCCCCCGCGGCGGCTCCGGCTGCTGCCCCCGCGGCCCCGGCCGCGAGCGCCCCGCGCCCCGGCGCCGCCGGTGCGCCCGCCCGGCCGGCGAGCCCGGCGCCTGCCCCGGCCGCGGCACCGTCGGCCCCCGCCGCGATGCCTGCCGCAGCGGCCGCCCCTTCGGCGCCCAGGCCGGCCGTCGCGTCGGGGCCGCCCGTCGCCGGGAGCCTGGAAGAGCTCCTGGCGCGCGCGGTGGCGATGAAGGCGAGCGACGTGCACCTGCACTCGGGCGCCCGCGTCCAGCTGCGGGTCAACGGCGCGATGAAGGACCTGGGGCCGGCGGTGCTCGACACCGCGACCGTCAAGCGCATGATCGACGCGGTGCTCGACGAAGGGCAGCGCACCCAGCTCGAGACCACCAACGATCTCGACGCCGCGCTCCAGCTGCCGTGCGGCCGCTTCCGCGCCAACTTCTACAAGCAGCAGCGCGGGCTCGACGCGGTCTTCCGCCCGGTGGCCCCGGAGCCGCCCACGCTGGAACAGCTGGGGCTGCCCGCCACGCTCAAGCGCCTGACCGAGTTCCACCAGGGGCTGGTGCTGGTCACCGGGCCCGCGGGCTGCGGCAAGTCGTCGACCCTCGCGGCGCTGGTGAACCTGGTCAACCAGGAGCGCACCGACCACATCATCACCGTCGAGGACCCCATCGAGTACGTGCACCGCTCCAAGGGCTGCGTGGTGAACCAGCGCCAGGCGGGCAAGCACACCCACTCGTTCGCCAACGCGCTGCGCGCCGCGCTGCGCGAGGACCCCGACGTCATCGTCATCGGCGAGCTGCGCGACCTGGAGACCATCTCGCTGGCGATCACCGCGGCGGAGACCGGCCACCTGGTGATGGGCACGCTGCACACCAACAACGCGATCCGCACCATCAACCGCGTGCTCGACGTGTTCCCGCCCAAGCAGCAGTCGCAGATCCGCGCGATGGTGTCGGAGTCGCTGCGCGCCATCATCTCGCAGCGCCTGGTGCCGTCGGCCGACGGCTCGAGGCGCATCCCCGCGCTCGAGGCGCTCTTCGTGAAGCCCGCGGTGTCGAACCTGATCCGCGACGAGAAGACCTTCCAGATCCGCTCCATCATGCAGACCGGCAAGAACGACGGCATGTGCCTGCTCGACGACTCGCTGCTCGAGCTCGTCAAGACGGGCGTGGTCACCAAGGAGACCGCCCGCCGCTTCGCCGAAGACCCCAAGCGCTTCAACTAGCGAGACGCCATGGCCCGCATCGACGCGCTCTTCAAGTACCTCAAGGACAACGGCGGCAGCGACTTGCACCTGGCCGCCGGGCTGCCGCCGCACATTCGCCGCCACGGCAGCGTGGTGAAGGTCGACGGGTGGGACGTGCTCACCCACGAGTCGTTGGGGGCGATGCTCCAGGAGATCGCCACCGAAGGCCAGTGGGCGCACTACCAGAAGAACCTCGACCTCGACTTCGCGTACGCGCTGCCCGGGGTGGGCCGCTTCCGCGCCAACTACCTGAACCAGGAGCGCGGCTGCGGCGCGGTCTTCCGCATCATTCCCGAGAAGATCCGCTCTCTGGAGGACCTGGGGGCCCCGCAGGCGCTCTACACCTTCCCCGAGCTCGAGCAGGGCCTGGTGCTGGTGACCGGCCCCACCGGCTCCGGCAAGTCGACCACCCTGGCGGCGGTGATCGACCGCATCAACACCAAGCAGGCCAAGCACATCATCACCATCGAAGACCCGGTGGAATTCGTGCACCAGAACAAGGGCTGCACGCTCTCGCAGCGCGAGGTGGGCGCGGACACCAAGAGCTTCGCGGTGGCCTTGCGAGCCGCCATTCGCCAGGACCCCGGCGTCATCCTGGTCGGCGAAATGCGCGACATGGAGACCATCGCGCTGGCGATCACCGCGGCGGAGATGGGCGTGCTGGTCTTCGGCACCCTGCACACCAACAACGCGGCGAAGACCATCGACCGGTTGATCGACGCCTTCCCCACCGATCAGCAGCAGCAGGTGCGCACCATGCTGTCGGAGTCGCTCGCCGGCGTGGTGAGCCAGCTGCTCCTGCGCACCCCCGACGGCAAGGGCCGGGTGGCGGTGCACGAGATCCTGATGAAGACGCCCGGCTTGCCCAACATCATCCGCGAAGGGAACACGCCGATGATCAACTCCATCATCCAGTCGGGGAAGGCGATGGGCATGCAGGCGATGGACGACGCGCTCTTCGCGCTCGCCACCGAAGGCCGCATCGACAAGGAAGACGCCTTCCACAAGGCGAACAACAAGGGCCGCTTCGAGCCGCTGGTCGCCGGCGCTCACTAAGGCGCCCGGAATTTTGTAGGGTGGCTCCATGGCGCACGACTCCAAGAAGCTCCCCGTTCCCTACGTCGCCCCCAAGGGCGGCGTGGACATCGACCACCACCTCAAGGAATGGACCTCGGGCAAGCGCGGCGGCGGCAAGGTGCCCGCGGACCTCGAGTGGCGCACCAACCCCAAGCAGCACCAGGAAGAAGACGGCACCAACGACAAGTAGCGCCGCGGTCGCGGGCTACTCGACGGACGCGAGGTAGATGGTGCCCTTGGCGTGCGCGAGGAGCGCATTGCCGGCGGTGAAGAGCGCGCGGACCTCGGACGACGCGGGCAGCCCTGCGCTGCCGTCGCGCCAGGTGGCGCCGCCGTCGTCGCTCACCCGGACGCCGTTCATGGTGCCGGCGAAGGCCCAGCTCGGCGTCACCGCCACCGCCAGCGGCGACCAGTCGGTCGACACGGGGTGGAACGTGTTGCCGTAGTTGTCGGAACGCAGCGTCTGGGTGGCGGTCATCGCCAGCACCACCGGGCCGCCGGCCGACAGCGTCTTGACCGTGCCGGTGATGACGCCGGTCTCCCAGGTGGCGCCGTCGTCGTCGCTGCTCCACACCTTGCCCGCGGCGTCGACGACGAACAGGCGCGCCTGGGCCGCGGCGGCGACGAACTGTCCGCTGGTCGTCGTGAAGGGTGCGCCGCTGAAGCGCCGCTTCCAGGTGGCGCCCTTGTCGGTCGACACGTGGAGCCCGCTGGAGGTGGCGAGGAAGAGCTCGCCCGCCTTCTTCGCCAGGCCGAAGGCGCCCGCGGGGGCGGAGGCGACCAGGGTGAAGGCCTCGTCGGTGTACGCCCGGACCCAGAGCCCCTGGGTGGTGGTGACGCAGATGCTGAGGTCGACGCGAGCCAGCGACGTCACCTGCTCGCCGCTGCGCAGGGGCAGCGCTTCCGCAGCCCAGGTGCGGCCGGTCGACGGCAGGCTGAAGACGCCCGCCGCCGTCGACAGGTAGAGCTTGCCGTCGAGCTGCGCCAGCGCCTGGGGCGCCGCGTCCGCGGGGAGACCGTCGCTCAGCCCCTGGAAGGTGCTCAGCCGGGTGCTCGCCGCCGCGCCGCCGCCAGCACCACCTTCGGGCCCGCCGGCCGGGGCGTCAGCGAGCGTCCACGAGGCTTCGCCGGAGCACGCGCTCAGCACCAGAAACGACATCAGGAGTGAATGTCGCATGCCCACAGGAGTTGTCGCACCTTGTGGGCAGGAGTTGCCTCGTCCAAAAGACAAAGAACTCTGACAGGTTAGGTGCGCTTCGTGGCCGCGGTGAGGAAGGCAGCCAGGCTGCGGAGGACGCCCAGGGGAATCTCGTGGCCCCCATCGAAGGGGTGAAAGTCGACCGCCAGGCCACCTTCGACGAGCACGTCGCGCAGCGCCTCGGCGGCGTCGAAGCGCAAGATCGGGTCTCGCCGCCCGTGCGACTGGAACACGGGCAGCCCGGCTCGCGCTTTGGCCTTGGGCCGCCACGCGTCCTCGAGGAGCAGGGTGCCCGACAGCGCCACCAGCGCGCGCGGCGCCTCGGGCAGCCGCAGCGCCACGTCGGTGGTGAGCATCGCGCCCTGGCTGAAGCCGCCCAGCACCAGCTGGCCCAGGCCGAGCCCCGTCTGCACGCTGAGCTCGTCGACCAGTTTGAGCATCGCCGAGCGCGCTGCGCCCATGCCTTCGGGCTCGAGCTTGCGGAACTCGCGCAGGGCCGCCGGGTCGCCGTTCGCCAGCCGCTGCACCTGGAGCATGTCGATGTGCCACCAGGCGCGCGCGCCTCCTCCGTACATCGCGTCGAGCGACAGCGGCGCCGCCGGGTACACGAAGCGCACGCTGGCGAGCGCCGGCGCCAGCTGCCAGAGCATCTCGGTCAGGCCGACCAGGTCGTCGCCCGGCGCGCCGTAGCCGTGGGCGAGCACCACGGCGGCGGTGGGGGGCCCTTCGGTCTGCTGGAGCACCCGGCAGTCGAGGCCGGCGAGGCGGGTGGTGCGCTGCATCTAGAAGCGGCCCGAGAGCGTGAAGCCGCCGAGCCCGGGCGCGAGGAGCGCCGCCACCTTCACTTCCGGTCCCAGGTACGCGTCGTACTTCGACGGGCTGTCGCCGAGGATCCACAAGGACACCGCGCCCGCGGCGGCGGCCGCTGCCACGCCGACCATCGCGATCGACAGGAGCCGCGCGGAGTCGACCGACGACTTGAGATCGTTCGCCAGCTGCCGGTGGTTGCCGCTCGTGTCTTCCTCGATGCCGGCGAGCACGAAGGCCCGCTCGTACTGGAAGGTGCCCTTGGTGTCGGGGGTGCCGTAGAGCGACTGGGCGCGCACGCCCATCGCCAGCCCGACCGCGCCCGCCGCCACCGCGACGCCGGTCGCCGCCCACGCCGCGATGCGCAGCTTGGAGTTCTTGCTGCGGTACGCGGCCACGAAGTCGGGGCTCGGCACCAGGCGCACCGGCTCGGCGACCGTCTCGTCGCCCTTGACCCGCACGTCCTTCTGGAAGGTGACGAAGCCGTCCTTCTCGACCTTGAGCACGTGGGGGCCCGCGGTGACCGGCACCCGGCCCAGCGGCGTCACCCCCACCACCACGTCGTCGACCTTCACCGTGGCGCCGAGCTCCGCGAGGTCCACCACCAGGCTCCCGGTCTTCCCCTTGAGCAGCGGCTGCACCAGCTTCACCACCGCGGGCTTCACCAGGCGCATCAGCTCGGCCTCGCTGGGCGCGGTGAGCACGTCGCTCGCGGTGCGCCGGCCGTCGGCGGTGTGCACCAGCACCAGCTCGAGGGTCACGCTGCCCGTCTTGCCGGCGAGCTTGGTCACCCGGCCGGTCACCAGCTCGTCGTAGCCGAGCGAGAGCACCGCGGCGCCGCGGCAGGTGTCGTCGGGGCAGCCCAGCAGCTGCTGCTGGCGTTCCAGCGACAGGAGCGAGCGCAGCTGGTCGGACGACGTCACCTCGAAGAGCTGGAGCGACTGCAGCTCGTTGGCGACCGCGCCGGCGAGGCCCGCGCAGAGCGGCTTGAGCGCCGGCTCGCCCGAGAAGTCCATCACGCTCAGCCGGGGGTTGGCGGCGTCGGCGCTCAGGAGGGTCAGCAGGAGGGTGGTGGTCAGCATGTGGTCCTCTATTCCAGCTCGATGATGCGCACTTCGTCGTAGGCGGTCGAGTACATGCGCGTGCCGGCGATGGCCAGGCCGCGGCGAATCGGTTTGAGCGGCACCCCGGTCTCGAGCAGCGAGTTGCTCGAGAAGGCGCTGTTGGAGATCGGCAGGTACGACAGCAGGAGCGGGCTGCTCGGGGTGCGCACGTCCCACGCGTTGAGGAAGTTGCCGCTGCGCCCGGCCACGAAGAGGTGGTTGCCGTAGACCACCACCGCGTCGGCGGCGCTGCCGGCGCTGGCGGTGATGGGGCTGGCGGGCAGCGCGGTCGGCGGCTCGGTGAGCGTCTCCTTGATGTCCACGATGTGCGTGGTGGTGGCGCCCGCCGCGTACAGCCAGCCGCCGCGCACCGTCGTCTCGCGCACCTTCGACAGCGGCAGGCTGCCCAGCGTCACCGCGGTGCCGCCGGCCACGTCGTCGACCAGGGCGCGGAAGTCGACGATGTAGATGCCGGTCGACGGGGGGGCCGTGGGCGGGCTGTCGTCGAGCGCCACGATGGCGCGGGTCCCGCGCAGGGTGAGGCTCGCGTAGAGGCTCTGCGACGGAACGAAGCTCGCGATCTGGTACTCGCCCACCGTGTGGGTGACGGGGTTGAAGGCCGTGCCCGACGAGCGGTTGGTGAGCGGGCGCGCGTCGAAGACCTCGAGCCACAGGCCGTCGGTGCGCACCTCCGCGGCGATCAGGTGGTTGCCGAAGACTTCGACGCCGGTCACCCGGCGACCCGCGGGGAGGTTCACCTGCGTCACGTCGGAGACCGGCCCGTAGACGGTGCCGACGGAGTGGTCGGTCTGGGCCGAGCTGTCGGAGATGAGGAACCCCGGGCCCTGGGCGCTCACCATGAGGTCGCCGATGCGGGTGACGTCGTACGAGAAGTAGGTGCCCGGCGTGCTGCCCGAGAAGGTGCCCGGCTCGGGCGAGAGCAGCGCGCCGCGGTGGAGGTCGTAGACCCGGTTGCCCGAGCTGTAGAGGAAGCCCGGCCCCACCTCGGCGTAGGGGCCGGCCCCCGACCCGTTGGCGATCTCGTGGAGCGAGCGCGGCGTCGCCAGCTCGAAGAAGTCGAGCTCGCCGGTGAAGCTCCCGCCCGGGATCGCCGAGCCGGTGACGAGGAAGTTGCCGTAGGTGGCGACGGTGCGCATCGACGGAGAGCCGGAGGTGTTGAAGCTCGACTCGGAGATGGCGTTGAGGTCCGTCATGTCGAGGCTGCGCAGCCCATTGTTCGACAGCAGGAAGGCCTGGTTCCCCGCGAGCGCGAGCCCCTGGCCACCGGTGGTCTGCGCCTGCTTCACCAGCGCGAAGTTGCTCGGGTTGAGCCCCTGGCCGCTGGTGGTGCTCGACCACAGGAAGTCGAGCTTGTAGATCGACAGCGAGCCGAGCGCGGGGAAGTACAGGTAGCTGCCGCCCACCACGCCCTTCACGTCGCTCAGGTACGCCAGGTAGTCGTTGTTCACGTTGACCGAGCAGCTCGCGGTGCCGAAGGTGGGCGAGCTGCCCAGCGCGCTGTCGAGCAGCCAGTCGTGGAGGTTGCCGCCGTTCGAGGTGTACTGGAACAGCCGGTTGCGCGACTGGTTGGTCGCGGTGCCCGAGTACGGCCCCGCGAACGCCGGGGCACCGGAGCCGATGATGTCGGCGGCGCCGATGAACGTGTTGCCGTCGTTGTCGTAGAGGCTCTTCAGGTTGAAGGCGACCACCGTGCCGTTGCCGGTGAGGAAGAGCCGGTCGCCGACGAGGTTGAGCTGCTCCACCGGCACCGGCATCGCCACCGGCGAGCCGCGCACCTCGACCGGAGTGCTGGGGTCGGCGATGGAGAAGACCCGCAGATTCTGCCCCGAGGCGAAGAACAGGTACGACCCGCTCACCAGCACGTCGGTCATCTGCGAGTGGCCGGCGGAATTGCAGGTGAGGCCGTCGGCGAAGGCCTGCGGGCCGAAGACCACCGTGGGCGTGGGCGGCGCGAGGTCCGGGTGCCCCTGGTACACCGCGGAGGCCAGCGTGCTCAGGTCGACCACCGTCAGCGTCGAGGAGCCCGAGAAGGCGCAGCCGGTGCCGCCGCTGTTGGTGTGGCCGGCGACGTAGGCCTTGTCCCCCTGGATGGCGATGGTCTCGGTCTGCCCCAGCCCCGCGATGCTCAGCTTGGCGATGCGGTTCATCGACACCCGGTTGGGCTCGAGCGCCACGTGGAAGTTCGTGAGCGCCGCCGAGGTCGACGGCGCCGGGCTCTCGTTGCCGGCGGCGTCCACCGCGGTGACGGTGGCGAAGACCACCGAGCTGTTGGTGAGACCGGTCAGGGTGATCGACTGGTCCACCGCGCCCTTCACCGCGCTCACCGAGATGGGCGAGCTGCCTTCGTTGGCGTTGGTGCCGGTGAACCCGGTGGGAACGTTGCCCGCGCCGAGGCTGCCCGGCTGGGGCCCGTAGTACACCTTGTAGGCCACCACGTCGGTCGCCGCCGGGGTGCGCCAGTAGAGCGAGCTGCGCTGGCTGCCGTTGTCGATCCACACGTCGCGCAGGGTGGGCGCCTGCGGGCGGGTGTTGTCCCAGGTGATGGTGACCGAGTCCTCGGGCGAGACGTTGCCCGCCTTGTCCACCGCGCGCAGGCGCAGCACGTTGGCGCGGTCGGCCTGCAGCGTGTAGCTGAACGAGGTGGAGCCGACGAGCAGGTCACTGCCGGCGTTGCTCCCCCAGCTCGACGCGGTGCCGCCGCTCTTCTCGTAGCGGTCGAAGTTGGTGTCGCTCGCGGGGCCCGCGGTGTTCACGGTGAACGCGGCGACCGCGGTGGCGTTGAGCAGCTGGGGCAGGGTGGTGATGCTCGGCTGCGGCGGGGGCACGGTGTCCAGCGTCACGGCCACGCTGGAGAGGATCGCGCCGTTCCCCGCGGCGTCGAGCACCCGCAGGCAGAGCGTCTTGGCGCCGTCGCCTCCGGTGAGGCTGAAGGTCGCCGGGCTCGCCGCGGGCAGCGACGGCGCGCCGGTGAAGCTCGCCGCCACGCAGCTGCCCGCCTGCACCAGCTGGAGCGCCGCCGCGTCGGACGCCAGGCCGGCGACGCTGAAGAGCGCGCTGGGGTTGCTGGTGAAGCCGGCACGGGCCCCCGGGGGCGTGATGAAGGCCCAGCTGGTGCCCACGAGCGACGGCGCGGTCACGTCGATGTTGATGCTGTCGCTCACCACCGCCGACTCGTTGCCCACGTCGTCGCGGAACTTCGCGTACACGGTGCGCACCCCGGTGCCGGCGAAGGTGAAGCTCGGCGCGCCCAGCGCCACGAAGGCGGGGAACGACGAGGAACTCTCGGAGAAGGTCCAGTCGACCGCGGTCTGCGCCGAGCCGGTCAGGGTGCCGATGTTGCCGCCGCGCGCGGTGACCTGGGCAGCGTTGATGTACGGCGCGTCGCCGTCGACCACCACCACCGGCGCGGTGGGGCCGATGGTGTCCAGGGTGATGGTGCCCGGCGTCAGGGTGCCCACGTTGCGCGCGGCGTCGCGCACGCAGCCGAAGATGGTGTTGGTGCCGTCGGGGCCCGCGAGCTGCGCGGTGAGGCCCGCGCCGAACGACTGCCAGGGGTAGCTCGCAGTCGCGCTGCAGGTGGTGCTCGCCGAGGTGAGGAAGATCTCCGCCGGCGTCTCCGAGCAGGTGGCGCCCACCGAGGCGTTCACCGTGAGGTTCGCCGACTTCCCGGCGGGCGGGGTGACGCCCCGGTACGGCTGGCCGCTCAACGTCAGCGCACAGCCCGACGGCCCGGTGGCGTCGAAGGCGATGGTGCGGGCGATGGGGGCGAGCGACACGTTGCCCGCGGCGTCGCGCAGACACAGCCGCACCTCGCGGGGGTTGAGCGCCGACGTCATGGTGGTCGGCACCACCAGCGCGCCCAGCGCCGCGTAGCTCGCCGCGGCGGTCGGACACGCCGCCAGGTTCTCGTCGCCGACCAGGACCCCGGTCGCGTCGTCGGGGGTGATGGTGAGCGTCACCGCGTTGGTGGCGGTGCGCACCGTGGAGGCGGTGCCGTCGGCGAGCGCGCCGGCGAGGGTGAAGCTGCCCGACGGCCGCCGGGTGTCCCAGGTGAGCGGCACGCTGGCGAACGACTCGTTCCCCACCGCGTCGCGGAAGCGCACGTTCACCGTCTTGGCGCCGTCGCCCCCGCTCAGCGGCACCACGACCTGGCTGGTGCCGGGGAAGGCCGACGGCCCCACGTTCCCCGAGGTGAAGAACGGGTCGAGCGAGGCGGTGAGGGCGTCGCTCGCGCCCAGGCCGCTCACGTCGCTCGCGCTCACCGAGACGGTCACCGACGCCGCGTTGGTCGGGGTGCTGCCCACCAGCGCCGCGCTCACCGGAGACGGGCCGGTGGTGTCGAGCGTGATGTTCGCCTGGGGAATGGTGCCCACGTTGCGCGCGGCGTCGCGCACGCAGCCGAACACCGGCTTGGCCCCGTCGCCCGACGGGAGCGAGAGCGTCTGGCTGGCGTTGAAGGGCTGCCAGACCTGGGGCATCGCGCAGTTGAGGGTGGCGGTCGACAGCACGAGCTCGGTGGGCTGCTCGCTGCAGTTGCCCACCGCGGCGGTGACGCTGGTGCTGGCGGTGAGCCCCGCCGGCGCAGCCGCGCCGCTCACCTTCTTGCCGGTGAGGGTGAACAGACAGCCCGACGGCGCCGCGGCATCGAGGGTGATGGTCTGCTGCAGCGGCCCCTGCACGTTGCCGGCCGCGTCGCGCAGACACAGCCGCACCACACCGCTCGACGGGAAGGTGACGTTGGTCAGCGTCGTCGAGGTGATGGGCGTGTAGCCGGCGCCCGGGCAGGTCGACAGCGTGCCGTCGCCGAGGAAGTACTCGCTCGCGCCGCCCGGAGTGAGGGTCACCGTGCCGGCGGCCGCGCTGCTCAGCGTGGCCGAGGCGGTGCCGTCGGCGAGGAAGCCGGTCAGCGTGAAGCTCCCCTGGGGCGCCAGGGTGTCGAGCGTCACCGACACCGAGGTCACCGCGTCGTTGCCCGACTTGTCGCGGAAGCGCAGGTAGATGGGCCGCACCCCGTCTCCCGGCGACAGCGTGATGCTCCGCTGTCCGCTGCCGGGGTAGGGCGCCGGGCCCAGCGTGCTGGCGCCGGTGAAGCTCGCCTCTTCCGACACCGTGAGCGCCTCGACGGTCGACAGGTCGCTCAGGTCGGTGGTGAGCGCCATGGTCACCGTCGGGCTGCGGGTCACCGCGGGCGTCACCAGCGAAGCCGCCGCCGGGGTGGGCGCCACGGTGTCGTAGGTGATGGTCTTGGTGTCGCCCGCGCTGCCGGGCATCGCCATCTCGTTGCCTGCGGCGTCGCGGAAGTTCGCGTACACGGTCTTGAGGCCCTGCCCGTTGGGGTTCAAGAACCAGCCGGTGCTCGCGCTCACCGGCTGGTACACCGCGGCGCCCAGGTCGGCGAGCGTGTTGGCGAGCTTCACCAGCACCACGCCGCCGTCGCCGTCGGACCAGGTCTCGTTCACGGTCACCAGCGGGTTGTTGGTGTAGCCGTCGTCGGTGGCCTTGGCCCCTCGCACCAGGGTGATGGTGCCGGTGGGGCGCTGGGTGTCGACCACCACCGCGTCGGTACCGACGTCGCTCACGTTGCCGGCGTGGTCGATCACCTGCACGAAGACGTTCTGGGTGCCGTCGGTGGGGCTGGTGCGGTGGAGCTTGGCGTTGAACGCGTACGACTGGGTGGCGTCGGGCACCGCGCCGTTGCCGTCGAGCGCCTCGCCCACCTTCATCAGCGACAGCCCCGAACCCGCGCCGTCGTTCGCCGAGATCTGCAGATTCAGGTCCTGCGCGTGGTTGATGTAGCGCACCGTGCCGGCGGTGCCGCTGGCCTCGAAGACCACCACCGGCGCCGGAGGCTTCGCGGTGTCCAGCACCACGGTGGAGTTGAACGTCTGGCTCACCTGGCCGGTGGAGTCCTTGTACTGCGCGTACACGGTGTGCGCGCCGTCGCCGGTCTTGAGCGTGAAGGGCTGGAGCTTCCCGGTGTACGGGGCGAACGCCACGCTGGCGAAGCTGGCGTCCTCGCTGGCACGGAACTCGGCGACGCCGGTGGTGGGGAAGCCGGTGAAGTTGAGCGTCACCCCGAGCGTGCGCGTGTACCCGGGGGTGTTGGTGGTGTCCGCGTCCTCGATGAGGAAGTCGCCGAAGAGCCGGGCCAGGGTCAGCACCCCGGTGTCCACCGGAGCGCCGGTCGCCACCATCACCGTGGCGCTGGCGTTGGAGTACTGGTCCTTGCGTGCGGTGACGCTCCAGCTGCCCACCGGGACGCCGGCGAGGCTGAAGACGCCGCGCGACGGGTCGGCCGCGCTCGGGGACACCAGCGCGGCGTAGCCCACGGTGCCGGCGAGCTCGACCCGGGCGCCCGAGACGGGGGCGTTGTCGGCGAGCTTCACGGTGCCGATGATCGACCCGCGGTCGAGCAGCAGGGTGACCTTGTCGAGCGTGGTGGTGGTCGCCGGCTTGAGCGTCACCGGCCGCGACGGCACGCTGTCGTGCACCTTGAGCGCGGTGCCGGCCACGCGCACCTGGTAGTTGCCCGCGGCCAGCCCGGACAGGGTGAAGGTGCCCCCGGGGCCCGCGGTGGTGTGCGCGCCCGTCTCCACGATGGTGACGTCGGCGCCCACCGCGGCCACCGGTTCCGCGCCGTCGCGCTCCATGAACACCGTGCCGGTGAGCGTCGCGGGGTTGATGTTCAGCACCAGCGGGGTGCCCGAGAGGTCCTTCTTCTCGGCGGCGCCCAGGGTGACGTCGGTCATCGCCGTCTGGAAGATGGGGTGGGTGGCCTTCAGGGTGAAGGTGCCGGGCGGCAGCTGCTGCACGAAGTGGCCGTCGGCGGCCACCGTCACCTGGGCGATGGGCGCCAGCGCGGCGCCGCCCTGGATCAGGAATTCCACCTTGGCGCCTTCCACGCTCCCGCCGCCGCCGGCGACCACCTTGCCTTCGAGCGTCGCCTGCGCCGGCGTGGTCTGCAGCCAGTCGGGCGTGAGGGTGCCGGCGTCGGTGTCCTGGCCGGGGAAGACGCGCAGGAGGTCGCTGCTCGCCTTGGCGAAGCCGGGCAGGGACGCGCTCACCAGGTAGAGGCCCGGGGGCAAGTCGACGAAGACGTACCCGCCCTGCGGGTCGGTGAGCTGGGTGCGCTTGTCGCCCTGGTCCGAGGACAAGGTGATGGTCTGCCCTTCGAGCGGCACGTGCTGCTGGGTGTCGATCTTCCCCAGCAGCCGGCCGACCTGCGGGGCCTCGGGCAGCGAGGTGTCGAAGGTACACGCCGAGGCGAAGACCACCAGGGCCAGTGCGGAGCGGCGAAACATGACGGCCTCCAGGCAGGAGGAGCGGGAGCCCCCTACGAACGCGGCGCGACTCTAGCCGCGCACGTCGCGTGGGGCGGCAACCTTCGCGTGCGCCGCTTGACCGAGGTAGGGAGTTGTATTCCCCTGCCCACCACGATGGAGCCGAGCGGCAGGAACCCAGGGGGCGGTCGTCCCTCCGATGACACGGTTCCCGCCCGGGCCGGCGACGAGACCGTGCGCGACCTCGGCGGCGTCACCCACCCGGTGCTGCCGCGGCCCGACGACACCACCGCGCCCACCCTCGAGCGCGACGAGACCTTGCTCAAGCCGTCGCTGAAGCCGACCGGCCCCGGCGACACGCGCGAGGACCCGGAGAACGTCGAGACCCGCAGGCGCCTCGACGCGGTGACGCTGCTGCGCCGCCCGGCGGCGGTGGCGGGGAGCACCGACGAGCTGCCCGCGCTCGAGGCCCCGCCCAGCGTGTCCACGCTGCCGCCGGCCGGTGAGGCCACCGTGCGTCCGCTCGGGCCGCGGCTCACCCTGGCGTGGCTCGCGGTGGCCGCAGTCTTTGCGCTGGGCCTCGGCACGCTCGGGTACCTGCTGCTCGGGCGCTGAAGCGCGCTTCGCTGCACGCGTCGCCCCTCAGGCCATGCGCCTTGGGCTATATCCGTGCGCCTCCATGACTCCCAATCCTCAGGCGCCGGTGCAGAAGAAGGGGCTGTCTCCCATCGTGTGGGTGTTGCTCGGGTGTGGCGGCCTCGCGCTGCTCATCTTCCTGGGCTTCTTCATCGCCGGCGCGCTCCTGGTGCGGCAGGTGAAGAACATGGCCGACGGCATCACCGACCCCGCGGCGAAGGAAGCCAACGTGAAGGGCATGCTGGGCACCGTGCCCCAGGGCTACTACCCGGCGATCACCTTCAGCCTCCCGATGGTGATGGACATGGCGATGCTGACCGACGTGCCCTTCAACATGGACGGCGGCCCCAACGACTTCCAGCACGCCTTCCTCTACTTCCGCGTCATCTCCACCGACGAGACCAAGAAGGTGCGCGACTTCTTCGACGGCAAGACGCAGAGCACCGACACCCTGCGCAAGAGCGGCATCCAGGTCGACGCCAAGGACATCTTGAAGCGCGGCACGGTGAAGACCGCGGCCGGCCTGACGGTGAAGTACGTGGCGACCCGCGGCGGGGTGAGCGCGGCCAACAGCGCCAACGCCGACAAGGCGCAGCTCGAAGGGTTGAACACGCTGCTGTCCTTCGAGTGCCCCGGCGACACCGCGCTGCGCATCGGCACCTGGACCGAGAAGGAAGAGACGCCGCACGTCGACCTCACCGGCACCGTGGCCGACGAGTCGCAGATCACCACCTTCGTGGGGCCGCTCACCCCGTGCGGCTGATCGCGCTGGGAGTGAGCCTCGCCGCGCTGGGCGCCTTCGCCCAGGACGCGGGCGAGCCGATCATCGAGACCACCGCGCCGGTGATCGGCCTCGGCCCGGCCGACGCCGGCGCCGAGCTCAACACGCCGCCCGCGGAGCCGCAGCCGGGCGAGGCCGCCGCGGTCGCCCCGGCCGACGCCCCCGTCGCCGCCAGCACCGGCGAGGCGATGGCGCCGCCCCCCGCCTTCGTGAAGGGCGAGCTGTCGGTGTACCTGGGCTCCGACCGCCTGTCGGTGAAGCGCAACCGCATCGGCGTCAGCGCCGGCCTCGATCGCTTCGGCCAGGCGCTCTACCTGCTCATCGAGCCGCAGGTGGACCTGCGCTTCCTCGACGCGCAGCTGGGCATCGGCATCGGAGTGCCGCTGCGGCTCGAGCTGGTGGACCTCAACAACACCTCGAACCCCACCCAGAACCTGGGCCGGGTGCGCAAGGAAGACTGGGATTCGGTCCACGACTTCGGCCGGCTGCTCAAGTACGTGAACTACGGCCGCAAGGAAGACTCGCTCTACATCAACGTCGGCCAGCGCTACTCCACCACCGTGGGCCACGGCGCGATGGTGCGCCGCTACGCCCCCAACATCGACATCGACTACCCGCGCGTGTCCGCGGAGGTCGACGCGTACAACCACCTCGGCGGCTTCGAGCTCTTCACCAACGACATCCTCGAGTGGAACCAGCTCAACGGCCTCGCCTTCGTGAAGCCGTTCGGCTTCGTGGGCGAGAACCTGCTGCCGCTGAAGACCCTGTCGATCGGCGTCACCGCCGGGCTCGACCGCAACGCGCCGTCGGCGCTCAAGACCAACAGCCTCGGCGTGCGCCAGCTGGAAGACGGCCGCCTCGCCGCCGACACCGGAGCCATCGGGCTGATCGGCTTCGACGTGGAGACCAAGGTCATCAAGACCGAGCACGTCGACCTCAAGCCGTACGCCGACTACACGCTGATGCTCGGCGGCGAAGGCGGCCTCACCCTGGGCGCGCTGGGCCGCTTCAACGTCGGCACCGACATCGTCAACGCCTTCCGCGTCATCGCGGAGCTGCGCATCCTCGGGTCGCGCTACCAGCCGTCGTACTTCGACACCTTCTACGAGGTGGAGCGCTTCTCGTTCCGCCAGGTGGGCGTCAACGCCGCCGGGCTGATGAACCTGGTGCCCAAGGGCACCTACGTGCGCGACATCGGCCTGGGGGCGCGCACCGGCTACTACTTCGAGGCGAGCTACGGCATCCGCGACGCGGTGGGCGTCACCTTCGCGCTCGAAGGCGTCACCAACGACGCGGCGAAGAACTTCGTCGCCCACCTCGAGGTGCCGGTCCTCAACTTCGTGCAGATCTTCGGCAGCTTCTACAAGCGCGGGTTCACTTCCTTCGGGGAGCTGTTCACGCCCGACGAGAAGATGATCGCCTTCGCGGGCGCGCGCATTCGCCCGCTGCCGTTCCTCTTCATCAATGGCCGGCTCTACAAGACCTTCCGGGTGAACCCAGACTCGCAGCGCTACGACAACCAGTTCGGCTTCGTGGTCGACGTCGAGGTCGGCTACGAGTTCGGCAAGGCCCGCGACGAGGTGAAGCCCGAGGCCGCTGCGCCGCCGTCGTCGGTGCCCGCGACCGAGGCCACCCCGCCGCCGGGCGAGGGCACTCCGCCGGCGGATCAGCCCGCGCCGCCGCCCGCGAGCTGAGGCGCGCGCCCGAAGAGCGCCCGGTAGCGCTCGGGCGTGTTGAGGTTGTGGAGCACCTCGGGCCCCGCCGGCACCTTCGCGCAGCGCAGCCGGGAGAGTTCCGCGGCCAGCGTGGTCTCCTCGCGCAGCAGCGCGAGGTGCTCCGCGGCGCGCCGGGACAGCGCGAGCGGATGCCCGGGGGAAGTGCCGTGCCAGGCCACCGCCGCACCGCCGTCGGGCGCGCCTCGCGCGACCTGCGCCAAGGTCCTCGAGGACACCAGCGGGCAATCGACGGGGTGAATCACCACCGGTCCGGGCGCGAGGCCGAGCGCGGCGCGCAGACCGACCTGGGTCGAGCTCCACTGGCCGCGGTCCCAGGCCGGGTTCGAGAACAGCGGTGCGAGTGTGCCGATCGCCGCCCGCACCGCGGACTCGTGGGGCCCGCCCACCACGCCGAGCACGCTGAGCCCCGCGGCATGGCCTTCGCGGCACAGGCGCGCGAAGAAGCCCACGCCGCCCGCGTCGAGCAGCGCCTTGGGCACGCCCATGCGCGCGCTCGCTCCCGCCGCGAGGATGACCAAGGCTCCCGTCACGCCCGCTCCCGCGCCACCCACACCCCGGTGCCGACCACCACGCCCACGCCGACCACGGTGAGCGCGCTGAAGGGCTCGTGGAAGAGCGCCACGCCCACGAGCGCGCTCACCACCGGCTCGAGGTAGGTGAGGGTGCTGGCCGTCGACGAGGTGATGCGGCGCAGCCCGCTGTTGAAGAGGATGGTGCCCAGGAGGCCGGACAGCAGCCCCCCGGCGATGGCCCGGCCGGTGTCGAGTCCGAGGGAGGTGGGCAGGGCGTCACCGCGGAAGACGGCGAGCGCGAGCAGCGCGGAGATGGGCGCGTGCAGCGCGGTGACCTGGATGGGGGTGAAGCTCTTCCCCGCGCGCTTCGAGCCCACCACGATGCCCGCGTAGGTGAAGGCGCTCGCCCCGCCCAGGAGGCCCGTCCCCACCACGCCTTCGCCTTCGGGGCGCCCCAGCATCGCCGCCAGCGCGCCCAGCACGAGCGGCGCGGCGACGAGGGCCCGGGTGCTGCGCCGCTCACCCAGGAGCCATGGCGCGCTCAGCGCCACCACCAGCGGGGTCAGATAGTGGGTCAGCACCGCCACCACCACCGGCCCGCGGTTGACCGAGGTGAAGTACAGCCCCGCGGTCAGCGCGTCGCAGACGCCGACCGCCACCAGCGCCCACACCGCGCCGCGATCGGCGAACGGCGCCCGGCGCAGCACCACGACCGCTGGCAGCGACATGATGGCCATGGTGGTGAAGGCCGCCGCGGGCCCGTCGACCGACGAGGCGTGCAGCCACACCGGCCACAGCCCCCACAGCATGGCCGCGCCCGCGACCATCAGCACTCCGGACAGCGTGGTCGCGCGGGCGCTCAGAAGCCCTGGCGTTCACCAGACTGCGACCGCGAGGTCAATCGCGCCCGCGGTCAGTAGAAGCGCACCAGCACCTCGGCGCCGCCGGTGATGCCGCTGGTCACGGGCTGAGGCTCGAAGCGGTTGGCGTTGGTGGTGCCCGCGCCGGTGTTCACCGCCGCGCCCGTCTTGAACACCAGCGTCAGGCGGGGCGACTTGTCGTACGAGCCGCTGCCGTTGCCGTAGAAGGCCCCCGGGTCGTCGGTGCGCATGCGGTCGAACTGGTTGCGCTGCCAGGTGCCCAGGTCGCCGCCGGCGTTGGCGCCGTCGCCCGCGTTGACCGGGTAGTAGCCGCCTTCCACCCAGTTGTCGGTGACGGTGTTCTTGAAGTTGGCGTTCACCATGAAGCCCGACATCGCCTGGTGGTCCCAGCCCTTCCCCGGAACCGCCCACTGCGTGGTGGCCTGGGTCGCCGGCGTGCCCGCGTCCTGGGCGATGAAGGCCTCGAAGACGTTGCCGACGACGACGTTCTGCCCGCCCTTGCCGCCGACGGGACCGTCGCTGACGTCGTGCAGCTGCACGCAGTCGTTGTGGGTGCCGTTGGTGTGGACCGTGTCGCGGTCGAAGAAGGTGAGGTCGTGCACCCAGTTCCCCTCCAGCCGGGTGAACCAGTGGAGCCCGAAGCCGTCGACGGTGTGGTGCACGTCGTTGCGGCGCGCGGTGAAGTTCTGGCCGTAGATGCCGGTGGAGCCGGGCGACGGGTAGCTCGGTGCCACTTCACAGTCCTCGATGACCACCGACGAGCGCTGATCGAGGGCGGAGGTGCCCGCCGTGACGAACACCAGGGCCACCCAGTCGCCCACCGCCGGCTGCGTCTGTGCGCCGCGGATCCGGCTGCGCTTGAGCGTGACGTTGGGCACCTTGATGCGCACCGTGCCGAAGATGTCCTGGGCGTCGATGACACCGGCACCGGCTCCGGCGGGGAGCCCGGTGGGGTGCGCGCTCAGCCAGGCGGCGTCGACGACCAGGTTGCCGTCGTGGCGGGTGAGCGTCACCCCCGCGGGGACGCCGGTGTTCGCGGGCCCCGGCCTGGTGCTGGCCTGGGCGACGGTCCAGTGGCGCGTCGCCGGCGTGGCGTCCACGTTGCCCGCGGCATCGATCGCCCGCACCGAGAAGGTGGAGGCGCCCGGCGCGAGGTTGGACAGCGCCCTGGGGCTCACGCACGCGGCCCACGCGCCCGCATTCAGCCGGCACTCGAAGGTCGCGCCGCTCTCGCTGGCGCTGAAGGCGAAGGCCGCGCTGCTCGAGGTCACCGTGCTGCCTTCCGCCGGGCCGCTCGCGGCCAGCGTGGTCTCGGGCGCGGTGAAGTCGGTGGACCCCAGGAGCCGCAGCTCGGTGATGCTCGCCCAGTCGTTCTCGGTGTTGCCGTTGACCGTCACCCGGACGTACTGGGCCACCCGCGGACTGGGCAGCGTGGAGGTCTCCAGCGCGGTCGTCTTGCCGCTGCTGTCGAAGGCGAGCGCATCGGTGAAGGTCGTGCCGTCGGTCGAGGTGGAGACGACCACGTGGCTCACGCGCGCATCGCCGCGGTACCAGGCCAGCTGCACCGAGCAGAGGCGGGCCGCCGCGCCGAGCTTCGCGGTGAGGGAAGCGCCCTTGCCCAGGCCCGACCAGCGCGTGGCGAGGTTCCCGTCGATCGCCGCCGCGGGGCCGTTGCCTGGCTGCGCCGTGCTCGCGGAGATGGTCGCCACGGCCAGGCTCTGGCCACAGGCGAGTGCGACCCCGGACGAGGTCTCGGCCTCGCCTTCGGGCTCCCCGTCCAGCCCACCGCAGGAAACGAGCACCAGCGTGCAGCACAGGAACGGGGCCAGCTCCGTCGCTCGGGTCATGTGGTCCGGACGAAGGCCGCCACGAACCGTCGCATCGCCCCGCTGACCGCCGCGCCCCGGGCTTCACCGGCGCCGGATCCCGGAGTCGTTACAGGCCCTTCACCGTGAAGGTGCGGAAGGTGGTGAGCACCGGGGCATTGGTGGCGCTGCCCGAGAGGTACACCGTGAGCCCCGCGTGACCTGCGTCCTGTAGCTCGGGCGTGGCGTCGGAGCCCACGAGGTCCCAGGTCGAAGGCTCACCGGCGTCGGCGGGCCAGGCCCTGAGGCGCAGGGTCGTCGGATTTGCACCTTCGACCCGGAAGCGCAGCGCGATGGCGGTCGCCGCCACGCTCATCGGCTTCTCGGCCACGATGGCCGTGTCGTTCGTGGTGCCGTCGAGCTTGGTGATCGACAGGTAGGCGTTCGTCTGATTGAGCCGCACCCGGCCGGCGTACGTCTTGGTGGCCGACTGTCGCCGCGCCATCAGGGAGTTGTACGTGCCCGACCCGTCGGCGACCTTGTCGACCGAGAGCTGCACCGTGAGCTCCACGTCGCGGGCCGAGATCTCGGTGAGCGCGGCCGAGGTGCTGTTGGTCGGCGCCGGGAGATTGAAGAAGGCCAGGCCGGCGTCGACGGACATGTTGGAGGCGCCGTAGACCGTCGTCCACGCCCCGCCGACCTCCGCCCGACCCAGCCCACGGGTCTCGGAGCGCAGGAACCGATCGAACGCCACGATGCCCGCGTCGACCCCTGCGTCGGCGCCGCCGTCGGTGCCGCCGTCGGTGCCGCCGTCGGACATCGCGACACCACCGCCCGAGCCGCCGCCCATGCTTCCGCCGCCACCGCCGGCGCACGTCTGGTCCTGGCACGCGAACACGTAGTGCGCCGGGTCGAGGTCCAGGCAGCCTGCCAATGCCACGCTGAGCCACCACACCCGTCGCATGCGGGGCGTATCCTGACGGCTCCCTGTGGCACACTCCAGCGCAGTGACGCCGAGGCGACTCCAGTGGGCCACCCTGGTGCTGGGCCTGGGGCTGTGCGCCCCTCAGGCCTTCGCCCAGACGCCGTCCGAAGCGGAGCGGCTCTTCAACGAGGGCCGGGCGCTCGAGAAGGCCAAGCGCTACCGGGAAGCCGTCGAGCTCTTCCAGCAGAGCCAGAAGCTCGACCCCGCGCTGGGCACGCTGCTCAACCTCGCCATCTGCCTCGAGGAGGCGGGCCTGGCGGCGAGCGCGTGGGTGCGCTTCAACGAGGCCGAGGCGTGGGCCAAGCGGACCCAGGAGTCCCCTCGCGCCGAGCTCGCGCACGAGCGTGCGCTGGCGCTCAAGCCCCGGCTGTCGTGGCTCGCGGTGAGCGCCGCGCAGCCGGTGTCGGGAATGCTCATCGCGGTGGGGGCCAGCGAGCTGCCCGGGAGCACCAGCCCGGCCAGCGTGCCGGTCGACCCGGGGCCCGTCCTGGTGACGGCCCGGGCGCCGGGCTTCGCGGCCTGGAGCGCCGAGGTGGAAGCGCCCGCGGCCGGCCAGACGCTGGCGCTCGAGGTCCCGGCGCTGGTCGAGGTCACGCCGGTCCCCGTGGCGGCGCTTCCGACGCCTGCGGAGGTCTCGGTCACGCCGCAGGCGCCGCGTCAGCGCACCTGGTCCATCGCCGGACTGGTCGCCGGGAGCGCGCTCTCCATCGCCGGGGGCATCGGGCTCGCCTGGAGCCTCTCGACCTACGGAGCGCTCCAGCACCAGCGGCTCGGCGTCGCCGACGGCACCTTCCCCGTGGGAGAGAGCACGCTGGGCACGCTGCGCACCGTCTACCCGCTCTCGTGGGTGTCCCTGGGGCTCGGCGTGGTGCTGGCGGCGGCGAGCGGCTTCGTCCTCGGCGCCTGGTGAGCCGGGCTCACCCCGAGGCGGGGCCAGCGGGGACCGACAGGAAGAAGGCGGCGCTCAGCTCCAGCCGGCTCTGCACCACCTGCATCACGCTGTCGACCTCTGCGCGAGGAATGCCCGTGCGGCGCGCGAGCTCCTCGCGCGTCACCGCCATCACCTGCAGCCGGGCTTCCTGCATCCAGCGTGCGACGGTGGCCCGGTGCACCTTGTAGAGCGCGGCCAGCTCTTCCAGCGTCAGGTCGTCGAGATAGTGCTGCCGCAGGAGGTTGCGCTGCCGCGGCGTGAGGCTCTTGATGGCGAAGCGGAAGACCTCGCTGAAGTGCCCCTTGTACTTGGCCTTGAGCGACTCGAGCTCCGCGTCCCGTTGCGGCCCGGGCAGCCCCAGGAGCACGTCCTCGTCGGCAGGCGGCGGGCCCTTCGACGTGCGCAGGCGATCGATCGCCGCGCGGCTGAGCAGCATCCGCAGCCAGCTGTGTAGCGGTGCGCGCGCCGCGAACTGCCCGAGCTTGCGCCCCTTCGGCCCGGCGACCAGCAGCGCGGTCATCACCTGCTGCGCGAGCTCTTCCTGGTCTTCGCGGCTGAAGCGGAAGTGCGAGAGCAGCTGGAGCTGCGCGACCACCTGCTGCTGGAGCTGCGCGAGCGCCTGGGGGTCACCTTCCAGGCAGGCCTGGGCGAAGTAGAGGTCGATCGCCAGCGGCGCCGGACCATCGTCGTCGGCCAGCTCGCGCCAGCGCCGCTCGAACGCTCCGGTGTCGACCCGCAGCTTCGGCCACGCCGCCTTCGCCTCGGCCAGGGCCGCCTCGTAGGTGGTCGCTCCTGTCGCGAGAGGGCGCGGCATCGCGGGCGACTCTCTCACGTTTCGGAGCCGACTTCGCTCAGCGACGATCCCGGAGCAGCTCCTCGGTCGGGTTCCCCGCGGGCTTGACGGCCGCCGGGCGCCGCTTGGCCGGCGCCTTGGGGCGCTTGGTGGCGGCCGGCTCCGGCGACGGGGGCTCGGCGGGGAGCGCCGCGGTGCCGGGGCTCTCGGGCTCCGCCGGCGGCTCCGGTGGCGCGGGCTCGGTGACCGGCGAGTCCTCCACCACCGCCGCAGGCTCCTGGCCGGGCAGGGCGGCTGGAGGCTCCGGCGCGCGCACGCTGACCGCGGCGCCGAGCACCGCGCTCACCAGGACCGCGGCGGCGCCCCCGGCGGCGGCAGTCCAGCGCAGG
>JAIBBQ010000330.1 GCA_019694595.1 Myxococcaceae bacterium
GCGCCACCGCCAGAGGCCGCTCCGCCACCGGACGCGGCGCCGCCACCCGACGCCGAGCCGCCGCCCGCACCGCCGCCCTTCGGGCCACCGCCTCCGGTGCCTCCGGCGTCGGCGAGCTCCTGCTCGCGTGCCTTGTAGGCCGCATCGAGGTCGGAGCAGCCCAGCGCCCCGAGACACAGCCCGACCACCAGTGCGCGACGCATCACCACACCCCCGAGACGCCGGCAGTCACGCCGCCGGGCACGATGGCGACCGCGGGAGACGCGGTGCTGCCGCCGAAGAAGTACGCCGCCACGCCAGCGACCGCCGCGCTCGCGCCGACGGCGATCAAGATGACTCCCGAGGTCTGCATCGCCTTGCCGGCATCGCGGGCGGCCTGGGCGCTCGTCAGGTCGGGCGCGCTGGCGATGGCGCCGCTCTTCCCGTTCCCCAGCGTCAGCAGCACCGCTCCGGTCGCCACCGCCGCCACACCCGCGCCACCGGTCACCAGCCCCACGGTGCGCCAGGGGGTGGTGCTCGACGCCTCCACGGCGGGGCCCACCAGCGGCGTCACGTCGAGGTCGCTGCGGCCCTGCGAGCGGGCCACCTGCGCGGCGAGCGCCTGGGCGCCTGCGTCGAGCACCGACAGCACGCTCTCGGGGTGGAGCGTCTTGCCGTTGAAGACGGCCACCACGGCCCCGTCCTTCGCGGCGATCAGCTTCAGGTTCACCACGTACTCCGCGCCCAGCAGCCCGACGTCGCCGGTGAGCAGCGCGTCGGCCCCCAGGGCCGCGGTGAGCTCGGCGGTGCAGTTGTCGCTCCCGCACTGCATGAGCTGCTTCTGCCGCTCGAGCCCCAGCATGGCGCCGATGTCGCGGTTGGTGATGACCTTGAACCCACGGGCCATCAGCTTCTGCGAGAGCGCCTCCGAGTACAGCTCACCTTCCCCGTGCTCCAGGCGCACGGCGTTGAGACCGGGGAGGGTGATGGAGAAGGGCGCTGCAGCCAGGGTCAGGGCGACGAGCGGGGCGAGCACGGCGCGCAGGCTACCGCAGGGTGTCGGCCCGGAGGCCAGCGAACTCCGAAGGCTACCGCTTGCCGCCCTTGGCCTTCTTGGCCGGAGCGTCCGCGGCGGCATCCGACCGCGCCGCGCGCTTGGGGGGCTTGCGCTCCTCGTCCTTGGGGGCCTCGGCGGCCGGTGCCGCGGGGGCGCTCACCGGACTCGCCGCCACCGGAGCACCGCCGGTCCGGGCCAGGCTGGCCTTGAGGGCCTCCATCAGGTCGACCACCTTGGCGACCGGCTCGGGGGCGGGCGCGAGGTTGATGGTCTCGCCCTTCACCTTGCGGTCGATGAGGTCCTTCAGCTTCTCCCGGTACTCGTCGCGGAACTTGGTGACGTCGAAGGCGGGGAGCGACAGCCGGCTGATGATCTCCCGCGCGAGCCCGAGCTCCGCCTCGGTGGGGTTGGCGTCGGGCAAGGGCACCTCGCTCTGGCTGCGGACCTCGTCGGCGTAGCGCAGGTTCTGCAGCACCAGGCCCTTGCCGAGCGGGCGCAGCAGCACGAGCTGCTGCTTGCCGCGTGCGACGAACTTGGCGATGGCGGCGTGCTTCATCTCTTCCATCGCACGCACCAGCAGCGCGAAAGGGCGCTCCGAGCCCTTGTCCGGCCCCAGGTAGGAGCCCGACTCGAAGTAGAGGGGGTCGACCGTCGAGAGGGGGACGAACTCGCTGATCTCCATCGAGCGCGAGGTGGCGAGCTCGAGCGCGTCGAGTTCCTCGTCGGTGAAGACCACGTACTGGTCCTTGGCGTACTCGAAGCCCTTGACGATCTTGTCCTTGGGGACGATCTCGCCCGTGGTCGGGTCGTACATCTGCTGCTTGAGCCGCGTCTTCTTGTCGGCGTGCAGCTGGTTGAAGCTCAGCTTGTGCGACGAGTCGTTGGCCGAGAACACCTTGATGGGAATGTTCACCAGGCCGAAGGAGATGGTGCCGGAGGCAGTTGCGCGCGCGCTCATGCAATGAGGGTATAGCCCCCACTGCATGGCTGGAAAAAACCGCCCTCCGCGGGCCAGCGAGGTGACCCTCCAGCTCTGCGAGGCCAGGGACGCCGCCTTCACCGACCCTGCCTGGCTGTGGGAGCTCAAGCTCGACGGCTTCCGGCTGCTGGTGGAGAAGGTCGGTGACGAGGTGGCGCTGCTCCTGCGCCGGGGCAGGGACGTCGCCGACCAGTTCCCGGAGATCGTCGCCGGCGTCCAGGCGCTGCCGGCCCAGGCGCTGCTCCTCGACGGGGAGCTGGTGATCCCCGACGCGCAGGGCCGCCCCGAGTTCAGCGAGCTCGGCAAGCGGGCGCAGGCGCAGGGGCCCGCCATCGAGCGGCTCAAGCGCGAGCGGCCCGCGGTCTTCTTCGCCTTCGACCTGCTCCGCCACGAGGCCGACGACCTGCGCGGGCTTGCGCTGCGCGAGCGCAAGGAGCGCCTGAAGGCGGCGCTTGCCGGCGGGGAGCGGGTCCGCCCGGTGGACCACGTGGAAGGGCAGGGCGAGGCCCTGCTCGATCTCGTGCGCGCCCAGGGGCTCGAGGGGGTGGTGGGCAAGCGCGCCGATTCCACCTACGTCGGCGGCCGCGTCGCGAGCTGGGTCAAGGTCGGCCTCACCCGCACCGACGACTTCGCGGTGGTCGGCCACGCTCCCGATTTCGGTTCGCTGCAGCTCGCCACCTTCGACGGGCAGCGCTACCGCTACGCCGGCGCGGTGGGCTCGGGCTTCGGGCCGAAGCAGCAGAAGCAGGCGCGCCCGGTGCTGGAGCGAGGGCGGCAGCCGTCGCCCACCTGCGAGGGACCGTTTCCCCCAGGGCTCGAGGTGGTGTGGACCACGCCGACGCTGGTCGCCGAGGTGCGCAGCAAGCAGTGGCTCCCGGGCGGTGCGCCCCGCCACCCGGTCCTGATGCGGCTGCGCGACGACAAGGCGCCCACCGAGTGCCGCGACCCCCGTGCGACCGCCGAGCGGCCGGCGCTCCCGCCGCCCCAGGTCGTCCTGTCCAACCCGCGCAAGGTGTTCTGGCCCGACGACGGCCTCACCAAGCAGGACCTCTTCGACTACTACCGCGCCGTCTCGCCCTGGCTCCTGCCGTATCTCAAGGACCGGCCGCTGATGCTCACCCGGTACCCCGACGGCATCCGGGGCAAGAGCTTCTTCCAGAAGCAGGTGCCGCTGCGCTCGCCGGGGTGGCTGCGCACCGTGCGCGTGGAAGGGGAGACGGGGGAGATCGATCAGCCGGTGGGCGGCGAGCTGCGCACGCTGGAGTGGCTCGCCAACCTCGCGGCGATCCCCATTCACCTGCCGTCGCACCGGGTCACCTCGCCGGACCGGGCCGACTGGTGCGTGATCGACCTCGATCCCAAGTCGGCGCCCTTCGCCCACGTGGTGACGCTCGCGCTCGCGCTGCGCGAGCTGTGTGAGGCGCTCGCGCTGCCGACGTTCCCCAAGCTCACCGGCAGCTCCGGGCTGCACGTGCTGGTGCCGCTGGGCGCGCAGGCCGACCATGGCTTCGCGGTGCACCTCGCCGAGGCCCTGGCGGCGATCCTCGTCGCGCGGCACCCGGCCATTGCCACCGTCGAGCGCGTGGTCGAGAAGCGCGGCGGCAAGGTGTACGTCGACTGCTACCAGAACGGCGCCGGCAAGCTGATCGCAGCGCCGCTGTGCGTGCGGCCGCTGCCCGGCGCGCCGGTCTCGATGCCGCTGCCCTGGAGCGAGGTCACCCAGGCGCTCACCCCGCGCCGGCACGGCATCCGCGACGCCATCGCCCACCTGGAGCGCCACGGCGACCCGATGGCGCCGCTGCTCACCACCGCGCCCGATCTGCCCCGCGCGCTCGAGGCCCTCGCCCGGCTGGCGAGCGGCCGCTGATCAGGGGAGCACGACCGCTTCGGCGAAGGTCGGCGAGGTGCTGGTGATGCTCTGGCCGGTGGGGGTGAGGCCACCGTCGAGGCCCACGCGCATCGTCTGCACGGTGTTGGCGCCCTGGCTCGCGACCAGCATCAGCTCGCCGCCGGGCACCAGGCTGAAGTGGCGCGGCGTCACCACGCCGGAGCCCTGCGCCCCGATGCGCGTCACCGAGCCCGCGTCGGCGCTCACCTCGTAGACGACGATCTCGTCGTCGCCGCGGTTCGACGAATAGACGAAGCGGCCGGTGGGGTGGACCTGCACCTCGGCGCCGGTGTTGTTGCCGGTGGCGTTGGCCGCGCGCGCGTTGATGGTCGCCCGCGGCACGAGCCTCCCGGTCGCGGGGTTGAAGTCGAGGGTGGTGAGCGTGCTCGCCGTCTCGTTGAGCAGGTAGACGATGCGGCCGTTGGGGTGGAACGCGAGGTGCCGCGGACCAGAACCCGCGGTGGCGGCGACCGACGAAGGGGAGTTCGCCGTGAGCGTGCCGGCGTCGACGTTGAAGCGGTACTGCGCCACCAGGTTCGAGCCCAGACAAGGCACCAGCACCGCGTCGTTGTTCGGACTGGCGACGATCTGGTGGGCGTTGGCCCCGGGCGACTTGGAGTCGCTCGAAGGCCCGAGGCCGCCGTCGGGCTTCGCGGGGAACACCACCACGGTCCCGCCGCCGTAGTTCGCGCTCATCACCCAGTCGCCCGTGCGATCGATGGAGACGTGCGCCGGACCGCCGGCCGAAGGCTGGCTGTTGAGCGAGGTGAGCGCGCCGGTGGTGGGGTTGATGCGGAAGGCGCCGATGGTGCTGTTGCCTTCGTTCGCCGAGTAGAGCGCCAGGTGCGCCACGTCGACCGCCAGGAAGCTGGGGTTCGACCCGCCGCCCGCGCTCACCGAGCCCTTCGAGGTCAGGGCGCCGGTGGCGCCGTTCAGCGTGTAGACGCCGATCGTGTTGGTGTAGCCGCCGACGTAGACGGTCATCGTCGCCGGCGTGCCGCCACCCGCACCGCCTCCGGCGCCTCCACCCGCCGAGCCCCCGCCATTGCCTCCAGCGGCTCCGCCGCCCGCCGAGCCGCCGCCCGCCGCGCAG
>JAIBBQ010000331.1 GCA_019694595.1 Myxococcaceae bacterium
GGCCGCGCTCGCGCATCGCCTCGACGGCCGCCAGGCTCGCGCTGTCGGCCACCCGCTGGGCGTCGGCGCGGGCGACCGCCACCCGCCCCAGTGCCACCGCGCCCATGGCGAGCAGCCCCACCGCGAAGATGGAGACCGCCACCAGGGTGGCCACGCTGCCGCGCGGGTGCCGCCGCCTCACCGGCCGGGCCCCATGAACCCCGCGCTCATGCCCGGCGCGGGCGCGGGCGCCGCGTGCTGCTGCTCGAAGACGCGGTGGGCGTCCTCGGCGTCGAGCGGTGCCACCGAGCGGCCGGGCCGCGCCTGGCGGTTGAAGGCCCGCTTGGTGGCGAAGCCGTGCTGCACGTCGAGGCTGGTGGTGCGGCAGGCGGCGACCGCCAGCAGCGCGAGCCACAACCACGTGGGGGGCAGCTTCATTCGAGACTCCGGGTGAAGGTGGAGGCGAGCTCCAGGTTGACCTTGGCGGTGCGTTCCCCGCCGACGGTGAGGAAGCAGCGGCGCGCGGCGGCGAGCTCGTGGTGCCGCGCGTAGGCGAAGCCCAGGTTGTTGTAGGCGACCAGGAGCCCCGGCGAGAGCGCGAGCGCCTTCTCCAGCGCGGCGATGGCCTCGGCGTCGCGGCCCTGCACGTAGAGCGAGAAGCCGAGGTTGTTCCATTCCCCCGCGTCGTCGGGCACGAGCGCGAGCGCCTTGCGGTGCTCGACCTCGCCCGCGTCGAAGCGCTTCTGCAGGTCGTAGAGCATCGCCAGCGCGGCGTGGGCCGGCGCGTGCCGGGGCGCGCGCGCCACCACCTTCTCGAGCTGCTCCTGCGCCTGCGGGTACAGGCCGCTCTCGCGCAGCACCACGCCGGACAGCGTCAGCATCTCCACGTCGTCGGGGTTCTCGCGCAGCTCGGCCTGCACCAGCGGCACCGCCGCCGAGTACGCGCCGCGGTCGACGTACACCCGCGCGAGCTGGCCGCGCAGCGCCTTGGCGTCGCGCTCCAGGCCGAGCGCCTGCTCGTGGGCTGCGCAGCCCGCGCAGAGGGAGAGGGAGAGGAAGAGGACGGGAGCGAGCTTCATTCGAGCACCTTGAGCAGCTGGATGCCCGCGGCGCCGAGCATGAAGACCAGCGCTGCGGGGAGGAGGAAGACGGCGAGCGGCAACGTGAGCTTGGTGGCGAGCTTGCCGGCGTGCTCCTCGAGCTGCGCCATGCGGAGCTTGCGGGTGGTGTCGGTGTACTCGGCGAGCGTGCGCACGATGGGCGCGCCCAGCTCGTGGGCCTGGGAGATGACGCCGCAGAGCGCCGACAGGTCCTCGAGCTCGACCCGGCGCGCCAGGCGGCGCAGCGCCTCGGACAGGGGCACGCTGGCCTCGCATTCCTTCGCGGTGAGCGACAGCTCGCGGGCCAGCACCGGCCACGACCCGTCGAGCTCCTTGCCCACCCGGGCGATGGCCTGCTCGATGGACAGGCCGGCGTCGACCGACGTCATCAGCAGGTCGACCGCGCTGGGCAGGCTGGCGGCGATGGCGGCGCGGCGCTGGGTGGCCTCGGCCTCGAGCCGCCGCCGCGGGAGAATCACCCCACCCGCGAGGATCGCCAGGCCGAGGAGCAGCCCCACCTCGTCGTCGAGCAGGAGCGCGGCGGCGGCGCTCCCGCCGACGCCGACCAGCAGGCCGAGCGCGCGGTCTTCCAGGAAGCGGTCGAGCGCGCCGCCGTCCTTGCCCGCCTGCTGCAGCAGCGACAGCACCCCATCGAGCGCCTCGCCCTGGGGCTTCAGGCGCACCGCGAGCGGCGCGAGGAAGGAACGCCAGGCGCCGCCCGCGTCGGGGCCCAGGGTGCTCAGGCGCAGCTTGCGCTGGCCGGCGAAGGCGATGGTGAGCCCGGCGAGGCTGACGACCAGGGCGGCGAGGAGCGCGATCATGACATCGCCACCTGCTGGCCGGACTTGACGATGAGCTGGGTCCACCACACGCCCGCGAGCCACATCGCGGTGCCCACCGCGAGCACCACCGCGCCCTGCAGGTCGCCGAAGAGCGTCGGCCAGTAGGTCGGGTCGAGCAGCCCGGCGAGCACGAAGAAGCCGGGCGGCATGCTGCCCAGGATCCACGCGCTCCAGCGGCCCTCGGCGGTGAGCGCCGACAGCTTCGCCTGGTACTGGGTGCGCGCCCGCGCGCTGTCGATGATGTTGTCGATGACGGTGATGAGGTTGCCGCCCGTCTGCTCCAGCACCCGCACCGCGACGCACAGGGTGCGGGCCGACTCGCAGCGCACCAGCCGCGCGGCGAGGTGCTCGAAGACGGTGCCGATGTCCACCCCCAGGGCCGCCTCGTCCACCGCCAGCTTGAGCTCGTGCTTGAGCGGCGCCGGGCCTTCGCGCGCCGCCAGCGCGAGGGCGCTGGGCAGCGCCTGACCGGCACGCAGCGACAGGGTCACCAGGCGCAGCGCCTGGGGCAGCTGCTGGTCGCACTTGCGCAGCCGCTCGTCGCGCTGGAGCGTGAGCCTGAGCGGCATCACCGCCGCGCCGGCCACCGCCCCCACCAGCGAGAGCCCCAGGCCCCCGAGCACGAGGCCCGCGACCAGCCCCGCCGCCGCGCCGCCCACGCAGGCCTGCACCACCTGCTCCTTCTTCCAGTGGCTGCCGCTCTCGGCGAGCAACCGCTCGAGCCAGGAGCGCTTCTGGTTGGTGAACAGCTTGAGCGCGTCGCGCTCGCTGGCGCCCAGGCGGGCGCGCAGCGTGAGCAGCCGGGTGCGCAGGAAGCCGCGCCAGTGGAAGAGCGCCATCAGCGCCGCGAAGACGCAGCCGCCCACCACCACGCTCAGGGCCACGGTGAGCATCAGTGGCCCCCCGGGTTGCGGCCCATGAGGTGGCCGAGCGCCGTCTTGGCGAGCTGCTTGTGGGTGCCCAGGATGGCGCCGTTCGCCCCGGTGCCGGTGCGCTCGAAGACGAAGACGTCGTGGAGCTGGATGGTGGCGCCCATCTGCCCGGTGAGCTCGGAGATGCCGGTGACGCGCCGCCGGCCGTCGGAGAAGCGCGAGACGTGCACGATGAGGTGCACCGCGCGGGAGATGATGGTCTTCATCGTCTCCTCGCTGAGCGCGGTGCCCGCCATGCCCAGCATGGTGGTGAGGCGGCTCACCACGTCGCGGGTGTTGTTGGCGTGGACGGTGGACATGCTGCCTTCGTGGCCGGTGTTCATCGCCTGGAGCATGTCGAGCACCTCCGCGCCCCGGCACTCGCCCACCACGATGCGGTCGGGCCGCATGCGCAGCGCGTTGCGGACCAGGTCGCGAATGGCCACCTCGCCCTTGCCTTCCAGGTTGGCGGGCCGCGACTCCAGCCGCACCACGTGGGGCTGCATCAGCCGCAGCTCGGCGGCGTCTTCCACGGTGATGATGCGCTCGTCCTCGGGAATGAACGACGACAGCGCGTTGAGCATCGTCGTCTTGCCCGCGCCGGTGCCGCCGGCGATGAGAATCGAGCAGCGCGAGCGCACCGCGACCGAGAGGTACTCCAGCATCTCCGCGCTCATCGCCCCGTTCCGCGCCAGCGCGCTGGCGTCGAGCGGGCGGCTGCCGAAGCGGCGAATGGACATCGACGGCCCGTCGATGGCGAGCGGAGGGATGACGGCGTTGACGCGGCTGCCGTCGGCGAGGCGGGCGTCGACCATCGGCGACGACTCGTCGATGCGCCGGCCGACCCGCGACGCGATGCGCTGGATGATGTTGATGAGGTGGCGGTCGTCGCGGAAGCGCACCGGCACCCGCTCCAGCTTGCCGGCGCGCTCCACGAAGACCACGTCGCTCGCGTTGATGAGGATGTCGGAGATGCTCGGGTCCTTGAGCAGCGTCTCCAGCGGCCCCAGGCCCACCAGCTCGTGGAAGACCGACTCCACGATGTGGCGCTTCTCTTCCGCGGAGAGCACCGCGCGCTCGGACACCGCGAGCTGGTCCACCGACTGGGCGAGCCGCTGCTGCAGCTCCTGCGGGCCCAGCTGACCCACCACCGCGAGGTCGAGCCGCTCCAGCACCAGCTGGTGGAACCGGGCGCTCAGGCTCTGCAGCGCGGCCGACGGGCCCTGGAACGAGGGGGCCGGGGCGCTCTTCGGCGCGCCCGGGACCGGGGCCGGCGGCAGCTGCGTCTGCTTGGGGGCGAGGCGATCGGCGAGGCCCATGGCGTCAGCCCTTTCCCTTTCCGAAGAAGCGGAAGGCGCCCTTGCCTGGCCCCCGGCTCCGCTCCGACGGCAGCAGCGCATCGGCGAGCGCCACGAGGTCGCGCCCCGCGGACGAGCTGCCATCGGTGAGCAAGGTGCCCGCGTCGAGCGCGGCGGCAGCGGCGCCTGCGTCGTGGCGCAGGCGCGCGGTGGGGCGCAGCGCGAGCGCGGCTTCCACCTCCGCGAGGGGAATCTTCCCCACCCGGGCGCCGTCGGCGATGACCAGCCGCAGGCGCGACTCGGGGTACTGCAGCTTGCGCAGCAGGTGCAGCACCCGGCGCGCGCGCCGCACCGAGAGCACGTCGAGGCCCACCAGCAGGAGCACCTCGCTCGCCGCGTCGAGGCCGGCGAGCGCGGCGTCGCCGAAGTCGCGCACGCCGTCGACCACCACCAGGTCGTACGCGCGCTTGAGCTCGGCGAAGAGGCCGGGCAACTGCCGGGGCAGCTCGACGTCGACTTCCTCGGGGTGCGCCACCTGGGACAGCAGCTGGAAGCCGTTGGGGTGCGTCTGCAGTGAGCGGCGCAACGCCGCCGGCTCGAGCTGGGGGCAGTCGCGCGCGGCGGCGCGCAGCGAGCGGCCGGGCTCGAGGTCCACCGCCACGAAGACGTCGCCCAGGTGCAGATCCAGGTCCACCACGCACGCGTGGAAGCCGCGCCGCGCGGCACGGCTGGCGAGGTTCACCGCGGCGGTGGTCGACCCCAGGCCGCCGCGGCAGCCGAAGACCACCACCACCTTGCCCTGGGGCGCGGGCGCGGCCCCCGGGGTCGCGCCGTGCAGGCGGGCCCGCGGGGCCCTGGGCGCGGTG
>JAIBBQ010000091.1 GCA_019694595.1 Myxococcaceae bacterium
ATCACCGCCTCTGCCTTCCGACGCGCGGTGAACCGCCCGCGCTCTTCCTTCGCTCTCTTCGCCATCGACACCTCCACGGGGGCCTCTACCCCCAGCTGGGTGTCTCAAGAAACCGTGCGGCGCGGGACACGCCCCCCTGCCCCACGCATGTCGCAGTGCTGCGCTGCCGGTTTACCGGCATCCCCGAGTGCGCCCCCGAAGCTGCCGGAATCGTTCGATCGGCGTGTAGGCAAAGCTGGGCAGCTCGCACACCTTCCGAAAGTGGAGCGTCGTTTAACCACATGAATTGACTGTCGAATTCGACCGGTGCCCCCTTGTCTGGAGGTGGGGCAAGGTGGATCATCAGGCGACGCGGTCTGGAAACGGGAGCCATTCAACATGCGCTTGGGTCTTCTTTCGCTCGCAGTGGTGTGGGTCGCAGGGTGTGGGGCGGGCAGCTCGCAGATCGGCGGCAGCGGCAGCGGAGGAAGCGGTGGCAGCGCGGCGAGCGGCACCGGCGGCGGCACCAGCGCCTCGAGCGGCGGTGGCAGCGCGAGCTCGAGCGGCGGCGGGAGCCCGTCGCAGTGCATGGACCTCGACGGCGACGGGGTGTCGAACTGCCTCGGCGACTGCGACGACAACAACCCGAACGTGAAGCCGAGCGCCGCCGAGGTGAAGAACGGCGTCGACGACAACTGCGACGGCAAGGTGGACAACAACATCGCCGGCGAGGACCAGGACAAGGACGGCACTCCGTACCCGGCGGACTGCAACGACGCCGAGCCGCTCGTCGGCCCCAACGCCATCGAGGACACCACCAACAAGGTCGACGACAACTGCAACGGCCAGGTGGACGAGGCGCCGGTCGACTGCGAGGCGTCGGCGGCGACGTCGTCTCCCGCGGGGGGCGACTTCGCGAAGGCGATCGGCATGTGCAGCCCGGTGGCGAGCAGCCTGCCGCTCGGCGGCGCGACCCAGCGCGGCGTGCGCACCAAGTTCGGCGCGTCGTTCACCCCGCGCGCCGGCGCCAAGATGATCATGCTGTCGAGCGGCGTGGCGACCGACCAGGTGGACTCGCCCACGTACCACCCGCAGGGCGGCACGCAGTTCCTCACCTCGGTCGCGCACCCGCTCTACAGCCCGCCGCGCTGCGCCGCTCCGGCCACCACGCCTCCGGCCATCGACGCGGCCGAATTCCAGGTGCAGCTCAAGGTGCCGCAGAACGCGAAGAACCTCTCGTTCAACTTCGCCTTCTTCTCCGCCGAGTACCCGGAGTGGGTGTGCACCGAATACAACGACCGCTTCATGGCGATTCTCGAGTCCGACGGGCTCGACGTGGCGCAGCTGCCCAAGGGTCAGTGCAAGACCGGAACGGCCCGGCCGACCTGCAACGTGAGCTACGACGACAAGGGCCAGCCGGTGTCGATCAACAACGCCTTCTTCGACATCTGCGACTCGGCCTCGGGCGGCACGGGCTCGAGCGCGTGGACCAACACCTGCACCAAGAGCCCCACGATGCTCAACGGCACCGGGTACCAGGAGTCGCTCTACGACAACAACGACTCCTCGCTGCCCAAGCACCGCGCCGGCGGCTCGACCGGGTGGCTGTCGACCACCGCGCCGGTGAAGCCCAACGAGACCATCACCCTGCGCTTCATCGTCATCGACGAGGGCGACGCCAAGCTCGACTCGGCGGTGCTGATCGACAACTTCAAGTGGGGCGTGACGGCGGTGGCGGCCCCCGTGACGGTCGACCCGGGCATCAACTAGGCCTAGACTCACCGACGACCACCCCGCAGTGGGTAGCCTCGAGGATCACATGCGCGCACTTCCCTTCGCCCTGCTCACCATCGCTCTCGCGGGGTGCCAGACGTACGACTTCGAGCCGGTGAGCCCGCTGGCCATCGCCCAGACGACGCAGACCAAGTCGGTGGCGGCCAAGAACAAGAAGCCCGACCTGATGATGCTCATCGACACCTCGGGCTCGATGGCGGCGCCGCTCAACCCGGCGGACCCGAACTGCCGCGTGGGCGGCAACGTGTGCCAGTCGCCGGGCTGCCCGGCGAACTGCCCGACGCGCATCAGCGACCTCAAGCGGTCGATGGGCACGTTCCTGATGGGAAACCCGTCGGTGGCGCGCGTGGGCATGACGGTGTTCCCGGTCGACGCCCTGTGTGGCTCCAGCAACAAGATCATCGTCGAGCTCTCGCAGTCGAACGACGTGGACACCGAGCTCGCCAAGACCTCCGACGACGTGAACAAGGCGATCCAGAACCTCGCGGTGCAGGGCGGTACGCCGACGGGTGACTCGCTGCGCTTCCTGGCGAACTACTCGCCGCTGGCGAACCCGGACCGCGAAGACTTCGTGCTGCTGCTGACCGACGGTCTGCCCAACTGCAACCAGGCGCAGGTCGGGGTGGCGAACACCTGTGCCTGCACCGACAGCCGCTCGCCGTGCTCGTACACGCCTCCCTCGAGCAGCACCACGTACAGCCTCTGCCTCGACAAGGACGGCAGCGTGGCCGCGGTGGGTGACCTGCGGAAGAAGAACATCAAGACCATCGTGGTCGGCTTCGGCGCCGACACCGCGGTGGGCGCGGGCCCCGACACCCTCAACGCGATGGCGGAGGCGGGCGGCTTCGCGCGCGCCTGCCCGATGCAGACCGACGCGGAGTGCGGCTCCAACAACACCTGCGACAAGGCCTCCAAGCTCTGCGTGCGGAAGTTCTACCAGGCGTCCAACGCCGCCGAGCTCGCCAAGGCGCTGCAGGACATCATCGACATCGTGAAGGGCGTGGACCTCTGCACCTACACGCTGGACGCGGTGCCCGACGACCCGGCCTTCCTCGCGGTCATCTACAACGGCCAGTCGCTGGCGCAGTCGGACAGCACCTGGAAGTACGCGGCCGGCAAGGTGACCTTCCAGGGCCAGTACTGCGACCAGATCAAGACGGCGACGCAGGACAACAAGGTCCAGCTCGAGTTCCGCATCGTCAACACGCTCTGAAGCAGCGTGGCGGTGAGGTGAGCGAGGCGGTGTAACGCCTCGTTCGTTTCGACCCAGGCACACACCACTGGAGTGTCCAGCCGCAGGCCAGGCCACGCCTTTCGTGTGCCCAAGTGGGCCTGTGAACTGGAGTGGGCACCTTGGCCCGGCGGTTGAAAGGCGTCGACGCGAGCCCCGAGGGACTTCTCCTTCGGCGGACAAGCGCGGGAGCCAGCCATGCAGCGTCTTTCATTCCTCGCGGGCGCCGCCGCCTGCGCGGCAGCAGTGTGCTCGTGTCAGACCTACGACTTCGAGCCGGTGACGCCGTTCACCATCGCGCAGAAGACGCAGATCACGAAGGTGCAGGCGCACCAGCTCAAGCCCGACCTGATGCTGCTCATCGACAAGTCGGGCTCGATGGTGGAGCCCACCGACTGCGGCAAGGCGAGCTGCCCGCGGAAGATCGACGACCTGGTGGCGACGATGAACATCTTGCTCACCGACTACGCGACGGTGGCGCGCACCGGCATGGCGAAGTTCCCGGCCAACGACTTCTGCGCCGCGACCTCCGGGGTCGACGTGCCGCTCTCGCAGTCGAACGACGTGGACCAGGAGCTCATCGACAGCGCGAACGCGATCAAGAAGGCGATCGGCAACCTGACGCCCAAGGGCGGCACGCCGACCGGCAACTCGCTCCGCTTCCTCAACACCTACGAGCCGCTGGTGAAGGGCGACGTCAACCGCTCGAAGTACGTGCTGCTGCTCACCGACGGCCAGCCGAACTGCAACGACGCGCTGGCGCCGCAGGCGAAGACCTGTACCTGCACCGCGGCGCCCAACGCGAGCGGCTGCCAGTCGACGGACCCGATGGGCAACGTGCTCAACCAGTGCCTGGACCACGACGGCGCGGTGGCGGCGGTGGCGGCGCTGAAGAAGAACAACGTGAAGACCGCGGTGGTGGGCTTCGGCAAGGACACCTCGACCCCGACGAGCCGCGCGGTGCTGAACGACATGGCGATCGCCGGCGACTTCCCCCGGAGCTGCAAGACCGACGCGGACTGCTTCGGTTCGGCGGGCGGCTGCGACACCGCCGCGGGCCAGTGCGTGACGCGCTTCTTCCAGGCGAGCGACGCGGTGGAGCTGGCCAAGGCCTTGAAGAAGATCTTCGCCGACATCGACCCCAACACCATCTGCACGTACCGGCTCGACGAGAAGCCGACCGACCCGGCGTACCTCTCGGTGATCTTCGACGGCCAGCCGCTGCAGCCGGGGCCTTCGACGTGGACTTACGACCCGGCCGGCAAGATCGTCTTCACCGGCGACCCCTGCGCCAAGCTCACCGCCTCGACCGTGCAGAACCCGGTGCACCTGGAGTTCCGTATCGTCTCGATTCCCTAGAAGGTCAGCACCCGGGCGCCCTCGGTCTGGCGCCAGATGGTGGCCAGGCCGAGCACGTCGTCGAGCCGGTCGCCGAAGTCGGCCTTGGACAGGCCGCAGAGCTTCAAGGTGGTGTCGCAGGCCACCACCTTGGCGCCCATCTGCCGCGCCTCGCTGAGCATGCGGGTGGCGGTGGGGGCGCCGAGGCCGTCGGCGCGGGCGCTCTCGACGGCCTCGCGCTCGTTGAGCGGCTTGCCGAAGGTGTTGCGGGCGAGCGCGCGCAGGGCGTCGAAGGCGAGCACGAAGGTGACGTCGTCGCCCATGGCGGCGGCGGTGAGGCCGAGCGAAGTCGACTGCCAGGCGACGTCGAAGCTCGCCGACTGCACGAAGATGATCACCCGTCCGGCCATCGTTGGACGCAGTAAAGCCCAACTCGAGGCCCGCACAGCAAGCCGCGCGAGGTTTGCTATGAGCCTTGGCCCATGCGGCTTCCTCTCCTCGGCGCGACGTTGGTCACCCTGCTCGGCTGCGGCCCCTTGCCAGGGGAGTTCGGCTCCAGCTGCGCCAAGGACGGCGACTGCAAGACGGGCGCGTGCTTCTCGGGCTTCACCGGCGGCTACTGCAGCGCCCGCTGCGAGGACGCGGCCTGCCCCCAAGGCACCCGCTGCGCGGCGCTCGCCCAGGGGAACTTCTGCCTGCAGGACTGCGCCATCGGCGCGCTCGACTGCCGCAGCGGCTACCAGTGCGGCGACGTGGGCGCGGGCTCGGTGTGCCTGCCGGACTGCGCGAGCGACACCGACTGTGGCGCGGGCGCGCGCTGCGCCGACAAGAAGTGCGTCGCCGGCACCCCGGGGGCCAACGGGGCGGCGTGCCTGCTCAACGCCGGGTGCACCAGCGGCCGCTGCGAGGTCTCGCTCAACGGCGGTCTGTGCACCGAGGTCTGCGCGCAGTCGAGCCAGGGCGCGGGTTCCTTCGACCAGGGCTGCTCGGGCGCCTCGGTGTGCGCGGCGGTGGGCGAGGTGGGCGGCCTCTGCTTCGCGACCTGCACCGCCGACGCGCAGTGCCGCAGCGAGTACGCGTGCGTGTCGGGCGCCTGCAAGCCGAAGTGCCGCGGCTCCACCAACTGCCCGGTGGGCTACTCGTGCAACCGCAGCGTCGGCCAGTGCGTGGAAGGCAGCGCGGCGCCGCGCCAGCTCGGGGCGGCGTGCGGCGCCGACGGCGACTGCGACTCGACGTACTGCCTGGATCCGTCGCTCGGCTTCCCCAAGGGCATCTGCAGCGACGACTGCTCGACCAACGCCTCGGTGTGCGGCGCGAGCGGCGTGTGCATCGTGCCGGCGGACACCAGCGCGGCGTCGGTGTGCCTGCAGAAGTGTCAGAGCAACTTCGACTGCCGCGCCGACTACTTCTGCTCGGCGGTGCGCAACTCGAACGACCGGGTCTGTCTGCCGCGCTGCACTGCGGTCTCGCTCTGCGTGGCCCCGGAGGTCTGCGACCAGTACTCGGGCGACTGCGTGCCGCCGGGCCAGGTGGGCACCTCGACCATCGAGCGGGTGTCGCTGGGCGCCTTCCCGCTGGCCTCGAGCGGCGACAGCTTCAAGAACTTCTCGGTCACCGTGCCGCAGGACGCGGTGAGCTTCACGCTCTTCATGAAGGGCGGCGTGGGCGGCACCTCGGCGGTGACCCGGCTCACCGCGCCGTCGGGCGACCTGCTGTTCGACCTCGACAACTACCAGACGTCGAAGGTGCGCATCCTCCCGGTGAACGACGGCGACTTCGGCATGCTGTTCCCCAACTCGCCGCGAGTGCCCATCGAGGTGGGGACGTACCAGGTGACGGTGGGGAACTCGGGCGGGGTGAAGGCGGGCGAGGTGTTCGCGCTGCTCAAGCACTCCACCGGGCGGCTCACCGGCGGCAACCTGAACCTCAACTTCTGGTTCGCGGGGCTCGAGCCCCTGAACGCGGCGAGCGCGCCGAACGACCCCAACTTCAAGGCGGCGCTGGAAGAGTTCCGCACCATCTACGCGACCGCGGGCATCGCGCTCGGCACGGTGAGTTACTTCGACGTGCCGGCGGGCCAGGCGGCGGCGTACGCGGTCATCGACAGCACCGACGGCAAGGACTCGGAGCTGCGCAAGCTCTTCGAGCTGTCGGCGGGCGCGCCCAACAACGCGATGAATTTCTTCCTGGTGCGGGAGATCAAAGGCGGCCAGGCGGGCTTCGTGATCCTCGGCATCGCAGGCGGCATTCCCGGCATTCCCTTCGAGCAGGGCACCAACGCGTCGGGCGTGGCGGTGACCGCGCAGGACCTGGCGCAGGACCCCAAGTCGGTCGCCCGCACCATGGCGCACGAAGGCGGGCACTGGCTGGGCCTGTGGCACCTCACCGAGCAAGACGGGCAGATGTTCGACCCGCTGTCCGACACGCCCGAGTGCCCCATCGCGCGCGACGCCAACAAGGACCAGAAGGTGACCAAGGCGGAGTGCGCCGGCTTCGGCGCCGAGTACCTGATGTTCTGGGAAGCGGGCCCGACCGCGTCGCAGCTCTCGAGCAACCAGGGCTTCGTCCTGCAGCGCAGCCCGGTGGTGTCGCAATGAGGAGGCCGTCGATGCGAAGCGCAGTGCTGGTGGTGCTGGTGGCCCTCTCCGCGGGAGCGCAGCCCAGGCCCAGGCCGAAGGGCGCACCTCCGGCGCCCACCGCCCCTGCCCCCGTGGTGAACGTGGACGAAGCGGTGCGCTCGCTCCTGTCGGGCTACGAGTACGTGCCGTCGAAGGCGGACTTCGAGCGGCTGGGGCCCACGGCCTACCCGGCGGTGCTCGCGGTGGTGAACGACGCCAAGGCGCTCACCAGCACCCGGCTGCGGGCGGTGGCGGCGCTGTCGATGGTCGCGGACCCCAGGGCCGAAGCCGCGCTGGAGGCGCTGGTGTTCGACGCCCGCGCCGCGGTGCCGATGCGCGCCCATGCGACCCAGGCTTTGGGAGCACGTGCGGGCGGGCGGGCGGTGCCGGTGCTGGAACGGGTGCTCGAGGACGCCAACCCCGAGCTTCGCGAGGCGGCGGTGCGGGGGCTCACCGCCTCGCGGTTGCCGCCAGCGCGGGGGCTGCTCACGACGCAGCAGGCCAAGGACCCTTCCCCCCTGGTGCGCGACGCAGCGCGTGAGGGGCTGGAGCGGCTTGGAGGGAAGTAGTAGAGGCCGCTACGCTTTTTCCCCCGGAAGGCCGAGCTTCCGCTCCTCGAGGTTTCGCTCCACATGAAGATGCGCGCGCGCAGTGGGTGGTTCGCGGCGGCGGTCGCCTTGCTCGTACCGGCGATGGCGGCGGCGACGGTGGTGCTCCAGCTCTCGTTCGAAGAGATGACGCGGCGGGCACCGGTGGTGGTGCGGGGGACGGTGCGCCAGGTGCAGACGCGCTGGAGCGACCAGGGCGCGCACATCGAGACCTGGGCGGAGCTCGAGGTGACCGAGCGGCTCAAGGGCGCGGTGGGCTCCACGGTGGTGGTGCGCACGCCGGGCGGGACCATCGGCGAGCTCTCGATGCAGGTGGCGGGCGCGGCGAAGTTCGTCGAAGGCCAGGACACGCTGGTGTTCCTCGAGCCGGCGACCGACGCGCGGAACCTCTTCGTGGTGCCTGCGATGGCCGCGAGCAAGGTGGACTTCGAGAAGTCGCCCAAGGTCGGTGAGCTCCGGGCATACCGTCACCTCGACGGGCTGGCCTTCGCGGCCCCGGCTCCGGCTGCGGTGCGGCCGCTGCCGGCGGTGGAAGACCTGGGCACGCCGGCGGAGTTCCTCGCCCGCATTCGCCGCGCGGCGGGAGGTGCCAAGTGAAGCGCCTCGGACTCGCGGCGATGGTGGTGCTGTCGGCGACGGCGTTCGCCGACCCGAGCGGTCACAAGTGGTTCAACCTGCCGGTGACGTACCAGCTGGCGACGTCGGTCGACAACACCGGGGCCACGAGCATCCAGGGTGGTGTTTCCTACGCCAACGCGCTCACCGCGATGCGCGCTTCGTTCGCCACCTGGACCAAGAGCCAGGTGTCGGGGACCTTGTGGGACTCGGTGGAAGGGGCGCAGTTCAGCTCGCCGTCGGGCCGCGCGGCCATCGACGGCAACGACGGCAAGAACCTGGTGCTGTTCATCAACGGGTGGACGCAGGGCTCGCAGACGCTGGGCGTGACCTGGACCTCGACCTTCTCGAGCGGCCAGATCGTCAACGCCGACATGGAGCTCAACAACAAGGACGTGGCCTGGTTCGTGGGCAACGCGGTCCAGGGCCGCATCGACGTGCAGAGCGTGGTGACGCACGAGGCCGGCCACTTCCTCGGGCTCGACCACACGGCCTTCAACGTGGCCGATGCGGTGATGAACCCGGCGACGGCGCCCGGCGACATCAAGCGCACGCTGCGGCTCAAGGACATCCAGGACGTGACGGCGGTGTACCCCGGCGCCGCGGGCAGCCAGGGCACCACCTGCACCACCGACGGGAACTGCACCGGCACCCGCAAGTGCCGCAGCGCTCCGTCGGGCGGTCAGCTCATCTGCACCGAGGTCTGCGCGGCGGCGGGTGACGTGTGCCCGCCCGGCTACGCCTGCCAGACGGCGAACACCGGCATGGCGTGTCTGCCCGCGCGGCTCCCGGCCGACTACTGCAAGTTCTGCACGCAGGGTTCCGACTGCTCGACGGGCTCGTGCATCACCGACGGCCAGGGCCACAACTGGTGCAGCACCACCTGCACCACCGGCGCGGGCTGCGGCACGGGGGCGACCTGCTACGCGCCCCAGGGCAGCACCACCGGCGTCTGCGGCCCCAACGGCGCCGGCAAGTGCACCAACCAGTGCACCGGCGCCAACACCGGGTGCGCGACGGGCTACATCTGCAACGGCGGCCAGTGCGAGCCGTCGGGCAACATCGGCGACCGCTGCGAGACGTCGGGCTTCTGCAAGCCCTGCGGCATCTGCATCGGCACCCAGGCGGCGGCGTACTGCCGCGTGTGCTGTGGCGGCACCGGCGGCGGCGGCAGCTGCACCTCGTGCGCGAACGCGGCGTGCGCCAGCGGCAACGCGTGCCAGCAGCTGCAGGGGAGCGCGGACAAGGTCTGCATTCCCACCGTGGGCGCGGACCTCTGCCAGGCGTGCAGTGGCAGCACCCCCTGCCTCAACGGCGCGAGCTGCATCGCCGGCCGCTGCCACTACACCTGCAACCCGGTGGCGCCTGGCAGCTGCAGTGCGTGCTTCGACCAGGGCGGCGGCAACGGCGTGTGCGCCTGCCCCGACGAGGTGGCGCAGCTCGGCCAGGCGTGCGGCGTGTCGGGCTCGAGCTTCAAGGCCTGCTCCACGGGCCTGGCGTGCGTGGGGAACCCTTCGGCGTGCCGCCGCACCTGCACGCTCGGCAACCCGGCGTCGTGCAACGCGGGCGAGACCTGCACCATGCTCGACAACCAGGCGGTGTGCCTGACGGCCACCGCGGGCTCGGCCTGCACCGCGTGCAACGGCACCACCTGCAACGCGGGGCTCACCTGCCTCCAGGGCCGCTGCTACCAGCCGTGCAACGCGCTCTCGGCGGGCGCGTGCTCGACCTGCGCGCAGGTCTCGGGCGACGGCAACGGCGTGTGCGCGTGCTCCGACCAGCTGACCAAGGCCTCGGGTGAGGCGTGCGGCGGCAACCCGTCGGTGGCGCTCTGCCGCACCGGCCTGCGCTGCCTGGGCGGCTTCTGCCGCGACGAGTGCAACGTGAACTCCAACCCCTCGACCTGTCCGGCGGGCCTGGAGTGCAAGGTGGCCTTCGACAACGCGGGCGGCGTGCTGGGCGTCTACTGCCAGAGCCCGGGTGGAGCGGGCGGTGGCGGCGGCAGCTCCGGCGCGGGCGGCGGCACCACCTCGAGCTCTGGCGGTGGCACCACGTCGGGCTCCGGCGGCGGCGACGGTTCGTCGTCGGGCGGCGGCACCGGCGGCGGCACCACGGGCGGCTCGCAGGGCTGTGGCTGCAGCGCCGGCTCGGCGCTCGGGCTGTGGCCGGTGCTGGGCCTGGCGCTGGTGGCGCTGCGCCGCCGGCGGGCTTGAGGCTCACCGCGGGCTTCCTGGCGCTCACGCTGGCGAGCGCCACCATTCACGACGACTGGCTCGGCTCGGACAAGCCGCTCCACTTCTCGGCGACGGCGGGCATCGCGCTCGCCGGCTACGCGGGGGCGCGGCTGGTGTTCAAGGCGGAAGCCCCGCTCGCTGCCGGCCTCGGCGCGCTCGCGGCGCTCACCGCGGGCGTGGCCAAGGAGCTGCTCGACCTCGGGCGCTATGGCTACTCGTCGCCCAAGGACCTGGCGTGGGACGTGCTGGGCACGGTGACGGGCACCGTGCTGGCGGTGCTGGTGGAGCGCTGGCTCTTCGCGCCCCGCCCCGCGGCTCAGCCCGCGAACTGAGGGTGGCCGCGCACCGCGCGCTCCACGGTGCCGTCGAAGGTGCCGCCGATGGGCGCACGGGCGCTGGAGCGTTCCCACCGCTTGAGCCAGCGACCGCCCAGCGGCCGGGCGAGCAGCGCGCTCGAGGTGGCCGCGGCGGTGGTCTCCGCGCGCGCGCCGCTCGGCACGCCGGCGCCGACGTGGAACCCGCCGAGCAGCATGGAGACGCGGACCGGCGTCGAGGTGCTGTAGGTCGACAAGGTCATCCCGTCGGGGCCGGCGAGCGCGTGCACGCGGCGGAACCACGCGGGAGTCCACAGCTCGGGGTTCTGCTCGGGTGAGAAGGGGTCGTGGAAGACGACGTGCACCGGCGCGGCCACCTCGCCGAGCTTCTGGTGCGCGTCTCCGAGCAGGAGCGACCAGGAGAGGTCGCCGTCCTTCCAGTGGCCGTCGCGCAGCAGCGCTTCGATGGCGGGCCGCCACGGCGTGAGGAAGGGGAAGCCTTCGGCGTCCTGCAGGGCGAGCTTGAGCGCGCCGAGATCGTGCTCGATGGAGACGAGCTCCAGCGGCCGGCGGCGGGCGGCCCCGAGCGCGCGCGCGGCGGTGAGGGCGGCGACGGCGTTGGCAGCGGCGCCGAGGCCGAGGTCCAGCACCCTCAAGGGCGCGGCGTGTTCCACCTGGAGCTTCTCGGTCAGGCCGGTCTGGCCGACGTAGAGGCCGTTGGCCTCCTCCCAGGGCCCGACACCGGGGTGCATGATCTCCCCGTTGCCCAGGTGGCGCACCGCGCGCGCGCCGCCCTTGAGCGTCACCAGCTCGAAGCCCGCCTCGCGGCGACCGGCTTCCACCGCCTGGGGCGCGCCTCTGGGCTCGAGCCCGTCGAGCAGCGCGCGCGACTCCTCGGCCAGGCGGCCCTGGAGGATGGCGGTGCGCAGCCGGCGCATCAGTTGCGCGTAGTGGTGGAGGTTGTGGATGCCGAGGAGCCGCGACGCCAGCGCGTGACCGCCGTTGGAGAGGTGCTGGAGGTAGCCACGCGGGTGCCGGGTGCAGACGGGGCACTCGCAGGTGGGGTCGAGCTTCTCGTCCGAAAGGCGGAACTCCTGCCGGGTGATGCGCAGCTGGCCCTGGAACGTGTACGCGTAGCCCTGCTGCGCCATCTTGGTGGGGAGGATGCAGTCGAAGAGGTCGACGCCCACCGAGACGGCGGCGACCAGGTCGCGCGGGGTGCCGACGCCCATCAGGTAGCGGGGGCGATCGGCCGGCAGCTGCTTCACGGTGTGGGCGGTGGTGGTGTCGAGCAGCTCGCGCGACTCGCCGACCGCCAGGCCGCCGATGGCGAAGCCGTCGAAGGGGAGCGCGGTGATGGCCTTCACGCTCTCGTCGCGCAGGTGGGGGAAGACGCCGCCCTGCACGATGCCGAAGAGCGCCTGACCGGTGCTGCGGCGTGCGCGGGCCTCGAGGCTGCGCGCGGCCCAGCGGTGGGTGCGCTCCATGGCGGCGCGGGTGGCCGCCTCGCCCCAGGTCGACGGCGGGCACACGTCGAGCGCCATCATGATGTCGCTGCCGATGGACTGCTGGGTGGCGATGCTGGACTCGGGGGTGAGCAGCACCGGGTGCTGGTCGAAGGGCGAGCGGAAGCGGGCGCCTTCCTCGGTCACCTCGCAGCTCTCGCCGAGCGAGAAGATCTGGAAGCCACCCGAGTCGGTGAGCACCCCGTGGCCCCAGCCCATGAAGCGGTGGATGCCGCCGAAGCGGTCGAAGACCTCGGGCCCGGGGCGCAGCAGGAGGTGCCAGGTGTTGGCGAGCAAGATGCGCGCGCCGGTGGCCTCGACCTCGGGCAGCGAGAGGTGGCGCACGTGGGCGTGGGTGCCCACCGGCATGAAGGCGGGCGTCTCCACCACGCCGAAGCGGGTGTGCAGGTGTCCCGCGCGGGCGCCAGTGGGCGCGGTGGCGAGTGGCTCGAAGCGAAGAATCAAGGCGAAGCTCCAAAACGTGTGGCAAGGCCCCTTAGAGGAGAAGCGCATGCAAGTGGGTCGAATCCTCATGGTGGGGTGTCTGGGCCTGGTCGCCTGTGGGCCGCAGGGGGCCTCGCAGCTCGCAGCGCTGGACCCGGTGGTGAGCGCCGCGCCGTGCCTGCGCTCGCGTGAGCTGGCCTTCGGCCCGGTGGTGGTGGGGGAGTCGCGCACGCTGCCGCTGGAGTTCGTGAACTCGGGCGAGGTGAAGCAGGCGCTCACGGTGAGCGCGCGCGACGCGCTGGAAGGCTTCAGCGTCGACCCGCGCCTGCTGTCGCAGGAGGTGCTCTCGCCCGCTGGCGCGAAGACCTTCCAGGTCGGCTTCGCGCCGCTGCGCGAGGGCCGCTTCCAGTCCGAGCTCCGGGTGAGCCTGGGGACCAGCTGCCCGGAGACCTCCGTTCTCCTGAACGCCACCGGCGTGCACGAGCACCTCACGGTGCCGCAGCTGGTCGATTTCGGCGAGGTCCCGCGCGGCCGCACGGTCACCCGGGAGCTCACCTTCGTCAGGAACACGCCGGGCCGCTCGGTGCTGCGGGCGCTGCGGCTGACCGGGGCCGAGGTGAGCCTCGAAGGCCCCGCGCCGGCGTTCGTCGACTTCGACCACCCGGTGAGCCTGACGCTGCGCTTCTCGCCCACCCGCGGCGGCGTGCAGCGGGGCACGCTGGAGTTCGACACCGACGTGGCGCCCACCCACCGGGTGGTGCAGCTGCGCGGGAGCGAGGGTGGGCCGCGCCTCGAGCTGTCGCGCATGGGGACCATCGACTTCGGAAAGACGGCGTACTTCGCCAACGGCACGACCACCGACCGCCGCACCGCGCTGGTGAGCAACGCGGCCCCGGTGCGTGGCGGTGGCGTGCTGACGCTCGGCCCGGCGAAGGTGACGACCCGAGGTGAGGTGAGCCCGGCCGAGCTCGCGGTCGAGCTGCCCGCGCAGCTGCTGCCCGGCGAGGCGGGGAAGATCCACTTCGTCGCCAAGCCGACCAGCTTCGGTGCGCGCAGCTTCACGGTGGTGGTTCCCACCAACGACGTGGCGCTGCCCTCGCTGCGCTTCGAGGTGCACTACGAGGCGGTGGTGCTGCCGCCCTGCCAGCTCTCGGTGACGCCCGGCACGCAGTCCTTCGGTCCGCTCGAGGCGGGCGACTCCGAAGAGCACTTCGTGCGCTTCGAGAACATCGGCGTCGCGTCGAACGAGGCGTGCCTGGTGAGCGCCGTCGAGCTCGACGAGTCGAACGACGCCTTCGCTCTCCCGGACGGGCTCGTCGACGCCTTCGAGCTGTATCCCCGCGAGTACCGCGACGTGCGCGTGCGCGCGCTCCGCGGCGGCCAGCTGCCGGGAACGGTGACCAATCATTTGCTGTACCACTTCTCGATTCCGCTCCGCGGCGACGGAGCGGTCGAGCTCAGCGCTGACCTGCGGTAGCGGCGGTCACCACCACCGCGTGGAGCCAGCGCTCGAGCGGGTGGCCCGGGCTCTGTGCCGCGAGCGCCTCCAGGGCCGCGACGGCTGAAGGCCCCGGCGCTTCCAGGGCCACCAGGGCGGCGCCGGCGCGCGGTGAGCCGGGCGCGAGGGTCTGGAGCAGCGCCTTGGCCTCGGGCAGGTCTCCACGCCGGGCCAACGCTGCGCGCGCGCGTTCCCAGGTGGCATCGGGGCTGCCCGAGTCGAGCGCGGCCATCGCCGCGTCGTGCGCGGTCCAGTCGCCGCGCAGCCGCGCGAGGCCTGCGGCGACCCGGGGGTCGGTCCCCTCGCACTGCAGGGCGACGGCCTGCGCGAGGTGAGACTCGCCCACCTTGGTGAGGGCGTCGGTCACCCCGGCGACGGCGAGGAGCTCGCGGTCCACGTCCTCGAGGCGCTGGCGCTCCTCCGCGGTGAGCGGCCGCACGCTCTCGAGCCCGGTGAGCCGCTGCTGGTCCTGCCGCAGCGCGGGGACGCAGCGGGCGAGCACGTCGCGGGCGAGCAGCAGGTCTTCACCCCACCCCAGGTGCACCCGGGCCTGGAGCGCGGTGCCCTGGAGGCCCCCTTCCTTCGCCGCGAGCTCGAGCGAGGCGGGGTAGGCCCCGAGGTCACTCTGCGCCACCGCGCGCTCCGCGTCCTGCAAGGTGGAGGGCACGTGGTCGGGGAGCCCGCCGCGGTGGCCGGCGTAGAGCGCGAGCACGTCGGACGCCTCGGGGAGCGTGAGCGCGCGACCGTCGGAGACACGGAGCGTCACCTTCCGGCTGGAGCAGGTGGCGACGAGCGCGGCGGCGACGAGGAAGGAGCGCATGGGCCTGGCGTTCTTCGGGCTCGCGCCCTGCAAGTCAAGCGCGGCGGCTGTGCTAGGCAGGTCGCGTGTGGAGCGCGCTCTTGCTGGCGACCGCCCTGGCGGCTGCCGAAGGCCCGATGGTGCCGGTGCAGGGCAGCGCGTCCGCGATGGGGCAGCTCGGGGGCGCCGGCACCTCGCTCGGCCTGTCGCTCTACCTGGGCTACGCGCACGGCACGTTCCGCGCGGAAGGGGCGCGGCTGGGCGACCGCGAAGCGCTGTTCTGGGGTGTGGGCGGCGTGGGGTACTTCGGCTCCACCGACCTCGCCGACTGCGTGGGCGTGGTGCGCTGCGTGGCGCGCCGGGCGGGCGGCCTGGCGGTGCGCCTGGGGCTGGCGGTCTACGACTTGCCCGAGCACCTCGACGAGGCCCCGGAAGACGGGCGCCGGCTGTGGCCCGACGCCTACGTGTACCTGCAGCTCTCAGGGCTACTCGGGGCGGAGACGTTGCCGGCGGCGCCCCTCCAGCCGGGGACCATGGCGAGCCTGCGCATGCTTCGGCTCGAGCTCGGCCTGTCGGCGGTGGTCTTCACCCGCTTCCTCTTCGGCGTGCTGGGGAAGATCCTCACCGCTGCCGAGGACGCCCGGGCCGCGGTGGTGGGCATCTTGCTCCTGCCGACCGTGCTGCTGAACCACGTGGCGCTGTCGGTCGAGGTGACCAACGGTCCCATCTCGCCCGGGGGTGTGCGCGCGGGGCTGTCGCTGGGGACGAGCTTCTAGGCGCCCCCTTCGCGCTCGCCCGGGCAGGCACTTGGAGATCGCCGTCGAAGGCGTAGGCTCCGCGCCATGAGCACTCGAACGGGCGACGTCGCCGGCTACACCGCGCGACGCTCAGGCGATGGGTACGACGTCGGGCTTCACGGGCGGGGAGAGCTGGGGCCCATCGACGTCGGTCTGGCGCTCGACGCCGCGGGCGCGCAGCAGGCCCTGGGGCTCTTCGTGCAGGCGCCCCAGGTGGGACGGTTGCGGCTCGCGGTGACGCTCGACGCGCAGGGCACGCCGCTGCTCACCGCGCTGGAACGGCGCGACGAGGCCGGGGCCGTGCACCTGGGCCTGGGGCCCCGCAGCGCCGAACTCGACGCGCTGCTCTCCCGCGTGAAGCAGCTGGAAGCGGAGCTCTCGAGCGCGACCACCCAGCTGCGCGAGGCGCAGGCGGCCCTCGAGGTGGCCGGCCAGGCCGAAGGGGAGGCGCACGACAAGCTCGAGGCCCAGGTGTCGGCCCTGAACACGGGGCTGGAAGAGCTGCGGGCGCAGAAGCAGGCGGCGGAAGAGGCCCTGCCCCAGGTGCACGCCGACCTGCAGGCCCGCGACGAGGCCCTGGAGGCCGCGCAGCGCGAGCTCGAGGCGGTCCGGCGAGAGCTCGCCGAGTCGCGCGATGCGAGCGGCAAGCGCGTCGACGAGCTCGAGGCGCAGCTCGCCCAGATGGAACAGGCGCTGGAGACGGCGCGGGCCGAGACGCGCGCCGCCCAGGCGAGCCTCGCGGAGGCCACCGAGACGCTGGGCTCGCTCACCGCCCAGCGCGAGGACGTGCAGCGGTCGCACTCGGCGTCGGCGGCCGAGCTGGCGGCGGTGCGGGCCGATGCCGATGCCCGCTCGGCGAAGCTGGAGGCAGCCGAGGCCGAGCTCAAGGACGCGCAGGCGGCCCTGGAGCAGGCGAACGCGCGCGCGGGCGCGCTGGAGCAGACCCAGGGCGAGCGCGACGAGGTCCAGGCCCGGGCGCAGGCGCTCGAGGCCGAGCTGGCCAGCCTCCGCGGCGCCCAGGACGACACCGGCCAGGCGCTGGCCGCCGCGCAGGACCGGCTGACTGCGCTCGACGCCGAGCACGCCGCGCTCAAGGTGGAGTCGGACGAGCGGGCCCAGGCACTGGCTGCCGCCGAGGAGAAGGCCGCCGCGCTCGCGGCGCAGCTCGAGGCCGCGGAGGCCGAGCGCGCGGAGCACGGCGGCGGCGCGGAGGCCGCCGCGCAGGAGCGCGAGAGCCGCCTGAGCCGCGCGGAGCGGGAGCTCAAGCTGGAGATCGCCCGGCGCGAGGCGCTGGCTGCCGAGGCGGAGCAGACCTCGCAGGACCTCGCCGCCCAGCGCGCGACCCTCGCCGCGCTGGAGCAGGACCGCGAGGACCTGCGGCTGGAAGTGGAGCGGCTGTCCCAGGCCGGTCAGGCCGGGCCGCAGCTCGAAGCCGAGCGCGAGGAAGCCCGCACCGTCGCGCGGCAGCTCCAGTCGCAGCTCGCCAAGGCGACCGCGGAGCGCGACGAGGCCCGCGCGGTGGCGCGCCAGCTCCACGCCCGGGTCGCGCAGGGCGCGAACGCCGGCGAGCTGCAGGAGACGCGGGAGGCGCTGGAGGCAGAGCGGCAGATCTCCGCGCAGGTGCTGGCCGAGCAGGAGCGGCTCAAGCTGCAGATCGACTCCCTCGGGCGTCAGCTGGAGCTGGAGCGCACCGCGCGCGCCAAGACCGCGACCGAGCGCGACGAGTGGCGGGAGAAGTTCCTCGGGCAGAGCACCGCCAACTTCCCGGTGCAGCCCGCGCGCGACTTCTCGCGCCAGGAGACCAAGCCGTACGAGCTGGGGACGATGCGGCAGACCGACCCCAGCATGCCGGCGGTGGTGGTGCCCGACCCGCTCGACACCACCCAGACGGACCAGCCGTCGCCGCGGGCCAAGCAGTCGAAGACCCAGCCCTTCGGTCCGGTGGCCCCGGCGCCGGCGAAGCCCGGCAAGAAGTGAGGCACGCGCTCGCCCTCGCAGCCTGGGTGGCGCTCGAGGCGTCGGCCGCAGAGCCGCTCTCGAGCCAGGCGGCCTTCGACGAGGCGGTGCAGTACGACTGCAACGCGAGGCCGGCCGCGCTCGCCGCGCCCGAGACCGAGACGCTGGGAGAGCGGCGGTACGTCTGGAACGGCACCACGGTGCAGGTGCGCCGCACCGGCAAGGTGCCGGCCACGGTGAAGCTCGGGTTGCTCGCGGGCATCAAGGACTTCGAGCCGGAGACGAAGGCGTTGCTCGAGGTGGACCTGCGGGAGTTCGAGGCGCGCGACGTGGAAGCCATCGTCGTGGGAGGCGACAGCGGAGAGCAGCCGGAGGTGCTGGAGGCGCTCTACGGCTTCCTCGCCACCGCCACGGCGCGGCCGGTGCTGGCCATCGCCGGCAACACCGAGCGCGTGGGCGCGCACAACCACGCCCTGCTCCAGCAGCGGCTCGCCGGGCACCGGCACCTCATCAACATGGGCAGCGTGCGCCGCTTCGACGGTCAGGGCGTCGACGTGGTCGCGGTGAGCGGGTACCACGACCAGCGCTACCTCCATCAGACGGGGGCTTGCCTGTACACCGACCGCGCGCTGGACGAGGCCGCGGCGCTGGCGGCGCAGGCCGACGACCCGGTGGTGCTGCTGAGCCACGGGCCGCCGCGGCAGCGCGGGGACAAGGCGCTCGACTTCGTGCCCGGCATCGGCAACGTCGGCGACCCCGCGCTGGGGGCGCTGCTGGAGAAGGCGAAGATCCGCTTCGGGGCGTTCGGCCACATCCTCGAGGCCGGCGGTCAGGGCACCGACCTCGGCGGGCGGCCGGTGGCGCCGGGCAAGACCGTCCCTTCGCTCTACGTGAACCAGGGCTCGGCGAACACGCTGCCCTGGAAGCTGAACGCCGGGCCGACGAGCCACGGCCTCGCCGCGGTGCTGACCGTGGGCCCCAAGGGCGGCAGCTACGAGGTGCTGCGCGCGCCCAAGCCTTGAGCGCCTTCGCCGCCCTGGGCCGCAGGGGGCGGTGCCTTGGCGGCCAGCATCAGCACGGTCGCCAGGGTGATGAGCCCGGTCGCGAACACCGTGTGCGGCCCCAGCGCCTCGGCCCCGAAGAGCACCCCCAGCAGCACCGCCACCGCCGGGTTCACGTAGGCGTAGCTGAGCGCGACCGCGGTGCGGGTGTGCTTGACCAGGTAGGTGTACGCCGAGAACGCCACCAGCGAACCGAACGTGTACAGGTACAGCCACGAGATCAGGGCCTTGGTCGGCGGCACCTCGACGATGCGTTCCCCGCGCAGCAACCCGGCGGCGAGGAGCACCAGCCCTCCGAGGATCATCTGCGGGGCCGACGCCATCACCCCGCGCGGGAGGTCGAGGCGGCGCGCCAGGAGCGTACCGATGGACCACGCGGTGGGCGCGAGGAACAGCACCAGGGCCGCGCCGAGGTTCTCCTGCACCTCGGCGCCGCGGCTGAGCACCACCACGCCGGCGATACCCAGCACCAGCCCGGCCCATTCTCGCGCGGTGGTGCGCTCGCCGAAGAGTGGCCCCAGGGCCGCCGCGAGGATGGGCGACATCGCGCACACCACCGCCGCCACGCCGGAGGCGATCTTCGTCTCGGCGATGGCCACGAAGCCGTTGCCGCAGACGAAGAAGCAGATGCCGATGGGCAAGGAATACAGCCACTGCCGCGCGGTGGGCCACGGCTCGCCTCGCCAGCGGAAGAACGCCAGCACGGTGAGCCCGGCGGTGATGAAGCGGCCCGCGCCCATCAGGAGCGGCGGGAGCCCTTCGACCGCGAAGCGCATCACCAGGTAGGTCGACCCCCACACCACGTAGAGGATGAGCAGCGAGAGCACGGTTGCGCGATCGAAGCGGGAGGCTGCCATGGAGAGGGGCAGTGTCTCCAAAACCGGGCCGTTCGCCAAAGCCCAGCCTGGCCCACCGGGCACCAGCACAGACCGAGTGCTGTGCGCCCGACGACCGGCACAGTCTGTACCGGCCTCCCGGAGCCTGGACCGGTACACTCTGTCCATGCCCCACCGCCCCCTGCTGTACGAGACCGTGGCCCAGGACCTCTCGGGCGCCATCGAGCGCGGCGCGCTGCGGCCGGGAGACCGGCTGCCGTCGGTGCGCCAGCTGGCGACCCAGCAGGGCTGCAGCGTGGCGACGGCGATCCAGGCGCTGGCCACGCTGGAGAACCAGGGGTGGATCGAGGTGCGCTCGCGGTCGGGCCACTACGTGCGGCCGAGGCGGGCGCTGGAGCTGCTGTCGCCCCGCAGCGTGAAGCCGCCCGGGGGCCCGGCGAAGGTGCAGGTCACCAGCGGCGTGGTGGCGCTGCGCGAGGCGATGCGCGACCCGGAAGTGGTGCCGCTGGGCAGCGCGCTCCTGTCGCCCGAGCTGCTCCCCATTCGCCAGCTCAACCTGCACCTCGCCAGCTGCGCCCGGGAGATGTCGACCGCGGGCGTGGCGTACGACACGCCGCCCGGGCTGCAGACGCTGCGGCGGCAGCTCGCCCGGCGCTCGGTCACCTGGGGCGCTCCGCTGTCGGAAGACGACTTCCTCACCACGGTGGGCGGCATGGAAGCGCTGCACCTGTGCCTGCGGGCGGTGACCAAGCCGGGCGACACCGTGGCGGTCGAGAGCCCGACGTACTTCGGCATCCTGCAGCTCATCGAGGAGCTGGGCTTGAAGGCGGTGGAGGTGAGCTGCTCGCCCGAGACCGGGCTCGACCTCGGGGCACTGGCGGCGACGCTCAAGGCCACGCCGGTGAAGGCGATCGTCGCCATGCCCACGGTGTCCAACCCGCTGGGGGCGGTGATGCCCGAGGCGGCGCGGGAAGAGCTCGCCTGGCTGCTGGAGCGCCACGACGTGCCGCTCATCGAGGACGACGTCTACGGCGAGCTGGTGTTCGACGGCCCGCACCCTCGGCCGGTGCGCGACTTCGACCGGCACGGCCGGGTGCTGCTGTGCGGCTCGGTGTCCAAGACGCTGGCGGCGGGCTACCGCGTGGGCTGGGTGGCGCCGGGCCGCTGGCAGGAACGGGTGCACCGGCTCAAGTTCTCGACCACGGTGGCGACGCCCACCCTGCCCCAGATGGCGGTGGCGGAGATGCTGGCTTCGGGCGGGTACGACCGGCACCTGCGGCGGCTGCGCTCGACGCTCAAGGCGCAGGTGGGGCGCATGCGCGAGGCCATCGCGCTGACCTTCCCCCACGGCACGCGGGTCACCAACCCCAAGGGCGGCTTCGTGCTCTGGGTCGAGCTGCCGCCGGGCATCGACGGGCTCGAGCTGCAGCGCCGGGCGCTGGAGAAGAAGGTGGCGATCGCCCCGGGGTCGATCTTCTCGGCGCGGGGCGCCTTCCAGAGCTGCGTGCGGATCTCCTGCGGCTTCCCGTGGACGGCGCGGGTGGAGGCGGCCATCACCCAGGTGGGAGCGCTGGCGCACGCGCTGCACAAACCGGCGCGCCGCAGCGCCTGACGCTCACAGCTCGCGGAGCTTGAGCTTCCCTTCGTCGGAGATCTTCACCATGAACTCCACGCCGCAGTAATTGCAGATGACCTCTTCCCCCGGCTTGATGCCGTCGCCGCTGGGGTTGTTGGCGTTGCAGGACGGGCAGTCCCACTCCTTGAACTTCTTCGGCCCTTCCGGCTTCTCGTCGTCGTCGTCGAGGTACTCACCCTTGATCGCCATCGGTCACCACCGGTCGAGGAACTGCGAGAGCTCGTCTTGCGCCTTGCGGCGCTGGGTCTGCACGTCGGTGAGGAAGGCATGGAGCTCGAGCGGCAGCTGGCCGCGCTGGAGCAGCTTGGCGCGGGTGAGCTCCACCGCGTCGACGTCGTTGCCGGCGTAGGCGCTGCAGCTGCGCTCCTTCGGCTCGAGCAGCTCGCCTTCGCCGAACACGTCGCCCTGCCCGGCCACGCCGAGCTCGACCGGCGCCTGGTCCTGGCTCCTGGTGAGCCGGACCTCGCCGCGCAGCACGAGGAACACCGAGTCGCCCGGCTGCCCCTGGTGGAAGATGGTGGTGCCTTCGGGGTACCGGCGGCCGACGCCGGTGCCGAGGATGGTGGCGGCGCGGTCGCCCAGCGCCATCACCAGCGGACAGGCGCGCAGGAGCTCGTGCTTGAGCACCAGCTCGGCCACGTCGGCTCGCTTGAGCTCGACGCGAATGGCGCCGTCCTTGGCGGTCACCGCGCGGTCACCTCCGCGCGCGGGAGCGTGCGGTATTTCTCGTCGATGTGGTCCATCAGCTCGAAGAGGGCATCGGAATAGCGGGTGTTGTCGGAGCCATCGTACCCGTGGCGGTTGATGAAGAAGTTGCCGATGACGCACTCGCGTTCGAAGCCCGGCACGGCGTCGAGCGGGCGGCCGAGGTCGTCGGTCTCGCGGCAGTCGCGCTCGCCGGTGTCGCGGTTGGTGAGGCAGCACTTGCCCGACGGGAAGACGAGGATCATCGGCCGGAACTGCACGTCGGGATCCATCGTGTAGATGGTGGTGAGCACGCTGATGTCGGTGAAGGCCTTGGGGGCCATGCCGTAGCCGTGCAGCATGTAGACGACGGGGTAGCGGGCGTCCTTGTTCTCGGGCAGCTCGTAGCCGGGCGGCAGCACGATGCCGTACTCGCGCTTCGCGCCGAGGATCTTCGACTGGTACCACTCGGTCGGCTCGCGATCGACCTGGGAGCCCAGCGTCGCCTTGGGCTGGGGCAGCGACGGCCAGGTGACGGCGGCCCAGTTGAACACCGAATAGAAGCGCGCCGCGGCCTGGGCGATGGTGCCCACGTGGTCGCCGTCGCCGGCCACCCGGTCCTCGTCGGTGGGAGCGTCCTTGCCGTAGAGGATCTCCACGTCGCGGGGCACGCGCGTCCACGCCTTGGTCCAGGGGTTGTACTGGCCGTTGCGGTCGGTGGTGCCGGGCACCTCGGCGAAGTCGCGGTACGCGCCCACCGCGCGCGACGACGGCCGCAGCGCCTTGAGCAGCCCGAAGACCTGGTGCGACATCAGGCCCAGGTTGAAGACGTCGCGGATGCCGCCGTCGAGGAAGAAGTCGAGCCGGCCGAGCGCCTTGGCGTCGAGCTTCTTCAGGTTGGCGCGCGCGTCGAGCTCGAGGAGCGAGCGCCGGCCGAGCGAGACGTCGTACTGGCCGTTGCCTTCGCCGATGTCCTTGGTCCCCGGAACGCCGTCGAGGCCGAAGTCGCGGTACGGCTCGCCGGTCTCCCACACCCAGTCGCGCTCGGTGCCCATGGGGTTCTTGAGCGCGTCGTAGTCGTCGCCGTTGGGGTCGCCGCGGCCGCTCTGCGCGCTCGTCTGGCAGCCGCCCTGGCCGTCTTCGAAGTCGTCGGCGCAGCCGTCGGCCCCCACGTCGTCGAAGCGCTCGCGCCCGTTGTTGAGCACCGGCTCGCCGTAGTCGCGGCGGCCATTGCCGTTGAGGTCGATGGCCAGCATCACCGTCACCGGCACCACCGGCTCGCGGCAGGGGTCGACGTTGCCGGCGTGGTCGAGCAGGTACAGCGGGTCGTTCTTGTTGGTGACCACCACCGGGGTGCCCTGCCCCGCGCAGAAGTTGTTGGCGTAGAGCAGCGTGCGCTCGTACGGCAGCGGGTTCTCGCGGTTGCGCGGGTCGGCGCAGAAGTCGACCGGGGCCTTGGTCTCGCTGCAGCGGAAGAGCGGCAGCTGCCCGTCGCAGAAGGTGATCGCGTCGTACTTCCCTTCGGGGTTGAACTCGGCGTTGTAGGCGTTCTTCACCTTGATGGGGCTGGTGCAGAGCGTGCGCTCGGGGTGCTTCAGGAGGTCCGCCGGCACCGAGGGCGGCGCGTACGGCGAGGCGGGGTTCTCCCCGAAGAAGTTGCCGTAAGCGAGGCAGAGGTCGGTGATGAGGTTCAGGTACTGGCTGCGGTCGAAGTCGTCGCCCGAGGTGGTGAAGTGCCAGTGGTTGAAGTCCTGCGAGTGCTCCCAGGTGATGGGGGTCGCGCGGTGGCTGCAGGCCTGGACCTTGGCGACGTCGTTCAGCGCGCCCTGGTCCTTCAGCGCCTCGAGGTCCTTCAGGGAGCAGAAGCCGCCCAGGGTGAAGTCGTCCATCATGCGGAAGAAGAACGACGCGTCCATCGGGCCGCCCAGCGCCCCCATGCCGTCGAAGCGGTCGGGGTGGGTGAGGCCGACAGCGGCGGTGCCGATGGCGCCCATGGAGGCCCCCACCAGCAGGCGGTAGGTGGTGCTGATGGTGTCGGGCGTGGGGCCGGGCTTGGCGGGGCCGCACCCGGAGACGCACCATGAGGTGACCAGCCAAAACAAGAGGTTACGAGACAGACCGAGGCCCGGAGCGCGACGCATGGAGGTGGCCGGAAGCCTAGTCGATGAACCACCTTCGGGGCGCCCCTGATGGACAGCGACCCGGCGCAGGCAGGTAGAACGCGATTCCAGTCAATTCACGGGGGGAGTCACACATGTCGAAGCGTCTTCTGGGGGCAGTGCTCATGGCTGCGTTGTGCGCGGCGTGCGCCGATGGTGGCGGCGGCAGCGCGGGTGGCGGCAGTGGCTCGACGGGTGGAGGCTCGGCGGCCTCGGGGGGCGGCGCGAGCAGCTCCGGAGGAGGAACCTCGTCGGCGGGTGGTGGCGCCAGCAGCACCGGCGGCGGCTCCGGCGTCGACACCAGCACCGTGAGCGCCTCGGTGAGCACCAGCGGTGGAACGGTGACCCACGCGACGGGCGCGGCGGTGACGGTACCGGCCTCGGCCCTCGCCAGCGCGGTGACGGTGAGCATCACGGGCTCGGCAGCGCCGGGAACGTCGGAGCTGGGCGCGCGGGCCGTCGGTCAGGCCTTCGTGCTCGCACCGGAAGGGCAGACCTTCCTGAAGCCGATCTCGCTCAAGGTTCCGTACGACCCCGCGCAGCTGGGTGGAGCCGCGGCGAGCCAGCTGCGGCTGCGCATCGCCCCCATGGGCAGCACGGCCTTCTCCGAGCTGGAGACGACGGTGGACGAGCAAGCCCACACCCTGTCGGCGTCGACCACGCACTTCTCGGTGGTGGCACCGGCGGTCGGGAGCGCCAATCCGATCCTCATCACCACCGCGTCGCTCCCAGACGGCGTCGTCGGCACGGACTACGGCTTCACGCTCGCAGTGAGCGGGGGCACCAAGCCGTATGCCTTCTCGAGCCCCAAGCTGCCCCAGGGCCTCTTCGTCGATGCCACCACCGGGCGGATCTATGGCGCGCCTGCGGCAGGTCAGTACGCCTTCACCATCGTGGTCGCTGACGCCTCGTCACCGGTCCAGCGCGCCGAGAAGGCGTTCAGCGTGACCATCGTCGGCGGAGGCAGCGGTGGCGGTGGCGGCTCCAGCGGTGGTGGGGCGGGTGGCGGCTCGTCGGGCGGCGGCTCCGCGGGCGGTGGCTCGGCGGGCGGCGGCTCGGCG
>JAIBBQ010000332.1 GCA_019694595.1 Myxococcaceae bacterium
TGATGACGGCCGGGCTCGTGCTCGCGGCGGCGGCGGCGGTGGCCTTCGTGGTCACCCGCCCGGCTGATCAGGCCGCGCCGGCCGCGGTGCCGGCAGTCGCGAGCGCGGTGGTGCCGGCGCACCTCGAGCGCGCCGAAGGGGTGCGGCGGGCGGGCCTGACCCTGCCGCCGGGCGCCGAGGTCGCCGCGGGCGACGTGCTGGAGACGCAGGCCCGGGGTAGCGCGGTCATCGCCATGCCCGACGGGAGCGCGGCCAAGCTGGGCGCGCTGGCGCGGCTGCGCCTGGCGTCGGCCTCGCCTTCGGCGGTCGAGCTCGAGCTGGAGCGCGGCGCGGTGGTGGTGGAGGCGACCCACCGCGACGCGCGCACCTTCGTGGTGCGCTCGGGGCACATCGCCGTGCACGTGGTGGGGACCCGCTTCCAGGTGGCCCAGCGCGGCCGCGGCACCGAGGTGCAGGTGGCGCAGGGCCTGGTGCGGGTCGAGGCGCCGCACGGCTCGGTGGTCGAGGTGGCGGCCGGCGAGGCGGTGTGGATCGCTGGCGACGGCAGCGCGGTGCGGCGGGGCGTGCTGAGCCCGGCGCAGTCGGCGGCGCTGGTGGTGAGCCCGCCCCCGCTGGTGCAGGCCTCGGGCGGCGCCCGCGGCAGCCCGACCCAGGAACGGCTCGCCCGGGTGCTGCGCCAGGACGCGGAGGACGAGGCGGTGGCCCGGCGCGAGGCCCGGCCGCCGGTGAAGGCCGCCGCGGCGGAGTCACCTCCGTCGGCTGGCCCGGCGGCCCCGGCGACCGACGAAGGTGAGTGGGCGCCCATGCCGAGCGCCCCCGCGCCCCAGCCGCCACCGGCCGACGCCACCACCGTGGAGTGGTCGACGCCCGAAGGCACCCCGTGGGAAGGCCCCCCGCCGGTCGCCGAGCCGGAGCCCGTCGGCACCGCGCAGGGCGCGCCGGTGACGGTGGAGGCCATTCCCACCGACGTGGAAGGCATCTTCCTCAAGCGGGCGGAGCGCGCGCTGCGGCGTGGCAGCTGCGAGCGGTACCTGCTCGGACTGAGCGAGCTGGCGCTCGACCGCGGCCGCGCCGAGCTCGCGGGGCGTTCGCGCATCCTCCGGGCGCGCTGCTACGACGCCAAGCTGCGGCCCGAGCTCGCGGAGCCCGAGTACCGGCGCTACCTCGAAGACTTCCCCGCCGGGCCGTACGCCTCCGAGGCCCGGGCGGCGCTCACGGACCAGTGACGGCCTGGCCGGCCCGGGCGAGCACCTCGACGGTGGTGCGGTCGTCGAGCGCCACGCCGTCGCCCTTGGGCTCGGTGTGGTCGAGCCGGACCACGGCGCCGCGCTCCAGCGAGAAGAAGGCCTGGTTGGCGGCGGTGCGGTGCTTGTCCTGCAGCGCGAGGCCCAGGCGGCCTTCGGGGCCGCAGCCCATCAGGCGCTGGCGGCCCTTGCCTTCGAGCGGCTCGGACACGATGCGGAAGACGCGCCCGGCCGGGGGCTCGGGCCAGGCGACCTTGGGCGCGGCGAGCGCGAGGTAGCTCATCTTGAGCGCGTCCTTGTGCAAATTGGTGCGGCGCGCGAGGGCGTCGACCAGGCCCGGCTTCGTCCAGCTGCGCTCGGCGTGGCACCAGTCGGAAGGCTTCACCAGCGCCGGGCAGGGGCCCTTGAAGAGGCAAGGCGCCCGGACCGCGAAGCCCTGGGCCACCAGCACGTCGCGCACCTCGAGGAGCGCCCGCGACGTCTCCCGCAGCGCGGGCTCGAGCACCAGCAGGGTGCCCGACGGCGTCAGGTTCCGCGCCACCTGCGCGAGGAACGCAGCCCGCTTGGCGATGGCATCGGGGCCTACGCCGTGCAGCTCGTTCACCACGTGGCCCAGGGTGATGAGGTCGAAGGGCCCGGGGGGCAGGGGCTTGTCGGCGCTCCAGTCGCGGGTGGAAAGCCCCACCTCGGCTTCGACGGCGAGCGCGCGCGCGAGGTCCAAGGCCGGGGCGCTGCGCTCGGCGCAGGTCACCTCGCTGGCGCCGGCGTCGAGCGCGGCGAAGGCCACCGGCCCGGGCCCGCTGCCCAGGTCGAGGACGCGCCGCGGGCGGTTCAGTTCACCGAGCGCGCTGCGGGCCTGGGCGTAGCTCACCGGCCAGAAGAAGAAGAGGTACGCCGCGAGGAGCTGCGGGTCGTCCATGTACCGGGCGCCGGCGAGTTCGCGTTCGCGGGTGAGGCCGTGCGACAGCCGCTTCACGCCCGCGGCCACCTGGTCGAGTTCCTGAGCGTTGAGCTGGTCGCCGCCCTTCTGGCGGGTGCGGTTGCGCCACGCGCGCACCAGGCGCGGCATCCAGGCTTCGAGGTCCTTGGCTGCGCTCTGCGCCATGGGGCGCCCTTAGCCGCGTCGATCGCCCGAAGTCGAGCCGCGCGAGTTGGGGTATGCCCTCCGGTATGCCGTCGCCCGGCCGCCCGGTGCCTTCTCGATGACCTTGCGAACCACCTTGCGTGCCGTGCCGGCCATGTTCCGGGTCGGCGTGATGGAGGCGATCGCCTACCGAGCCGAGATGGTGGTGTGGCTCCTGTCCACCACCATGCCGTTCGTGAGCCTGATGCTGTGGTCGGCGGTGGCGAGCGAGGGGGCGGTGGTGAGCAGCCAGGGCCGGGCGTGGACCGGCTCCAGCTTCGTGGCGTACTTCCTCGCGGCGTTCGTGGTGCGCCAGCTGGTGTCGTCGTGGGCGGCGTGGGAGATCAATTACGAGGTGCGCCAGGGCACGCTGTCGCTCCGGCTGCTGCGTCCCGTGCACCCCATGGTCAGCTTCTCGGTCGGGCACCTCGCCGCGATTCCGCTGCGCATGCTGGTCGCCCTGCCGGTGACCATCGCGCTGGTGATCCTCACGTGGGACACGGGGCTCCCGCGCGCTCCGCTGGCGTTGGCGATGCTGGCGGCCTCGGTGGTGGGCGCGTGGCTCATCGCGTTCCTCTCCAACGTGCTCATCGGCGCGCTGGCGCTCTTCACCGAGCAGAGCGGCAAGCTCCTCGAGGTGTGGATGACGTGCTTCTTCGTCTTCTCGGGGTACCTCTTCCCCCTGGAGCTGTTTCCCGACTGGCTGCGGGCCTCGGTGGCGCTGATGCCGTTTCGCTACCAGATGGGGTTCCCGGTCGAGCTGCTGATCGGCGCCCACGACGAGGCCGAGACGCTCGCGCTGCTGGGGCACCAGTGGCTGTGGGTGCTGGGGCTCCTGGTCGGAGCGTGGCAGCTGTGGCGGCACGCCATCCGTCGGTTCCAGGCGGTGGGGGGCTAGGTGCGGCGCGCGCTCCATCTCCTGCGTCTGCAGCTGCGGACGGCGTTCCTGGTGGCGGCCCAGTACCGCTGGGAGTTCCTGCTCGAAGGCGTGCTGTCGCTGCTCTGGGCCGCGACCGCGCTCGCGCCGCTGTTCGTGGTCTACGGCGGCAGCTCCGCCCACGGAATCCCGGGCTGGACCTTCGAAGAGTCGCTGGTCGTGACCAGCTGGTTCATCCTGCTCCAGGGAGTGCTCGAGGGGGCGATCAACCCGTGCCTGGAGGCGATCGTCGACCACATCCGCAAGGGCACCCTGGACTTCGTGCTCCTCAAGCCGGCCGATGCCCAGTTTCTCGTGTCCACCGCGCGCTTCGAGCTGTGGCGGGTCACCAACGTCGCCGCGGCGCTGGTGGTGATGGGGGTCGCGTTCCACCGGCTCGGGCGGTGGCCTTCTCCGGCAGGGGTGGTGGAAGCGCTGCTGCTGTTCGTGGTGGCGTGGGTGATCCTGTACTCCCTGTGGATCCTCATCGTCTCCCTCGCCTTCCGGGTCGTGAAGATCGACAACCTCTCGTACCTCTTCACTTCGATCTTCGACGCTGCCCGCTGGCCCAGCACGGTGTACCGGGGCGTGGTGGCCGTGCTGTTCACCTTCGTCATTCCGCTCGCGCTGATGACCACGACGCCCGCCGAGGCGCTGCTCGGTCGCGTGCAGCTCGCCTCGGTCGGCTTCGGTGTGCTGGGGGCAGGCGTCTTCTCGTATTTCGCGCGCCAGGTGTGGCTGCGGTCGCTGCGGCGTTACACGTCGGCGAGCAGCTGAAGGCCTTCATGAAGATCGCGACCTGGAACATCAACTCGGTGCGCGCGCGGGTCGACCGCCTCGTCGGCTGGCTGAAGACGGCGTCGCCCGACGTGCTGTGTCTGCAGGAACTCAAGTGCACCGACGACCAGTTTCCCCGCGCCGAGGTCGAGGCCGCGGGCTACCGGTGCTGCACCTTCGGGCAGAAGACGTACAACGGGGTGGCGCTGCTGACGAAGGGCCCCGTCACCGGCGAGGTGCGCAACATCGACGACGGCGAGGCCGACGAGCAGGCCCGGCTGCTGCTGGCGACGGTCGACGGCGTGCAGGTGGTCTCGCTCTACGCGCCGAACGGCCAGGAGGTCGGCTCGGAGGCCCACGAGTACAAGCTGGGCTGGTACCGCCGGCTGGAGCGCTGGCTGCAGAAGCGGCCGCCCGGGCCGCTGGTGCTCGCAGGCGACTTCAACGTCGCGCCCGAGGACCTCGACGTGTGGGACCCGCGGCTGTTCCAGGGGCGCACGCTGTTCTCGGAGCCCGAGCGCAACGCGCTCAGGTCGCTCACCCGGTCGCTGGGGCTGGTCGATGCGGTGCGCACGCTGCACCCGGCCGAGCCCATGTTCTCGTGGTGGGACTACCGCATGCTCGGCTTCCCGAAGAACCACGGGCTGCGCATCGACCACCTGCTGGTGACCGCCGACCTCGCCGCTCGCCTGAAGGCCGCCGGCGTCGACCGCGAGGCGCGCAAGGGCAAGCAGCCGTCGGACCACGCCCCGGTGTGGATCGAGCTGGCCTAGGCGCGCCGCCGCCGCCTGCCGAGCGCCAGCGCGGCGAGCGCCAGCAGCCCCGGCGCGGCGCTGGAGCAGCCGCAGCCGCCACCACCCGAGCCGCCGCCGGCACCGCCGGAGCCGCCGCCCGAGGCCGTCGAA